>WQRT01000010.1 GCA_009786625.1 Treponema sp.
AGTTTCCACGTCACATGACAAGGTAACAATGTAAGGAAATTTATATGAGAAAGAAAAACATTGTTTTAATAATCATTTTACTGACGACCGGATTGTCGCTTGTTCAGGCGCAGGAGACTGTTACTAATGAGATGGTGACACTGGCATTGTTTCCCCAATACGACACTGGACAAATGCTCAATATAACCCCTCTTGCGTATCCGGCAAGTGCTGTCGGCAAAATAGGAATGGGCTTTTTGAACATATTTTTTGGGCTTGGCTCGTGGATTTCAGGAGATTGGCAGAATGGTATATATTTAACGCTCATGCAAGGCGGCGGCATTGCATTATTTGGTTTTGGAGCAGCATGGACTAGTAATGAACCATTATTGCTGCTTACTGGTCTTCCGTTTGTAGTGTGTGCTCTCGGAGTCGGCTTATGGGCATCTGGGATAATATCCGGTTTTACTGCGCCGTTTAAAGAACCCAAAACCGCGCAGTTAAATGATCCTCGTAACTGGACAGTCGCGTTTTTCCCCGCTCCAAACGGAGGAGTTGCGGGTGCATTGGCTTTTACTGCGCATTTTTAGAAAGCATCAGCTATAATATTTTATGAATTAATAATATAAATATGAATAATAGCGTATGAACAAACGCCGCATAACAAACAATAACTGCAAGTTGCTTTAAACTAAATCGGGAAAATAATTATAATTTATTTAGATACATTTAAAGGAGATATATAAAATTATTTCAAAAATTATTAAAGTTCAAACTTTCGACGGTTATACTATTAAGGGTAATTTAACTTTACCGGATGGTAGTAATGAAATATCAAAACTTGTTATTTATATTGATGGCGCAGATCCAAAAATTTACCACATTAATTATATTCCGGAATATTATGCAAACAACGGCATTGCATTTTTCTCTTTTAATAAACGCGGTGTTTACGAAGATGAAAATTCATCTTCCATAAAAGAGATTAAAATTGATGAATATAAAACATATTTGCCTTTAAACTGTGTTGAAGATATTTTTTACATTATAAAAACTTTAAAAAATAACAAGCGGTTAAGTAAAGAAATTATTAATAAATAGGTTCGCCTATTACTTTAAAATTCCTTATCAATAATTTCCAATATTTTAATTACTATTTCACTTAATTCTTCTAATAATTTAATATCTACCAATTCCATTTTATCTTTTTTTGTATGTATAATATTTTTTATTAAATCTGAAAACATACTGCTTGTTGTTATTGCGATACAGGGTATTTCTTGAAACGCAAATATACTATGATCCCCGGAATACCATTGTTCATCTTCTAATAAATTATTTTTATTAATAATTTCCGATTTTAAATTTTCATTAAAATTATAAAATGAAAACATATTTTCTGATCCAATATGCCCTGAACCGTCAATATTTATTACTGATTTAATATTCAAATTATTTTCTTTTATATAATCCAAATATGCAAGCTGACCGGATACTTCGGGACTGTCTTCTCCATTAAAAGGCACAATTTCTATCGAAAATTTATAATCTTCCAATTTTAATAATTTTGCAATTTCGTATAGTGTGTATACTCCGGAAGCGTTATCTATTGCGCCTTCCGTGAAATATTTACTGTCCATATGCGCGGTAATTAAAACTATATCCTTTGATTTGCCTTCTTTTCTATATATAACCTGTTTAGAACCCGCTTTGCTAATTTTTGAATTTATTTCAATTGATATTTTATCATCTTCAGAAATATTATCTAAATTTGCAGTATAAGCTGAAGGTACTTGGAAATTGACATCTTCAAATATTGGAAATGGATTTAACCCGGAAACCGGGTCTTGTCCGCTTATTGTTATAATTCCTTTTGGTTTTATGCCTCCAATAATTTCATATATTAACTTATCTTCATCAGGAAAATAAAAAGGAAAATTATTAGGCATTAATGCGGTTTTTGTCAAATCGTCTTTAAATATCAAAATACCGTTAAAATCTTTTATAGATTTTAACTCCGATAATGTTGAAACATGTTTTATAGGGAAAATGCCTTTAATTTCCTTTGAAAACGGGCTTGGGAATATTTCTATTTTATAATTATTTTGTTCAATAAACGAATTTCCCTTTTCCCATTTTGAACAATTAAACGGCAATTCTATTGTATTAAATTTTAATTCTTTAAATTCCTTGTTTAATAAATTTATTATTTCATTGTTCCCGTCTGAACCAATTGGTCTTTCTACACATAAATCAATAAATTCTAACATACTTTTACTCTATACTAAAATTCCATTCGAGAATCACGTTTTTTAATTCCGCGGCAAGTTTATTTACAATATGCTATTTTTGCCTTTTTGCCCAATTCTCTTTAATCTCCGCGAAAGTTACGAGCGCGGCATCAAAATCAAAATCTTCTATCTGGTGTATCAGATTCGATTTCAATTCATTGCTTCCGCCGGGTATTTCAATAATGTAATCAGGCACATTTCGTATACTGTCAATGAGTTTAAAGCAGTCCGCGTTTCCAAGCCTGAGCATTGGTTCCAGAGTTTCGAATAACTCTTGAATATCAAGTTGACCGTCCTTGCCGGACCCATCGGTTTTTTTTGTTTCCGGCGCATTCTCCGCAGCGGCAAGCTGAGATTGAAGCTGATAAAGCGCGTCGTTTATTTCAGACTCAAGAAGCGTCATCTGCTCTCTTGCCGTTAAATCTTTTCCGTCTCTTAGCTGTTTTTCAACTTCTGCCGCGATATGCTGNAGCCTGACAAGACCAATCTGCCCGGCGTTTGTTTTTAACGTATGCGTCATGCGNTGCGCNGTTTTTATATCNCCCGATTCAATTACTTCAATTATTTCCTTAAATCTTCTGCGGTTATTTTTTATAAAATATTCCTGAAGGGATCTCTTAAATTCCATATCGGCTTCCACAGGCGCTTCATTATTTTCAAGCGTACTCGCTTTTCCAACCGGTGTAAGATATTTTAAAAGGCATCGCCACAATTCCTGCGATGTAAACGGCTTGCCGATGCAATCCGGCATTCCGCTCATCTTGTAAACTTCCAGATCATCGATCATTATGTTAGCTGTCATTGCGACTATGGGAATGCCTGTGTTAAGTTCGCGTATTTTTTCCGCCGCTTCAAGCCCGTCCATCACAGGCATGTGCATATCCATAAATACTAAATCAAACAGTTTGCCGCCTCTTCTGATGCGTTCCATAACCATATCAACGCCGATTTTTCCGTTTTCCGCAACCATCGTTTTAATTCCGACGCGCTCAAGATGTTCGCAGATAACCTGCTGGTTCATAATATTATCTTCGCATAACAAAATTTCGCCGTTGAAAACAGGTTTTGGAATTTCTTTTAACATACTCTTTCTATGCTGTCTTTCATCTTCGGAAATACTGATAGTGTTAAAAGTTAAATCGAAACTAAACTTGCTGCCGATGCCCGGAGTGCTTTCTACAGACAACTGCCCTCCCATCTGTTCTACAATATTTTTTGTTATCGCAAGTCCAAGACCCGTGCCGCCGTATTTGCGCGTCGTTCCGGTTTCCGCCTGCGTAAAAGGAGAAAATATTTTTTCTATCTGGTCTGATGTCATACCGATGCCGCTGTCTTTAATTTCAAAATGCATCGTGATGGTATTTTCTGTCATATTGGTAATGTCAGAAAGAAGTTTTACCATTCCCGTGTTCGCGAATTTAATCGAGTTTGTTAGAAGATTTACAAACACCTGCCGCAGCCTTGTCGGATCGCCCATTGGTTTTCTGCCGATGCTCGGTTCGGCATAGAAGTGCAGCATAATTCCTTTTTCCACAGCTTTTGGAATTACCAGCGCTCTACAGCTTGAGAAAAGCTCGTGTATATCAAACGGAATATTTTCAAGTTCCATTTTTCCGGATTCAATTTTAGAAATATCGAGTATATCGTTAATGATCTGCAGCAGCCATTCCGCGTTAGCCTGAATTTTTTTCAGGTAGTCTCTTGTCTTAGGCGTTGTTTCGTTATCAAGAGCAAGCTCGGAAAATCCGACAATGCTGTTCATCGGCGTGCGGATTTCATGGCTCATGTTCGCGAGAAAAACCGACTTTGAAGTATTCGCGTTCTTCGCGGCTATAAGCGCCGACTCCAGTTTCTGCCGCGAGATTTGCAGCTCCGCTGTTCGTTCCTGCACGGATTTTTCAAGCTGCTTACCTATACCGCGGTTTCTCTGTAATAAAATAAACAGGAAAAAAAGTCCGAGCACGAGCGCTGTCGCGAATATAACCCACGGTATACGCGCCTGCGTCAGTTTCACGCGGTAATCAAAAGTCCGCTGCATCCACTGCCCGGAAATTCTTTTTGTGTCGATCAATCCAAGCGTTTTATCAATAACTGAACACAATACAACTTCATTATTATTAAAACCAAAAGTAGAATCAAAAACATAATCAAAATCGATATTAATCTTGTAACCGGGAAGCTCAAGATAATTTGTCAGAATTAAAAATTGATGCTGGCTGGACATTACCATATTAATTTCATTACGATTAAGAGCTTCGTAAGCCTGATTGAGACTGTCATACATAACATAGTTACGATGATACGGAAACCAGTTCATGAATAATTCAGCATAAGCGGACCCTCTGATCAAGCCGACCTTCATAAAAAGTATTTCATTAGCGCTAATATTACGGTGATCCTCTTTTGAAATAAGCACATAAGAATCGGTCATTATCCTGTTATCNGGCCACAGAAAACGCTCTTTTCGCACATCAGATTTAATCAATTCTGTGATCATAGGCACTTCGCCGTTTTCAAGCATACTNAAAATGGAATACCAATTTGCGTTATGATCATTCGCGATTTCAAATTCAAGTCCGGTGAATACGCTGATTTCGTCTAACACATCAAATACGATTCCCTGCCACTGTCCTTCCTGCTTATTATAAAAACTAATAGGATAATTATCATTTTCGGCGACTAGTTTGATAACCGGATTTGACCGGATAAAACTCTTTTCCTCCGCCGTTAGCTGCATATTTATTTTATTTTTTAAATATTCACGGTAGCCGCGGTTGTAAAGTACCGCGAAAAAGCGGCTGTCACTGTTCCGCATCGCTTTCTGNACTACGGAAATAACAGGTTCAAGCGCGGGATTCTGCGCCGCCATGGAAACCTGTCCGTAAATAACTGGAATAAAATCTTCGTGAATAAGACCTTCGTAGTGATCAAAAAGCGCTTCATCGCTGCTTTCGTAATAATATACGTCAGCCCGCCCGCTTATAAGGCAGTCATAGGCAAGGCTCGTATCATCAATTAAAACAATTTCAAAACTTCCCGGTTCCATTTTTGATGTAATCTGTTCGATAATAATGCTTCCGTTAAGAAAAGCGCTTCTCAGCGGGCGCGTCTGTGTTATTTCGTTTAACGGCAAAGAACCGGAAAGACGTACGAATTTAAACGAACGCGCCGCGATTGGGTCTGTCATAAAATATGTTTTTAAACGCTCGGGAGACGCGGTTAAATCGCCCGCGAAATCAATATCATAAGAGTCAAGACCTGAAATTATTTCATTCCATGTGAACAATTGTACGTTAAACGGAATTCCGATAAAACCTGTAAGCCATTCGCAAAACAACGCGGAATAACCTTTAATATTCCCGTCTTGTGAATAAAACGCTTCTGTTCCCGGAAGCATAGCGTACACAAATGATGTTCTCTGCCGCTTCAACGTTTCTATCGCTCTGATTTCTGCGTCTGTTACCCCGGGGACATCACGGAATGATCCGTACGGGAAAATACCTTCATGGCTCTGTAATGATGATTTGCCGCAAGCTAAAAATAAAATTGGCAAAGTTAAAATGATAAAAAATATATTTTTAGTCCAAAAATACTTATTCATAATACGTAACTTCCTTTTTTTATATCAACCTTTTTTTTATTTCCGACAGCTCTAACATGGCATTTTCAAAATCAAACTCGTCCATTTGCCGCAGAAGCAGCCCGGTACCGGGAATTGCGCGTAACTGATTTACATATTTAAGACATTCCGGATCGCCGTTTTTAAACATGGGTTCAAGTTTTTCAATCAACTCTATTAAAGATTCCTGGTCCACATGAACACTGCTAAAATTAGAAGCTGGCATGGGTTCCTCTTCATAAAGACCGGCTAGTTCATCAAGTACGGCTTTAAGCTCAATTTCAAGCCTCTTTAACATCATTGTACTCACATAAGAATTTCCGGTGTTCTGATTAGATATTTCTGTCACGTTCTCCGACGCAATCTGCGGCGCGATCTGCGGCGCATTTTGCGATACTTCCCTAAGACTTTTTTCAATATCCGCGGCAGCCGATTGTAAACCGGTCTTTCCTATCGCAGCCGCGTTGCTTTTCAATGTGTGTGCAAGCCGGTGCGCGAGCTTTAGATCTCCGATGTTAAGCGCCTTAACTATCTCATCATGTTTATCACGATTATTTTTCGCGAACATCTTTTTGATTGATTCAAGGAACATGGCATCTGCGTTCTTCAGTAAATCTTCGATATCGGATTGTATCACGGGCGCGATCTTATCTTCTGGCAGCCATTTAGTCAGCAATTTTTTAAATTCATCGGTGTGAACCGGCTTTGAAATAAAACCGTTAAATCCGTTTGATAAGAACATCTCCTGTGCGCCGTAAATCGCGTTAGCTGTCAACGCGATAATAATAAGATCCGCGAATTTTCCTCCGAGCTTTCTTATCCCGCTTGTTGTTTCAATTCCGTCCATATCCGGCATCATGTGATCCATCAGCACAATATCGAAATCTTCTCTTTGAACAAGATTGATTGCTTCCCTGCCGGAAGAAACGGTTTTTGATTTAATATCAAAAAGCCCAAGAAGCGCTTCAACAGTTTTAAGGTTAATTTCATTATCATCCACAACAAGAATACGCGCATTAGGAGCGCTGAATGTCTGCTCCATATTTAATTGATCTGAATGAAGAATCGTTTCGGCGCTGCCAACCACCGCAGGAATTTCGATAATAAAAATAGTTCCATGCCCGAACTCGCTTTCGACCATGATTTTTCCGCCCATCATTTCCGTATAAGTTTTACTGATAAAAAGCCCGAGTCCGGTTCCGATATTAGCGCGGTTATCTTTTGTATTAATCTGTTCAAACGCGTTAAATAATTTTGACAACTCTTCCTTTGCTATCCCGCGCCCCGTGTCTTCTATCGCAAATAACAATTTATCATTTGCGGCGGTAACGCTTAAACTGACATACCCTTTATTTGTAAACTTAACGGCGTTTCCGCAGATGTTTGTCAGAACCTGTCTGAGCCGCACATCATCGCCGTAAAGGTGTCCGGGAATTTCACCCGATGTTTCAAATTTAAATCCGAGACCCTTTTTATCAGCCATGTATTTCATCATTGATTTGATATTATCAAGAAAACTTATAAAATTAAAATTAACAGGCACCAGTGATAATTTTCCCGCTTCGATTTTTGACATATCAAGTATGTCGTTAATGATGGAAAGAAGAGAATTGGCGGAAGAATTAATATCGTTTACAAAATTCATCTGTTGCGATGAAAGTTTTTCATGCTGTAAAAATTCCGACATCCCGATGATGGTGTTCATCGGCGTNCGTATCTCGTGCGACATATTCGCGAGAAAAGTCGATTTTTCCCTGCTTGCATGATCCGACTTGTACACTCTGATATGCATATAAGCGATAACGCAGCACAAGGCAAGCGCGAGAAGAAGACCGGTGGCGGACATTATGATCTGCATCATTACAAGATCTTTGTAATAAACGTCACTGGGAAGAATAATTGTAATATACCAGCCGTTAAAAAGCTGTTTAAAAAATATTACCTTTTTAGTATCGTCATACGAGATAAATGAAAAAGCGGAAAGATTTTCACCGGCGGCAATCCGCGCCGACATTTCCTCAATTCCTCCGGCGCCGCCATTGATCGACTCAAGAGGCGAGCCGTAAAAATGATCCATATGATGAATGATAAAACGCCTTTGCGAGTCAAGCAGAGCGCCGTAACCGTTACCGAGAAAATTCATACCTATAATAAAATCTGTTATACTGGATAAATAAACATCAAAAGCGACTACGCCGAAAGGCGTTCCGCCGCTGTCAAAAACAAGTTTTGAAACACTTAAATTAAGCTCTCCTGTTTCCGCATCAATATAAGGATCGGTGTAACATATCCCGCCGTTACCCGCATACGCGCCTAAATACCAGGGACGCTCCTGCGGAACAAAGCCGCTGTCAGGAACCCAGCCCGAGCCGTCCACAAAAACGCCGTTTAAAAATCCGTAGAAATTGATTGATGAATCAATTGATTCCTGTTTTGTGTGCATCCATTCAGTCCACTCTTCAAGTTCGCGCCGCATCGCATCGATACCGGCTCCGCTGGCATGCAGTCTTTCAATGGAAAAAGAAATGTTATCAATGGCTATTCCCAAATCGCTGAGAAGCGCATTCATCACTTCCGCGGATGTTGTAATTACTTCTTCGCCGTAGGAAGCGATATGTTTTCTGACAATATTTGAAGCAAAAAAATAACTAATTAAAATCATTATCGAAAAAGCGGCGAAGACAACAAGGAACTGAAGCAGTAATTTTCTGTTGATATGCAAAAATGACAGTACCTTGGACATTCTACTTCTCTTTTAAACCCGCAATAACAGAAAGCGCCGCGTCAAAATGGAAATCTTCCATATATTGAATTAACTGTTTTATCAGGACAATTTTATTTTCATCGCCAACATATATTGAACGAAGTTCCTCGGCGTAATCCAGACACTCGGGGTTTCCGCCGGCAAGCAATATTTCAAGCTCATCGAATAACTCTTTTACCTTTGCGGGCTCAGGCGGCACAACATTGGCGGGAAGCGGCGGCGGCTCTGGAGCGGGATCATTGCTCATCATGGCTTCAAGCTCATTTATCGCGAAAGCTAATTCTGTTTCCAGAGTTTTAATCTGTTCCGCCGTTACCTGATTATTTCCGTCTTTAAGCGCACCCTCGACTGTGGCGGCGGCGGCCTGCAGACGGTACAATTTTATCTGACCTGCGTTGCTTTTTAACGTATGGGCAAGAAGATGCGCCGTAACCGTATCGCCTGAGTTAATACATTCTATTATATGTTTATCTTTCTCCCTGTTTGTCCTTATGAATAAATTGTTAAGACTTTTCTGGAATTCAATATCCGCTTCGCCTGAAGAAACCGTATTCTCTTCTTTTGACTTGTCCCTTTCGATTGGAACAAGGTATTTTAAAAGACATCTCCACAATTCCTGCGATGTAAACGGTTTCCCGACACAGTCATGCATGCCGCTTCTGGAATATACTTCCATGTCGTCTGACATTACGTTAGCTGTCATTGCGACAATCGGAACGCCGGTTTTTAAACCAAATATTTTCGCGGAGGCTTCAAGACCGTCCATAACGGGCATATGCATATCCATGAAAATTAAATCGTACTGCTTAACCACGCCGGGATTATTCTGAACCTGTTCCTGACGCTCCTTAACCATTTCCACGCCGATCTTTCCGTTTTCCGCGACCGCTGTTCTAAGCCCGATTCTGGAAAGATGTTCGCAGATAACCTGCTGGTTCATTATATTATCTTCGCATAACAGCACTTCGCCGTCGAACAGGGGTTTTTCTATATCCTCAAGAATATTTCCGCTTGTAACATCATTGTCAGGCGAATCGATTGTATCAAACGTTAATTCAAAACTGAACTTTGAGCCGACTCCGATTGTGCTTTCCACAGCGAGTTTCCCGCCCATAAGATCGATAATATTTTTTGTTATAGTAAGACCAAGCCCCGTACCGCCGTATTTTCTGGTGGTCCCGGACTCCGCCTGCGCGAAAGGCTCAAACACTTTGTCGATCTGTTTCTGCGTCATGCCGATGCCGCTGTCTTTTACTTCAAAGTACATCGTGATGCTTCTTTCGCTCTTGTTCACAAGCGTAGCGTGCAGTTTGATGATCCCGGAGTTAGTAAATTTAATCGCGTTAGATAAAAGATTGACAAACACCTGCCGAAGCCTTGTCGGATCGCCCGTCGGTCTTTTGTCCATACTCGGTTCGGCGTAGAAATAAAGCGTAAGCCCTTTTTCGGTAGCTCTTGGCAGGATGAGCGTTCTGCAGCTTGTAAAAAGTTCGTGCATATTAAATGGAATTTTTTCAAGCTCCATTTTACCTGATTCAATTTTGGAAAGGTCGAGTATATTATTAATGATTTGTAAAAGCCAGTCCGCGTTAGTGTTAATTTTTCTAAGATAATCCCTTGTTTTATGAGAAGGTTCGCTGTCCAGAGCAAGCTCGGCAAAACCCATAATGCTGTTCATCGGCGTTCGTATCTCGTGGCTCATGTTTGCCAGAAATACCGATTTGGATCTGTTAGCCGATTTAGCGGTTTCAAGCGCGGTTTTTAATTCATCCTGCGATCTGTCAAGTTCCGATGTACGTAAATGCACAAGCGTTTCAAGTTTTCTTCCTTCGTCGCGGTTTCTGAAAGTTAATAACACCAATAGGACAATTACAAATAAAAATAATATTGATGATCCGATAAGAAACGGAAGCCGCGCTTCCATAAGTTTTACGCGGTAATCGTAAGTCTGACGCATCCATTGATCGGACATCGATTTAAGATCGATCATTCCTAGAGTTTTATCCATAATGGAGCATAAAACTTCCTCGTTAATATTAAATCCAAAACGCGACTCGGAAGGGTAATCAAACACGATGTTGGCTTTATACCCGAGGAATTCATTGTAATGCGTTACCGCGAGAAGACGNTGCTGGCTTGACATAACCATGTCAACCTCGCCCTTTTCAAGACCCGCGAAAGCCGCGTTAGANGAAATGTATTCCACGGTATTGGAATGATCCGGAAACCAGCGGTTAAAAATTTCGGCGAAAACGGAACCCCACACAAGCCCGACCCTGACTTCCGAGACTTCATTAATATTTTTGTCGGGAAATGATGATCTGGAAACAAGCGTGTAATTATCAACCAGCGTCGGATTATCAGGCCACAGGAAAAAACCTTCGCGATCCCTCGAGCGGACAAGCTCCGCCGACATCGGAACATCGCCGTTTTCTACCATCGCGAGAAGCTGCGGCCATTCCGTGTGCTGATCGTTCGCGAGAGTAAACTTCAAGCCTGTAAGTTCTGTAACTCTGGACAATATATCAAAAATCATGCCCTGCCATTCGTGCTCGTGAACATTGAAAAAACTGATAGGATAATTGTAATACTCGGCGACAAATTTAATTTCGTCCGCGTTTCTTATATAATCCTTTTCTTCGTTTGTTAAAAGCGATGTCAGGCGGTGTTTATTAAAATCCATTTCTCCGCGGTTATAAAGCGAGTTTATATAAGAAGTTCCGGAACTTTTAATTATTTTATTCAAAATAGTTATAACAGGTTCAAGCGATCGTTTTTGGGTCGATAGGGAGACAGGCCGGTAAGTCAGCGGATAAAAATGCTGCGTAACAACATCGGCGTGTTGAGCAAAGTTTGCCTCCGCCGTTCCGCTGTAATAAAAAACATCAATCTGTGAATTCTTTAAAGCGTTATAAACCAGGCTGACATCGCTCAGCAGGACAGTCTCATATGTACCGGGTTCCAGCTCGGAAGTTACAGTGTTGATGGTAGAGGTTCCCTCGATAAAACCGCAGCGGATAAGACGGCCGGAAACAATTTCCGAAAGAGGCGCAGCGCTTATTAGACGATATGTTTTTAACATCCGCGAAGCGATTGGGTTGGACATATAATAGATATGATGCCGTTCCTCTGTCGGTGTCAGCTCTCCCGTAAAAGCGATTTCACCTGACTCGAGACCGTCAAGCAAATCAAGCCAGTCATACAACAGCGGCGTAAACCTAATCCCGAAAACATTCGTAAGCCATTCGCAGAGCAAAGCAGAGAAACCGCCNACTCTCCCGTTGTCATCTTCAAACGCTTCGACGCTTAAAGGCATCCCGAAAATGAAAGTATTATATTCTCTCTGGAGCGTCTCTACCGCCCTTACTTCGTCGTGGGTAATGCCGGGGACATCGCGGAAATTAATATTTTGATAAGATATCCCGGTATCGACCGGGGGTTTACTGCATGACTGTGTGAAAATAACTGCTATTAAAGCAAAAAAAATCAAAAGGATAGTTCGGCTCTTTAAAAACATCAATTACTCCGGGAAAACAAAAAAAACAACTGACTTTGCTGTGATAGTGAATAAAAAAACAAAGATCTTATTCAAATTATACCATAGTATAGTTAAAAGACAAGAAAAATATTAAATATTTAACAAAAAAGGCATCCGCGGGACAATTTTTNAAACCGATNCGCCGTATTTACGCGGGTGAATCAATGGCGATNCCGATATTATTATTCAATTCNATAAGCTGTTCGATGAAATCGGGCAGGTTTTGCCGGATAAAANCATCAGCCCCGGAACGTCCCGCCTTTTCAAGCGCGGCTGCCTTGGCGGATAAATCCATCGCTCCGATTGAAGCCATTGCGCTTTTTAAAGCATGCACGTGTATCGTGAAATCTTTGCTGACAGGCTTTGACTCGTCCATCTCATTTTTTATAAGCTCAATCCTGTTACGCGCGTCTTTGTAAAATGCCGACAACACCAAAAAATAAATTTCACTTGTGCCGCCTGTACCTTTAATGCCTGCTTCCGTATCAACATTCGGTATGCTGATAATTGAAGGCCGCTCTTTTTTAGCTTCCGGTTCTCCGCTTTTGGTCTCTGCGGGTGCGGTTTCTGACTTTTCACTTTTGGTTTCTACGGGCGCGGTTTCCGGCTCTCCGCTTTTATCCTCCACGGACGCGATTTCAGGCGCTGTGCCTCCCTGTCCTTCTTGAGCAGCAGGTGATATTTTGTCTCCGACCCAGCGTTTAATGATTTCATCCAGTTTGATGATATCGATTGGTTTGGAAAGATAATCGTTAAATCCGTTCTCCAGAAACATCTCCCGCATCCCGACAACCGCGTTAGCTGTCAATGCGACTATGGGAATACTGCTGTCCTTTTTTTTGATTACGGCTGCCGTTTCAATTCCGTCCATCCCAGGCATCATGTGATCCATAAAAATCAAATCGAATTTTTTACCGTAAGCTATCATATCAATGGCTTCATATCCCGAAGAAGCGGTGTCAACCATTAATTTATAGGGTTCAAGAAGCCCTTTTACCACTTGAATGTTCACAGGCATATCATCAACAACAAGCACTTTTCCTTCCGCCAGCGACACATGCGATATATCTTTTCCCTTCCACGGACTGACATACAAAAAGCGCCTGAGTTTATCCGCGGTTTCTTCTCCGATTGATTCGGTTTTTTTCGTGAAATCCTGAATCACCTCGACAGTAAAAGTTGATCCCCTGCCGTATTCGCTTTCGACCATTATATTCCCGTTCATCATATCCGCGAGTTTTTTCGATATCGCAAGGCCAAGCCCTGTTCCTTCGATCTTGCGGTTCGCCTTGGTGTCAAACTGGGAGTAATTGGTAAACAGTTTATCAACGTCGCTTCTGCGGATGCCTCTGCCGGTATCACTCACCGCAAAACGCAGCCACGCTTTTTTATCGGAATCGTTNACATAAACATTCCCCCATGTCGCGGAAAGAGTCACGCTGCCTTCGTCGGTATATTTAATCGCGTTAGAAATAATATTNTTAAGGATCTGTTTAATGCGGAGTTCGTCTCCGACAAGTTTTTTTGGAAAATCNCCGTTTATTTTAAGTATAAAATCGATCTTTTTTGACGCGATTCTTACCCTGTTAAAAATTACAGTGTCGTTTATCATGCAGGCGGTTTCGTATTCCGTATTGACTAGTTCAAATCCTCCTGCCTCGATCTTGGAAATGTCGAGGATGTCGTTTATTATACCGAGTAATGTTGATCCGGATTGATATATCTGTCTGATATTACTTATATCAGCTTCCGGGAGTCTTCTTTGCAGTTCGATCTCGGAAAGCCCGATGACCGCGTTAAGCGGAGTGCGGATTTCATGGCTCATGGTCGCAAGAAACTGGCTCTTTGCCTGAGACGCCTGAACAGCGATTCTGGTCTGCTCTTCAAGTTCCAGCGTGCGTTCGTGTACGGTTTTTTCCAGCACGACATTTGATTTTTCAAGCTGCCTGTAAATCCCGCTGAAACGGCTTGATAATGTAAGCGCCATCCCGACATGAAACACAAACGTGCTGTACACAAAAAGCCTGAAAGAATTGCGGAAAACAATAACGTCAAGTATATCGTGGATTCCGCAGGCGAAAACAATTAATGAACCGATAAGTATACTGAAAAATGTATTAGATNTTNTTTCTTTTCCGGCGTTCTCTCCATTGCCTATACGCAGGTTTTTAAAATAAATCCGGACAATATTAAAAAATATATANGTNAAATAAATAAGCATGGTGACAAGAAAAATATGCATGACTTCGTCGCCGTACTGACAGCTAAAGAAAATCTGCGTNACNCCGAGAAACGCGGAGAATCCAAGAAAATACCAGCTAATTTTTGAAACGCTCTGCCGCCCCATATGTTCAACAAAAATACAGAGCATCGATATCGAAAGAAACATTCCCATATATTCGGCGCGGGTAGTAATATCAGAGCTGGGAATTAAAAGATAAACGGCGCCTTTGGTAGTAACAAAATAAATACAAAGTAAAATGGAAAAAATGCCGTAGTAAAGATTAAAAATCTCTTCTTTTTTTCTGACGGATAAAAAAATCAAAAGATAATATATGCCGGTATACGCGAGAACGCCGCAGATAAAAAACAGAAGATAACTTTCATGCTGATCTTTTATTAGGTAGTAATCGTCAATATAGTAAGGCTCCGCGTAATACAATCCGACCGCGTCGTATGTCGGATCTCCCGCGATGTGCAGAGCAAGAACATTTGTTCCCGGTGTAAAAAGATTTTTATCAATCGGGAAATGAACATCCCTCCATGTACGGCGCGATTTTATTCTGCCGTTTTCGTCAAGATGCATCTGCGATTGAATAAGATGCCCGTTAAGAAAAATTTCCCAGTTTTCTCCGATAATGCTAAAGTAAATTCCCGGAAATGCGGAAGGATTGTTTTCGATATAATTAATTGTTTTACTGTTAATATCAAGTTGAATGATGATTGTAAATTCTTCGTCCGGCGTTCTGAATGGAGACAGGTAGGCGCGTTTCGGCAGATCCGGTAAACCGGAATTTGTAATAACAAACGGATGAGACTTAAAACGCACCCAGGCCCCGCCCTCAGCAGGGATTCGTGAAATATCATTTTGATCAAAACCGCGCCTTGCGAAAGCGGGGCCGTTCATCAGGTTATAATAAAGCGGTCCGCCGCTTCCATGCCTTATACCGCTTTGGTTTGTCCATTGTATTATGATCATTAACAGTATAGCCGCTGAATAAAAAACGGGAATAATAAGTTTTAAAGGCAGCAATTTTACTTTCGAGAACATGTATCAAATTAGTATAATACCACTATTCCCGTATATCTTCAATCTCCACATCAGCGAGGTTTTTAGCAATCGCCTCTACATCGTTCCGGCTTATTCCTGTTACTTTTAAAACGGCGCGGCGGTGCGCGACATCATCGCCTTCTGATGTAACAAAAGCAACTATATTGCCGCCCTTTTCCGCAACCGCGCCGGCAAAAGCGGCGACCTGTCCCGGTTTTTCCTTCAGGTTAATTGTAATTCTTATACCCTGATGACGCGCGCCGAACGCGTTCACAAAAAAATGGAAGATGTCAGAGTCTGTTATCATGCCGACAAGCAGAGAGCCGTTCATTACGGGAAGNCAGCCGATGCCGTGATCCGCCATGATACGCGCGGCTTCTTCGATTACNTCGTTCTCCTGCACGGTTATAACATTTTTTACCATNACTTTATCTACTTTTAGTTTAGAAAGCAGATAACTGATTTCGTACATATCNAGAGTTGTAGCNGGCGATGGACCGGCTTTTACAAGATCAACTTTTGTGATAAGCCCTGCAAGTTCATTGTTTTTATTTAACACCGGCAGATGGCCGATTTTTTCTTTATCCATTATTGAACGCGCTTCGGCGAGAGAAATATCAGGATGAATAAAAACCGGATTCCTTGACATAACCCTGTATACGATCATTTTTTAACCTCCCAGATAAGCGGCTTTTACAGCTTCGTCTTTTAACAGATCGCAAGCCATGCCGCTCTTTACAATTTCTCCGGTCTCGAGAATATAAGCCCGCGACGCGAGAGCGAGTGCCTTATACGCGTTCTGCTCGACGAGCAGAACAGTTGTTCCCGTTTCATTAATATTTTTAATCACGGAAAAGATTTCGTCAACAAGAATCGGCGCGAGACCCATCGAAGGCTCGTCAAGCAGGAGAAGGCGCGGGTTTGCCATAAGTGCGCGTCCCATCGCGAGCATCTGCTGCTCTCCGCCGGAAAGAGTTCCTGCAAGCTGGCGCACCCTTTCCCTGAGGCGCGGAAAAATTGTAAAAACTTTTTCCATATCGCCGCGTATCGGGTCGCGCCTTGTGTAAGCGCCCATCTCAAGATTTTCGCGCACGGTAAGGTTGCCGAAAATACGCCTGCCTTCGGGAACCTGCACAAGCCCCGCCGACACGATGCGGTCAGGCGGCGTCGATGTAATGTTTTCGCCGTTAAACGTAACAGAGCCGAGCGTTTTTTTGATGATGTTTGAAATTGCGTGTAACGTTGTAGTTTTTCCCGCGCCGTTCGCGCCGATAAGCGTAATGATCTCGCCTTCGCTCACATAAAATGAAACGCTGCGAAGCGCACGGATCGCTTCGTAGTTGACAGTCAGGTTTTCCACGTTTAAAAGAACGGATTTTGCTTCGCCGCTTTTCACTTCAGCTTCCATCAACAGCCTCCGTTCCAAGGTACGCTTTTATCACCGCGGGATTGCGTTTAATTTCATCCGGCGTGCCGGACGCGATTATCCGCCCGTAGTCCAGAACCAAAAGCCGTTTGCAAATTCCCATTACAAGGCGCATATCATGTTCGATCAAAAGGATCGTTAAACGAAATTTTTCTTTGATAAAACTGATAATCTTCATTAGCTCTTCCGTCTCCTGGGGATTCATTCCGGCGGCTGGTTCGTCAAGAAGAAGGAGGCAGGGATTGGAAGCAAGAGCGCGGGCAATCTCAAGTTTACGCTGTTCTCCGTACGGAAGGTTTAACGCAAGCTCCTCTTTTTTATTTTCGATTTTAAAAAGCGACAACAGCTCGTGTGTCTGTGCCCGCATTCTCTCTTCGTCAAGTCGAAAACGTTTTAAACGGAAAAGCGCGTCCAAAGGCCCCGATGCTCTTCCCGTATGAAGCGCGATGCGGATGTTGTCCTCCACAGATAGTTTTGAAAAAAGCCTGATATTCTGAAAAGTACGCGCGATGCCGAGAGTGTTAAGTTTCGCGGGGCTTAAACCTTTTAAAAGATGAGTGCTTCCCTTTCTGTCGCGAAATTCGATCTCTCCGCCGGAAGGAACATAAATGCCGGAAAGCATATTAAACACAGTTGTCTTACCCGCGCCGTTCGGCCCTATAAGACCCATAAGCTCGCCGTTGTAAATCTCGCAGGAAAATTCGCTTAACGCTTTTAAGCCGCCAAAGTCAATGGAAAGATCGTGAACCCTTAACTGTAAATTATCGGTGTTAGGTGAAGAGCCGCTCATGGCTTCACCTCCTGCTTTTTGGCGCTGCGGAAAAATCTTTTAATTATTAAATCTATCGTGCCGATAAAAGAAAACTCGTTCATTCCGAGCAGACCTTTGGGGCGGAACAGCATAAAGAGGATGAGTATCAGAGGATAAATAAGAAGGCGGTAATCCTGAAGGAAGCGCAGGACTTCCTGCAAATATGTAAGCACATACGCAGCGAGAATGGAGCCTGTCATGGAACCCATGCCGCCGAGAACTACATAAATAAGAAAATCGACAGACCGGAGGAACTGCGCGATATCCGGCCTTACAAAACCGACGTTCATTACATAAAGGCAGCCGCCGATTCCGGCGATAAAAGCCGCGATAACAAAACCGAGCATCTTGTAACGGAAGACATTAATGCCGCTTGCGTTAGCCGCAATTTCGTCTTCCCTGCACGCCATGATCGCGCGTCCGTACGTTGAACGCAAAAAGTTTTGCAAAAGAGCGAGGACAACGATCAATACAATTGTCGTTACAACAAAAGCAAGCTCGCCGTTTAAAACAATTTCGGTTGTAAACTGCCTGCCGTTTGGACCGCCTGTAAGCGTCTTTAAATTTATAAACACTACGCGGATTATCTCGCCGAACCCAAGGGTGACAATGGCCAGATAATCCCCGGAAAGTTTGAGCACCGGAAATCCGATAAGAAAGCCGGCGAAAGCCGTGACAAGAATGGCGCATAACGCCGCGGCCGGCAGGGGCAGTCCGAGATCAAAATTGAAAAAAATACACGAATAAGCGCCAATCGCGAGGAAGCCCGCCTGCCCGAGCGAGAGCTGCCCTGTGATCCCGACTATCATGTTAACCGACATCGCCATTATCGCGTTTACGCCGCCCATCGTTATGATGCGCGTGGTGTAAGGATCGATGATTCCGGCTTTCATCAATATGAGGGGAACGAACACAGCAAATATGCCGATAGCCGCCAGTATGATGGTAGAACGATATGGAAATTTCGGCTCATTTCTGCCGGACGCGATGCTTCTGCCGGATGTGCCGCCGCTTTTACCGCTCGTCATACTTTTATCCTCGCCTTCCTGCCCAGAATACCGGTAGGTCTGAACAATAACACGATGATCAATATGGAGAATGAGATCGCATCGCTGTACTGGCTTGAGATAAAACCTTTCGCGAAAGTTTCTGTGATGCCGAGGATAAAGCCGCCGAGCATCGCGCCCGGTATGGAACCGATGCCGCCGAGAACCGCCGCCACGAACGCTTTAAGACCAGGCATCATTCCCATGAGCGGGTTTATCTGCGGGTACGCCGAGGCGTACAGCACTCCGCCCGCGGCGGCAAGCACCGAACCAAGAGCGAAAGTGAAAGAAATAATTTTGTTAGTTGAAATACCCATGAGGCTTGCCGCCTGTAGGTCGAAGGAGACAGCCCGCATCGCTTTTCCGCGTTTGGTGTAATTGATGATGTAGTTTAACGCGAGCATGAGAAGCGCCGAAAGAATTATTACGATTACCTGAATGTTGGAGATTGTAAGCCCTTCAAGAAGCCTTATATTGATTACAGAGGGGCGCGGAAACTGGCGTGGGTTCGGACCGATAAAAGGCAGAACCCGTGCGCCGTTTTCCAGAATTAAACTGACAGCGATTGCCGTAACAAGCGAATTGAGGCGGGGGGACGTGCGGAGAGGCCGGTACGCGAAACGCTCGATAGTGACACCTAACGACGCGCACATTATCATCGCCACGATAAAAGCGCATAACATTCCAAGCGGCCCCGCTCCGACTGCGCTGAGCACAAAGAAAGCGGCGTAAGCCCCCACCATCAAAATATCGGCATGGGCAAAGTTGATTAATAGGACTATACCATAAACCATGGTATAGCCCAGGGCGATCAGGGCGTAAATTGAGCCCAGTGAAAGTCCATTAATCAACTGCTGCAATACGATCATCAGGAAAATTCCTTGGACGAATCCTTTGATAAATCCATAGATAACCTAGATTATACCCTAGCGGGGATTAACCGTCGAGTTGTAAACGTTAACGAGATTACCGCCTTGCCTTACGATTTCCAGAATTGTCGCGCCCTTGATTGGATCACGGTTGGCGTCGAAGCGGATATTTCCTGTAACATAGCTGCCGCTGAGTCTTGCCATCGCGTCTTTAACCGCCGTGGTATCAAAAGAACCGGCGGCTCTGATTCCGTCCGCGACAAGGAGCATCGAGTCGTAACCGAGAGCCGCGAACTGCGAAGCTGTTCTGCCATAGCGTGTCTGGAATGCCCTTACAAACGCAACGCCGCGCGGGTCTGTGGTGTCAGAGGCAAAGCCCGATGACCAGAAACCGTTGAGAACTTCGTCGCCTGCATTATCAACAAGACCGTCCCATCCATCGCCGCCTACAAGAGCACAGGTAATTCCCTGATCGCGAAGCTGTTTGGCTTGCAGAGTTACGTCGTTATAGTAGTTGGGTAAATAGACAACATCGGGATTGACCGCTCTGATGCGCGTAACCTGCGCGCTGAAATCGACATCGCCGGTCATGTACGCTTCGTCGGCAACAATCTGTCCGCCTAAAGTCCTGAACTGTCTTTTAAAGGAATCCGCAAGACCTGTGTTATAGTCAGCGCCCGCATCGTATAAAACCGCGGCGCGGCGGCTGTTGAGAGTGCTGTAAGCGAAATCAGCGCCGACAACGCCCTGGAACGGATCGATGAAACACGCGCGGAAAATAAAATCGCCGGCATGCGTCACAACTTCGTTAGTGGCGGACGGAGAAATAAGGATGACCTTGCTTCTCTGAGCAAGTGTGCTGATCGCCATGGTCGGTCCGGAAGTGCTGGAACCAATCAGGAAGGAGACCTTGTCTCTTGTGGTAAGCTTTGTTAAAGCGTTAACGCATTTCTCGGCATTTCCTTCATCGTCTTCGGAAATTAAAACAAGCTGCCTGCCTAAAAGACCGCCGGCCGCATTAATTTCTTCGATAGCGAGAAGCGCGCCGTCTCTTGATTCATTGCCGTAGAACGCAACCGGCCCTGAAAGCG
The DNA here is from genome assembly GCA_009786625.1 of Treponema sp. GTDB lineage: Bacteria > Spirochaetota > Spirochaetia > Treponematales > Breznakiellaceae > WQXQ01. The sequence continues at coordinate 20,706 of WQRT01000010.1, forward strand.
GAAAAATCGCTCCTATGGGAACAGCATCACCGGCTTTTGAACACCCCGGTAATAACATTGACATAACGCATAAGGTTATGGCAAACAACATTGCACTTTTTTTCATAATTATTCCTCCTATACAGAATATTAAAAAGGCGTGTATTTCTCTACAATTGTCATGCGACAACCACAGACAAACACACGCCTTTGTGCATCGATATCCCACGCCTGTGGGCAATGGTGTTAATATAGAAAAAAAAAGATAAATTGTCAAGAGTTTAATACGGAATTTTGAGTATTATCATTAATTTGATAGGGAATTTCCCCTACAGATAAAATGTATTAATACCTATCAAAATATAGTAAAATACCGATATGAACGTTATTTATAACTCTCGGCGATTTCTTTAAATTGATCCTGAATCGCAATAAGAGCGTCTGTCATTATAGGATCGAAGTGAGTCCCGCGCCCTTCGGCTATAATTCTGATCGCCTCATCGTAGGGAAGCGCCGGTTTGTAAGCGCGAACGCAGACAAGCGCGTCGTAGACATCGGCGAGAGCCGCGAGCCGTGCGGATAACGGTATTTGATTTCCTTTTAACCCCTGAGGATAACCCTTTCCATCCCACCGCTCATGATGACTGTAACTTATGTCCTCGCAATATTTGAGGTAGATTGTTGTTTTAACATCACCTAACTCGTTGATAATATCCTTGCCGCGGGCAGCGTGAGTTTTCATGATTTCGTATTCATCGGGATCAAGCCTCGCGGGTTTCTGGAGAATTCTGTCGGGGATCGCGATCTTTCCCACATCGTGGAGAGCCATTGATTTAACGATTATGTCAGGCTGAAGCCTCCGCAGTTCGTCAGCATACACGGATTCTGTATCGATAAGATAGTCGATTAAAACTTTTACGTATAACTGCGTCCGCTTAACATGCTCGCCCGATTCCTTATCGCGGAATTCGATTATATTCGCGATTCCCATAAGAACATTGTCCAGCACCTTGCTGAGCATCTTTACCGACTTGTCGTACCTGCCCAGTTTTAAAACGCGGAGAAGCCTGAACATACGAAGCACGCGCAGTATGCGCAGATCGATTGGGAAAACCAGCGGCAAGTAGAAAGGCAGGATTGCCAGAAAATCAATTATCCCAAGCGGAGAAAAAATGTAACGCACATACGGCGGCAGCTTTGAAAGAAAAGCATTTTTAGAAACAAGCGCCGGCGGCTTGTAAGGATCGACCCAGATACGAATCAAGTATTCTATTGTAAAAATGATGATGGAAAAAGTTTCAAAATAATTGATGATTAACGCGGCGCTGCCCCGAATGTCGATAATCATGCTCAGAATAACAACAGCAAGGTTTATCCAGATCAAATACAGAAGGAACACATTGATAAAGCGGCTTACAGCATCTTCCCTTCTTGGTTCTTTTTCGAGAATTGTGTAAAGGCGTTTCCTGATACTGCCTGTCATCCAAAATTATTTTATTATAATTTTAAACATACATCAAGGGTGAGCCTTAGCGCATACTCTCTTATGTCCGCTCTTTTATTATAACTTCTGCTATCCCACTCTTCGCCTGCGAGACTGTCGCCTGAACAGAGAATTTGACCGAACTCGACATTGTTATACTGAGAAGCGGCGATATACGCGGCTGTTTCCATCTCAACCGTTACGCACCCTTCGCTTTTTCTCTGCGCGATCTTCGCCTGAGTCTCCCTGTAAAAAGCGTCTGTTGTCCAGGTTTTCGCTTTAATGAAAGGAATATTATTTTCCGTTAAATGATTTTCGATTACACGCACGATCCGCTCGTTAGCTGCAATTTCTCTTGACGGTTTTACATAATGATACGACGTGCCTTCGTCCCTGACGGCGGCCGTGGGAATAATCAAATTTCCTACAGCTAGTTCTTTTTGTAAAACTCCGCACATACCGCAGGCGATAAATTTAACGCAGCCCGCCGCGGTAAGCTCTTCTATTTGACCCGCCGCAAGCGGCGCCCCGACAGCCGCCTGCATCAGTCCTATTTTTTCTCCCTTGTAATCAAGCTCATACAGAGGATAATTGATTCCTTCTGATAAAAAATTGGTAATCATCCTGTTCGGATATTCGCTGATAATTTTTTTGATAACTTCGGAGAAAAAACCCAGAACGCATCTTTGCGGAATACCGTCTACCGGTTGAATTAATTTAGAAGGTCTTATAAACGCGTCTTTGTCTTCGTCAAACTCGAGGATTGGATATTGCTGCGGCTGCATGAGAGCTCCTTTTGCGTTAAATTGTTTGTAATGATATTAGCTGATAAGGTGACGGTTTAATTAACATTTTTGATCATTTTAGAAGATTGGACAAGGTTCGTAAACGCTTTACGGCTTTTCTATCCTTGATTGATACAACGAATAATTTTCTTTATCAAAACATACAAAAACGATTTTTTTTATACCAGGCGTTTCTTTTAACGTCTCTCTTACAGTATTAACTGCGACATCCGCGGCTTTTTCCTTAGGATAGCCATACACACCCGTGCTGATATTCGGGAAGGCTATACTTTCAATTCCATTTTCCTGCGCAAGAAGCAAACTCTTTCTGTAACATGAAGCGAGTAACTCCGCCTCACCTTTTGTACCGCCGCGCCAAACAGGACCAACAGTATGTATCACATATTTCGCAGGGAGTTTTCCCGCTCCTGTGATTACAGCGTCACCTGTCGGACACGGCTCGCCCGGCCGGCGGCTCTGTGCGATTTTTATACATTCATCGAGCAGCTCAGATCCCGCAGCCGCGTGTATCGCATCGTCAACGCCTCCGCCGCCCATGAGGCTTGAATTTGCGGCGTTTACTATTGCGTCAACGGGTTGGGTGGTGATGTCGGCGAGGAGGAGTTGGAGGTGCATTTATTTACCCCACAAAAGTATAAGTCTCATTGTAATAAGCATTAAGCGATTTGCCTTCATAACTCCAATACCTTGTAGGTTGTATATTATAATCTATATCAAGAATTTCTCTTGTAACCTGAGTTAAAGATTTTTCTTCATCGCTGTCCGCAGTTTTTACTTTTCTATCAGAGGACACAAACACTTCCGCTGATGTATCTCCGTAAGTAAAAACCAGTTTAGCGCCTATAGGCACACCCATCTCGGCAAAATTTAACGGCGGTCGTCTTTTTTTGTAATTTTCAGAGGCCTCTTTTTCTGCTGTGGAGACAGATTTATTTATTTCCGCCGTTATCGCAGGAGTAACATCCTTTTTTGCAAATAGCCGCAATATTGCAATTGCCTGATCCGGATCAATTTCAAAAAACTCCCTTCTAGGATTTACTCTATTGGGATAAAACGCTTTATGCAGAGCGTTTTCCACCACTTTGCAATCATCTACTTCGCAGGCAAAAAGACATTCAAATGGTAATGGAACACCTGTGGTGTTTAGTTCGTTCATACGGCTTGTTATCTCGTTTGTTGTTTGACCGATTTTAACCAATCCAGGCATTGCGGGATTGGTTAGAATGTATACGAGACCTTTTTGTGGGTTGGACATGGGAGGACTCTCCTTTTAATAAGAACTAGTTATTTTTAATTTTATTCCATGTTTCATTGACTATTTCTTCTATTTTTATCTCAAGTTTTTTCTTTTCCTTAAAATAATTGGGCAACCAAAATATTTTATATGATATTGATCCTGTCAAAATATTTGCAAAAATAGAAATTATCAACGAGATAATTATATTTTCTTCTTTAAATAAAACAAAATTCAAAAGAGAGAATAATATGACTAATAAAATAATTATTTGTATGGATTTTTTCCAAACATAAGTCCTCCTAAATTTTTCTAAATATTTTTCTAATAATTCTTTTCTTTTTGATGTTTTATAATTATTTTCAATATTTTCATTTTGATTTAATAATATATTTTCTCTCTCTTTTGTATTTGAAAGTTCATTTTTTATTATTTCCAATTCGTCTTTTATTCTAATTTTATATGATTGTATACTTCTCTGAATATTTAATGCTATTTTATTATCTGTTTCACCTTTGAACCTTTCATTATTAATTTCTTTTGCTAAATTAATAATTACATCATTTGGCAATTGTGAAATTCCTGCTTCAATTTCACTCATACGGGTCAAATCTTCAATTTGAAAAGTATCTGTCAATGGAATAACATCATTCTTAACAAATTGAGCAAATATAGGACTAAAGTTTTCTGAATTTATATCAATACCCCCTTCATTTATACATAATATATTAATGAGTGTACTCAGGTTAATTGCGATTGGGAGTTCACCAATTTTTGCATGTTTAATTGAATATGAATGCACTGTACCATCTCTAGTCAGAATCCATGCTTGAGATGTATTTTTAATATATTTTAACCCACTTATTAATCCAGCATCATGATTTAAACTATTTTCTCTTTTCGAGCGTTTATGAAAACGGATAAATATTTCATTCATTTCAGACTGTAGTTTTTTTGTAAATATTTCTTTTTCAATATATTCACATAATTCATTATTATCATATTCTTTAATTGACAATTCTTTATAAACAACATCAGGTATCTCTCTTAAAGAAGTATAAAAATTTGATAAACTCTCATCATCATAGCAATTTCTGAACAATAATGTTTGTAAGAATACGTCATCAGATTTTGATAATATATCATTATCATATTCTTTAATTATATTATTTATCTGCTCAATTTTTGCATTTATAACTCTAATATATTCATCTTTAGTTATTCTAAAATATATTGGTTCTATTTCTAATAAAATAAATATTTCTTCTAATGCCTTATACGCGTCGCTATATTTATCCTTCTCTAAATTAAGGCATAATAAAATATTAGTATCAAGTATAACTTTAGTATTCTTTAATAATTCTTTAACAGATGTATCGGCAAATATATTAGCAGATACAAGCTTTGCCGCAAATAATGAATTGGCATAATCTAACATTAATATGCCATTTTCATAATCATTATTTAATAAAAATGAAATATATTGAGAATAAAACCAATCAGCTATATCACTTTTAATTTTATATTTATCAAATATTGTTTTTTGAATAGATTTTTTAAAGACATCAATGTATGTACGTTTAACTTTTGATCTTCCAATAAAATCTTCTATCCATTCATTGTTATATTTACTAAAAAATGCAATATTAATATCATCAAACAAAACTGCTAATAATTTTTTATCCAAATCAGAATTATTAAAATATTTCTCTACTGCTCTATTAAACCTAACATTTCTAGAATTAGTAAAATCGTCTATTATTTTTCTATATACATCAGAAAGTGAATAATTGTTACCAGATTTTAATATTTTTCCATTATTAGCAAGTTCTTTTAATACATCTTCTATACGCTTTTTATCAATTTTATGTTTTACAATACCAAAAATTTTTTCAAGAATACCAATGCTATCTAAACTTTCTTGATAAAGTATCTTAATAATAATTTGAGCTAGGGCATTAATAAATAATGGTCTATTTGCTAAATCTTGCCTAATAAAAGTTGTAATAATTGAATCTCTCATTAATTACCACCCAAAAATAAAAATATTATAGTAATTATATAATTTATTAATTATATTGTCAAATCCCTCACCCCTTCCCCCTCTTCTTCCCCTCCACAAACAACTCCCCAGACAATTTTAGATACAATTCAAATAAAAACGTAAAACGCTGACCGTCATCGTCAAAAGAGCGACCAAAAGCAGCTTTCACAGTCTTATCAAGTTTTTGATAGACTTTTAGCAGTACTAACACAACAGCATAGCTTGATTATTAATGAGTATAATACATTATCTCTTATTTGATTACTTAATTTCAGATAAAAACTAGAATGTGTCTTTTCTACTCCTCCTCCAGCCACCACTTATCTGTTTTATCTGTAATCTGCCGATAGCTGACCCCTAAAGTCTTAAAATGCTTTATAGCGCATTGGATTTTTCGCCACTCATTTGGGAAGCGAAGCTTATCATGGTCTTCAGTGCCTTTTGTTTCTCGTACTAAATGAAGCGTTTTCTTTTCTTCATTATCAATACGGACAATGCCCCAATCAGGATTGTAATTCAGAATTACTTTGGGAATTTTAATTTTAAAGTTTGGCGGGAACTTAAAATAACAGCGTATATTTCCGTTGTTATCATCCACTCTTAAGCGGTCATTAATAAAATTTTCTTCAATTTCGGAGTCTATCTGTATTAAATCATATAAACTATGAGCAGAACCATTAACGAGTTCTTTTTGCGCAAAAGATTTTTCGCGGGGAAAATATTCTTCCATCATCGTTAATTTATGTTCGTCATCACCTTCCATAAGGTGATATACGATATTTTCCGCTACAAGGTCAGCAAGAACGTCTTTTATTACTCCAATAAAAATCGCCGAGAAACCTTCCGGATTATAGAAAATACGTTTTTTCTTTTCAAGTGCGATACCTTCAAAAATAGCGGCAAGTGTAGGACAAGTAAGGTTTGTCGTTCTTGCTGCCCTGTCAATCAAATTAAAAACAGGATATGTTTTTTGTTCTTGATTTATGGTATCTCTTTCCGAGGCAATTGTCTTTTCATTGTTAAAAACAAGAGGAGTATTTTTATTAATTTCCTGCCCATTACCAAAATAGACAATTTGTTTATTTAAGTCCATTTCAGTTATTTTAAAACCTTTTAAGTTAATATCATTACAGGTTTTAATAAAATTCCAGCCTTTAGGGTAATCTTTCCTAAAATATTGATTATGCCGATTGCGTGTATCGGTAATTGTTAGTAAAATCGTGGCTCCATTGTTTGTGACCTCTTTTAATTCAAAAGTATAATTGGTTATAACAAATTCACCTTTTGTAAGGATGATTTTTGGTTCAGGAATAATATTCTCTTTTTTATTAAACGCTTCTATCGAACGTGATATAAGTACCTTTGAATCCAGTATAATTTCGTAATCTGTCTTTCTGGAAATGCTTTTCCAAAAATCTGTGAAATAATCGCTGTTGTAAATATTATTGTTGCGTTTCGCATTACCCTTCCTTGCGTCTGTTGGATCAGGAGGTAGGATATCACCGCTTTCCTTGTATTCATTTTGGAGTGCGTCAACATAAGCGGAGAAATCTTCTGGACAGACAACAGTTAGTATATTTACATCATCACCAAAAACACGTTCTCCTTCCTGATTGACGCAGATACGCAAGCCACGCCCAAGTTCCTGACGGCGTGTATTCATTTGGTTAGCGGTCTCATAACGAGGCTCTTTTAACAGACAAATTGTAAATACATTTGGATTATCCCAGCCTTCACGCAAAGCAGAATGAGCAAAAATAAAAGATATTTTAGAATCAAGAATGAGAAGTTCCTGTTTATCTTTAATAATTTGTCGATAAGCTTCTTTTTCAAGTTTGCGACTTTCTTCTGAATTGCCAATTTCATCCAAGTACTGGACTTCACCTGTCTTGGAATCCTTCTTTTGAGCAAAATAGCCATTGTGTACTTCGCTGGCTTTAAATTTACAGAAATATTCATCTTTCTTACTTAATTTTTTAAAAGCTTCTTCAAAGAGTTCCCTAATAAAAGGTTTGTTTCCTTTGTAGTTAGCTACATGATCAATAAAGAAAAGAGAAATGACTTTGATACCACGGTCTCTTAATGTTTTCTGTCGTTCAAAATGAAATTTAATTGTTTCTTCTATCTGGGTTCTATAAATATCCTTTTTTGTGATGTCCGCTTCTATACTGTTTTCCATATTGAGTATCTCTTGATTGGCAAACTCTATAAAACCGCCATTAGTGTCTCGTGTTATATCACCAACGACAAGACCAGTAAAATCAGGATTTTTACTTTTAGCATAAATATCATCACCTTTTT
>WQRT01000011.1 GCA_009786625.1 Treponema sp.
AGATAGTCATTAAAGCCGTTCTCCAGATACATTTCCCTCATTCCGGCGACTGCGTTAGCTGTCAACGCTACAATGGGAAGGTGGTCTAATAATTCCTGTTCCACGCCTTCTTCATGTTCCCATTCCCTTATACGCTTAACCGCTTCCATACCATCCATGCCGGGCATTAAATGATCCATAAATACTAAATCGTATATGTTCTTTTTTACAAGTTCGACAGCTCCCGCGCCTGAAAGGCTTACATCTATCTTTGCGCGGTACGGCAGGAGAAGACCTTGCGCCACCCTAAGATTGACAGGAGAATCATCGACAATTAAAAATCTGGCATCGGGATAAATATATTTTACATTACCGCGGTTTTCTGATTTTAGCGTCTCCTCTTTTGTCTCCTGCGCGTCATCAGCGTCTGAAAGAGAATTTTTATCAATGCCCTGAGGAATGACCGCCGTGAATGTGCTTCCCTTGCCGTATTCACTTTCAAAACCAATGTCTCCGTCCATCGCGGCGCATAATTTTTTAGTGATCGAAAGTCCAAGACCGGTTCCTTCAATGCCGAAATTCTTTTTGGAATCAACCTGTATATAATCGCCGAAAAGCTTTTCCCGGTCTTCCGGTTTAATACCCTTGCCGGTATCGCCGACGGAAATTTTCAGCCAAATTTGATCGTCTGTTTTCTTATCGATATTAACAGATAAATTGATATAACCTGAATCCGTGTATTTAACCGCGTTGGAAAGCAGATTAAGTAAAATCTGACGCACTTTTACTTCATCTCCGATGAGCTGCTTAGGTATTTTACTGTCGATGTAATAAAAAAATTGAACTTGTTTTTCGGCAAGCCTTGTCCCGATAATGTTTACAGCTTCGTTTACCATTTTTGTAAATGAATAAATGACAGGAATAATTTCCAGTTTACCGGCTTCAATTTTTGAAATATCAAGAACATTATTAATAATCGAAACTAAATTGTTACCGGCTTGTTTTATATCCAGCGCGTAACTCCTTGCTTCCTGTGAAAGATCCGCGCGTAAAAGCAGCTCCGCCATTCCTGTAATCGCGTTTACGGGAGTGCGGATCTCATGGCTCATGCTCGCGAGAAATGACGATTTAAATTTGCTCTCCTTGTCGGCGCGGTTTCTCGCGTCAGACAATGACAGCAGCATGGAACTCAGAGACAAAGCGAGAATCAAGCCGAGGATGATCAATATGATCGCGGATAAATATAAATCCTTGTAGAACTGATAGGACGGAGTCACGATGCCTATATACCATCCGTTAAAAATTCTTGTAAAAAAAGCAACCGATGAGATTCCCGCGCTGTTAACAATTTTAACCGCCAGCGCTTCTCCGCCGCTGCGCAGAATACGCGCGATCTCCTCATAAGAACTGCCAAGCTCCTGAAGCTGAAGACCCGCGCATGAAATATCAGGATGCGCGATTATCGTCATGTTCTGATTGATAAGAATTCCAAAGCCGCCTGATTCTACTGTGAATGAAGATACATATTCCGTAAGCCAGCCGATTTCAACGTCAATTATCAATATGCCGATGTGCCGGTTTTCATTGTCAAAAATATTTGTAACGGCGGAAAAAATTGTATCGCCTGTGCGCCAGTCTGTGTAAGGCGCGGTATAACCTACCCTGCTGCCGCTTCTGACGGCAATCTGATACCACGGGCGTGTCTGCGGAAGATGATCAGGATCGGGAGTAAGACCGATACTGTCGTAGAAATCCCCGTGGATATATCCATAAATACCGTAATAATTTAACAGCCCCTGATCCTTCTGGCGCATCCATTCCGTTGTGTTGGTAAGATAATCAAGTATCTCCTGTTTGGATGCGTTTTGAATAATCATGTTCTGCACAATATGATACGTATTAAGAAGAATTGTTTCAGCTTCTGAAAGCCCTGCTCTGACATTCGCTTCCGCTGTGTAGATCATTTCCTGCGCTCTGTCCAGAAGACTCTGGCGGATAACTCGTCCCACAAAATAATAAGCCGCTCCGGCCATCATGGCGAAAGCCAGAAACACAAATAAGAGAGAGAACAGGTTGTATCGGAATTTTTTTCCCATTTTAAATTTAATTATTGTCATTTATTATCTGATCAATTTAATGTTTTTATAATACCAGTTGATATTATTTCGTATCTGCGAATCGGAGAATATTTCGTTTTCTAAGCCGATATTTCTGCCATCGTTTGTTTGTATCACGCCGCTGTATATATTGAATGTTTCCGACTCGAGTTGCCGGCGCATATCGTTAAGCACAAAAGACGTATCGTCATCCCATTCAATTCTGTCGTTTAATGGAGCCAGATCGATAATTCCATCCCTTAACGAACCAAACCACGGATCTGTTTTAAACGTGCCGTCAATAACGCTGCGTACCAAATTAGTGTAATATACTCCCCAATGCCAAATCACCGATGTAAGAACCGCGTCAGGTGCGTCATGCTTCATATCGGTATTGTAGCCGATACCTAAAACGCCGGCTCTCTGCGCTTCAAGCTGCGGAACGGCAGTATCGCAATGCTGCGCGATCACATCACAGCCTAAAGCTATAAGAGCGCGCGCGGCGGACGCTTCCCCCATGGGATCAAACCAGCTATGCGTTACTCTGACAAAAACTTCAACGTTTGGATTAACTTTATGTGCGCCCATCGCAAACGCGTTAAGACCGCCTGTCACTTCGCTGTTGTCAGTTCCCCGCGCGGCGACAAAACCTATCATGTTTGTTTTTGTTTTTAAACCCGCTGCAATGCCGGAAAGATAACGCGCTTGATACAGCCTGCCGAAATAATTTGTAAAATTAGTTTCGTTATATTTATAACCTGTGGCATTGGCGAATATAACAGATGGAAATTCGGCAGAAAGTTTTTCGCAGGTGTCCATATATCCCCAGCTTGTGGCGATAATTATTTTCGCTCCCTGGGCAATCATTTCCCTCATGCGTCCTTCGATATGCATCTGATCAACATCGTCAACATTTGTCCTGTAGATGATTTGGCTATCGTTAAGAGAAAGATTACGCCGCATTTCGTCAATGCCGGATTGATGCGCGTAAGAATAGCCTGATGTCTCATTAAAAGGATTTGTTATATGCACCACTCCGATTTTTACTTTTTCCTTCGCAAGAGGAGTCCCCGGCCGCCAGTCATTGCCGCATGAGGTAAAAGCGAGAGCATAAGCGGCCAGAAGAAAAACAAAGCTGTATTTCACCGAAAAAGTCTCCTGTTTGTAAATGTCTTAAGCAAAATAAACATAATTCCACTATATTATACCGTAAAAAGCTGCGGAATTCAGCATATTCCTATAATTTCTTTTGTGAATTTTTAAGAAATAATTATACTATATACGCGTAAAGCATATTGCCTATAAACCTTTTAATCGTTATCCTTAGCGTATTATGGACAAATTAATCATCAAGGGAGCGCGTGAGCATAACCTTAAAAACATCGATCTTGAATTACCCCGCGACAGACTTATTGTTATATCAGGGCTCTCAGGTTCAGGCAAGAGTTCACTGGCTTTTGACACAATTTTCGCCGAAGGGCAAAGGCGTTACGTGGAAAGCCTCTCTGCTTACGCGCGGCAATTTTTGGGACGCATGGACAAACCCGACATTGATTACATAGAGGGGCTTTCCCCGGCGATTTCCATCGAACAGAAAACAACCCACCGCAACCCGCGCTCCACTGTCGGCACGGTAACGGAAATTTACGATTACTACCGCCTGTTATACGCCAGAATCGGTATACCTCACTGCCCGCAGTGCGGCAAGGAAATAAGAGAACAGCCTGTCGATTCAATTATCGAAACAATTTTACAGTTCAAGGAAGGAACAAAGATTCAGCTTCTCTCCCCCGTCATCCGCGGGAAAAAAGGCGAACATCAAAAAATAATCGAGGATGCGCGTAAGGCAGGTTTCGCGCGCGCAAGAATAGACGGCGTGCCTGTTAATCTTGATGAAAATATAAAACTTGATAAACAAAAAAAACACTCGATAGAAATTATCGTTGACAGGCTTGTTATGGGAAAAAATATCCGCGCAAGACTGGCTGAATCCGTGGAAACAGCCGTGCAGACATCGGACGGTTTAATGCTTGTCCTTATTGACGAAGACGGTAAAAAGAGTGAACAGCTTTTTTCACAGAAAAATTCCTGCCCCGACTGCGGAGTGTCAATCCCGGAATTGCAGCCGCGTTTATTTTCGTTTAACAATCCTTTCGGAGCGTGTCCCGGCTGCACGGGACTCGGCGCGAAACTTGAGTTTGATCCCGACCTCGTAATCCCTGACCGCACTCTTTCGTTTAACGAGGGAGGCGTAATACCGTACAACCCCGACAGCGCGTGGAACCGCAGCCGCTTTGTGGGGCTTTCAAAACATTACGGGTTCAGCCTTGACACTCCGTTTAACAAATTGTCAAAAAAAGTTGTGAACGCGATTCTTCACGGCAGCGATGACGAAGTTAAAGTAAAATATATTAACCGTGAAGGAACAGGTCATTTTCAATATCAATCAAAGTTTCCGGGTATTCTTGAAGAACTAAAACGCCGTTATCTTGAAACATCATCACAGGGAGTAAAAGACTGGTTGGAAAAATTCATGAGCCAGAAACCGTGCGAAGACTGCGGGGGAAAACGCCTTAAACCGGAAGTGTTATCTGTCACTTTAGCCGGGAAGAATATCTGGGAACTTTCATCGTTATCTGTCACTGACTCGCTTGATTTTTTTAAGACGGTAAAGTTAAGCAAGAATGAAAGCAAAATAGCGTATCAGATATTAAAGGAGATAAACGCACGCCTCGGCTTTATGCAGAATGTCGGGCTTGATTACCTTAACCTTGAGCGCAAGGCTTCCACTCTTTCAGGCGGCGAGGCGCAGAGGATTAGGCTCGCGACGCAGATAGGTTCAAGTCTTGTCGGCGTTCTTTACATTCTCGACGAGCCTTCCATCGGGCTTCACCAGAGAGACAACCAGCGGCTTATCGACACTCTTCTGTACCTGCGCGATCTCGGCAACACATTGATCGTCGTAGAGCATGATGAACAGACTCTCCGCACAGCTGATCACATTGTTGACCTAGGACCCGGCGCGGGAGTTCACGGCGGGTATGTTGTCGCGCAGGGAACGCCTGAGAGTGTAATGAAAATAAAAGAAAGCCTTACAGGACAGTATCTCGCTGGTATTTTAAAAATTGACATTCCAAATAAACGCCGCAAGGGAAACGGTGAATATTTAAAATTAAAAGGAGTAAGCGAACATAANTTAAAAAATATCAATGTTGAAATACCTCTTGGGCTTTTTACATGCATCACAGGCGTTTCCGGTTCAGGAAAATCAACTTTGTTATCTGACGTTTTATATCCCGCTCTCGCGAATAAAATTTATGGTTCCAATCATGCGGAAGGCGCTTACAAAAAACTCGACGGAACCGGGAACATTGATAAGGTCATAGACATTGATCAAAGCCCGATTGGAAGAACGCCGCGATCAAATCCAATCACTTATGTCGAAGGCTTCACCGCCATAAGGGATCTCTTTGCCAATCTGCCCGATTCAAAAATGAGGGGTTACAAACCCGGGCGTTTTTCGTTTAATGTCCGCGGCGGAAGATGCGAAAACTGCGAAGGCGACGGAACGATCAAGATCGAAATGAACTTTCTTCCCGATGTGTACATAACGTGCGATGTCTGCCACGGAAAAAGATTTAACAGGGAAACGCTGGAAATACGCTACAAGGGTAAAAATATTTTTGATGTCCTTGACATGACGATTGAGGAAGCGGCTGTTTTCTTTTCACCGATTCCGCAGGTCGCGCGTAAAATGCAGACGCTTTTATCGGTGGGGCTTGGTTATGTGAAACTCGGGCAATCGGCTCTTACCCTCTCAGGCGGAGAAGCGCAAAGGGTAAAACTCGCGCTAGAATTATCTAAACGCTCCACAGGAAGGACGCTCTACATTCTTGACGAACCGACTACGGGGCTTCATTTTGCCGATGTAAAGCAGTTAATGGACGTAATCAGGCGGCTGGTAGATCAGGGAAATACCGTTATAATGATAGAACACAATCTGGATGTGCTTTTGCAGTCTGATCATATTATCGACCTTGGCCCGGAAGGAGGCGAAAAAGGCGGGCAGATAATCGCTACGGGTACGCCGGAAGAAATTGCAAAGTGTAAAGACTCATATACGGGTTATTATATAAATGAGATGTTAAAACGGGGAACAGCCAAAAAACCCGGAAAAAAATGAGTGATTGTTTTGAAAATGTTGATAATAAACCTCTTAACACAGAAGCGTATTGTGCCAAATGTACACAGGAGCGCGGGGGATGGTTGTATCTGTTTAGATTCCTTCTTGTACTCATTTTTCTGTCCGCGTCCTATATAACATTCGCACAGGAAAATATCGGTGCAATTGAAAATCAAATTTTAATAGAAGATCAATCCGGGGAAACAACCGAAAGAGATGACGCTTCAGGTGAAGACGATCATGCCGCAGCTCTCGGTTCACAAGAAAGACGGCAGATTGAAATGGAGATAAGAACATCGACATTAAACGAGCTTGCCGTATGGTGCCGCAGGCTCGGCCTTTCAGAAAGCGGAACAAAAACAGAACTGCAAAACCGTTTAAGAAATCACTTTGGACTAAGGGAACCGCAGGCGCGGCAAAACGCGGATCGCAGGGTGATTACAATTGATTCGGCTCATACAACCGAGTATTTTTCCGTTGCCGCGATAGGAGAAGATTATGTCAGGTTAACAGGAGAAGTCAGCCTGACATTAAGGGATGGATCGGCAACACACAGAATTTGCGCCGAAGAAATTCTGTTTAACCGTACAAGAAATATAATAACCGCAAGAGGAACTGTTTTATATGAAAAAAATGAAGATAACACCACAGAATCATTCCGCGGGGAAAATATTACTGTTAACATCGACACATGGTCAAGCATTTTTCTCGATGGTCTTTCAACGATAGAAGATGACGGATCATCGTATCTTTTTTCAGGCACTGTTATCTCGCGCACCGATGAGAGTGTTACAATTCTTACCAATGCCAGTATTACAAACGCGGCAAACCCTGAAGCGCTCTGGTCAATAAGCGCGTCAAGGTTATGGCTCCTTCCGGGATCCGACTTCGCGATTCTAAACGCGGTTTTAAATGTCGGCGAAATACCGATATTCTATTTTCCGTTTTTATACGTTCCTGCGGATATACTTTTTTTTCACCCTGTCGTTGGATACCGCAGCCGCGAAGGAGGATTTGTCCAAACAACTTCCTATATACTGGGACAGCCGCAGGCGGATAAATCTGATTCAAGTTCACTCAGCAGAATTATCGGCAATTCAAATGACAGTGAAAGAGAACTTCAGGGGTTGTTCCTTCGAACCACAGGAAGAAAAGTCTCGGATCCGAACGCGTTAAGATTAAAAGCGTTAGCTGATTATTATGTAAACCTCGGCGGATATCTTGGAATCGAACTTAATGTTCCAAAAACCGGAATATTAAATCCTCTTTCATTATCGCTTGGGCTTGGCTTTACAAGAACTGTTTATAACAGATCAGGCGGCTATACTCCCTACTCGAATGTTGACAACTCATCAGACTGGAACTCGTCCAATCTTTTTTCCATGTCGGTTCCGTTCCGCTACAGAATGACGCTTCAAAGTTCTATAAGCATGCCTATTGCCAATTTTTCATGGAGTATTCCGTTTTTTTCCGATCCGTATGTAAACAGAGATTTTTTAGATCGCGCGGAAAGTATGGATCTGGTAAACATGATGCAGCAGAACACTGCCGATACAACATTAACAACTGAGCACGACATAGGCAACTATCAATGGCATATAACAGGAAATATATCACCATCTTTTCCTGACCTTGCGCCGTATATATCGAGAATGACCATTACAACTCTTTCTACAACACTTACTTTTAACAGAATAAGGGATAGCTCAATCACAAACAACGACTCTCCGGGAAGGTTTTTTTACGCTCCTGACAGATACACGATATACAATTTTTCAGGCACATTATCGGGAACACCCCTGACTCTCGGAGAAAGAACAGGAAGCGGTTCAACGGATGACGAAGATGAGTACGATGATCCTTTCGATAATCATACGCGTCCTGTTCCCCCGTGGGAGGAAAATCAGGAAACAGCGCCCAGACAGCAGAGAAACAGCAGATCCGAAAGAGCTTCCGCGGAAACGCTTTCTCCGCCCGCTCTTAATGTAAATTTCAGTCTGCCGAGAATCGGAGAAACCCAATTTAAGATTGATTACCAGTTAACTCCGACAAGCGCCTCGGAGATGCAGTTTATGAACAGCGGCTGGAGATCATACGATCAGGTGGATTGGACAGATATACAATCCATCCTTACAATTTTTGGCGGCAGTACGCAGATCAATTTGCATCTGGATCACGGCAGCAGCATATTTACAAATGTCCTGACTTTCGCAGGCAGCGGAACATGGAGAGATTACACATACTTAAATAAAGAAGCGGATATATTCACAACCAACGGCGACTTTGATGAAAGTAAATTAGAAAACGCGCGCAGAACACAATACAGCCAGACAAACTATACAAGCTCTTATTCATACAGCGGTACATTTCGTCCCTTTACAAGCAGCGATATGTTTACCCAGTCAAATCTTCAATANTCTTTCAGGGGGACGCTGGTAAGATCAAGAAGATATACGGACGGCGCGGGCCCTGAACTGGCGCCTGTCTGGGGAACATGGGCAAANGAAGAAAANACAAGCGCNGTAGATACTCCCGGTTTAAGCCTTCACAGGCTGTCCGCAAANATGCAGGCAAATATTTTAAACATGGATCAAAGAATAACTATCAGCACCGATCTTCCGCCGCTGGACTGGCAGATATCCGCAAACGCTTCATTCAGGATATGGATATCAGAAACAAGCATTAATTTTCGCATAACAAANCCGACAACAGGAGAGAACGAAGGNGAATGGGTATTCGAACCTGTTAANCTGACAGAAACTCTCAGGTTCAGCGGGATTGGTTCATTTAATTACAATATGGTAATAAATCCGCGTGACAACATCGGGATAACAACAATAAGATCATCTCTTACATTATGGACATTNAAATCTGAGTTTACCGCGATAAGAACGCAAAAATCAGTTTTTAATTTTAATGATCCTGATAACACGGAACTNGGCGGNGGCTGGGCGCTTATTGGAGANCCGGAACTTTTTCCCAAAGATCTGTCATTTTCTTACAGCCATTCATTTGCGAACATGAATATAATAAGTAATTTTTTAAAATTGTCGTTTAACGTAAACACATCATTAAATTTTGATCTTCAACAGCATACAAATTCAAATTTCCAGCTTTCTTTGGGTTTTACGGTAAGCGTCACGAATTTCATGGAAATAAGAATGTCGGCAACATCAAATAACTCAGTGATTTTCAGGTACTTTAAAGGAATTCCCGGAATGGAGGATTATACATCAATGTATATAGACGGTCCGCAAAATAACATTTTTACAGATCTGCTTGATTCATTTAATTTTTTTGACGAGGCCGCGCGGCGCAGATCCGGTTTTAAAATGCAAAGATTAAACCTGACCGCTGTACATNACNTGGGNGACTGGAGCGCCGANCTGCGCGTGGATATGTATCCTTATCGTAACACAGCCGCCGCGTCTCCTGTTTTTCAAATCACGTCAGATGTGTCATTCCTTGTAAAATGGCGGCCTATTACGGAAATTAAATCAGATATAACCTACGACGGAAGAACCGAAAGATGGACCTTCAGATAAAAGTACAAAATGACAAATAAAAAAAATTCTATCCCCTATCCCCTATCCCCTAATTCCTAACCCCTATCTCCTATCCCCTAACATACCTTGACGCTTTGATTTATAGAGATATAAAATATACATACAGAGGATTATTTGGAAGACGGAATAACAATAGCTTTTGACAACAGGGAACAATTATCCGGAATTTGCGGCGCAAATGACGGGAACTTGAAAATTATCGAGCAATCTCTTGGCGGATACATCACAGCAAGGGGCAATGAGATTCACTTTGAGGGAGACGATTTTTCCATCTCGCGTTTCAGAACGGTAATTGATAATCTTGTTACTGCGGTTAGTGAAGGAGATATGCCGTCTCCCGATTATGTTCATACGCTGGTCAATGAATCATCCGATAAAAAAGAATCAATCTTCCGCGATTCCATGATACAGATTCCTCACGGCCTTAAACGGGTGTACCCTAAGACCAGAAATCAAGCGATGTACATTCAGGGAATGAGGGAAAACGAAATTTGCTTCTGTATCGGCCCTGCGGGAACAGGAAAAACCTATCTCGCGATCGCGCACGCTCTTTCTATGATCCTTTCAAAAAAGATACGGAAGCTGATCCTTACGCGGCCTGTAGTGGAAGCCGGAGAAAACCTCGGCTTTCTGCCGGGAGATCTTGCTCAAAAAATAGACCCGTATCTAAAGCCGTTATATGACGCGATGGAATCGCTTGTTCCTTACGATGTAATTAATAAAATGGAAGAAACCAGAGCCATTGAAATCGCGCCATTAGCGTATATGAGGGGGCGGAGTTTAAACGACAGCATGGTGATTCTTGATGAAGCCCAGAACACGACAAAAGAACAGATGAAAATGTTCCTGACAAGAATCGGAACCGGCACACAGGCTGTGATTACCGGAGACACAACACAGATAGACCTTGGACGTAAAACTGATTCAGGGCTGCTGCACGCCGCGGATATTCTGCGCAATATAGACGGTCTGCATTTTTCATTCCTGCATACATGCGATGTCGCGCGTAATCCTCTGATAAAAAAAATAATACAGGCTTACAATGAAAGCAAATAATAAAAAAACCACAAAAAGCATTGCTCCTGTATTTAACCGTTTCCGTTCAGGCCCCGGTCTTTTCAGCTTCGCGTTATGCGTCTTCGCGGTTTTTATAATAATAGGAAGCACAGATAATCCTGACGCTTTAAATATAAAAAATATATTAGGAACAGCTCTGCTTGTACTATTTATATACGCTCTTTTTATGATCCTGCAAAGCGGCATGATCCTTGAAAGGGAATTAAGCAACCGCGAGCGCTATCTCCTTGCGTCAATTATCGGCTCATATATTATAGGTTCCGTAATAATAAATAATATGTCTGTAGGTTTTGAAGGTTTCCCGGTGTCGCTCGCTGTGCCAACAGCGCTTTATATAATGCTGCTCGCTGTTTTTTTAGGGAAAAGACCGGCGATGATTATGGCTCTTGCGATACCGCTCGGCGCGTATCTAGCAGGAGCGTTTGACATTCAATCGTATATCATCGCGCTTGTTTCAGGCGCCGCGGCATCCACGGTCCTTCATAACGCGCAAAACAGGATGAGCCTTATCAAAGCAGGTCTTGTTATCGCCGGGGCGAACTGCATTGCGGTTGTCGTCGCGCTTCTTATCCGCGAGGCTCACCTTGCGGAATACCCCGCGCTTTTATTCTGGGCGGCGCTGAACGGCATCGCGTGCGGGATGCTTACAATCGGATTTTTGCCGCCGCTTGAGCATGCGCTTAACGCGGTTACTCCCTTCAGATTGATGGAACTGTCGGATCTGAACGCGCCTGTGCTGCGTAAACTTTTTACGGCGGCTTCGGGAACTTACAGTCATTCATTGATGGTGGCAAATCTCGCTGAGCAGGCTTGTCAGGATATCGGCGCGAACGCGCTTCTCGCGCGGGTCGGAGCTTATTACCATGATATCGGGAAAATGGACAATCCTCTTTATTTTGTGGAGAACCAAACCGATCACAACAGGCACGATGAAATTGCTCCGCGTTTGTCGGCGACCATTATCAGAAGCCACGTAAAACTCGGCGTAGAAAAAGCTTACAGCCTCGGACTTCCAAAAGATGTAATTTCCATCATCGCAGAGCATCACGGGAACTCCATTATCTCATGGTTTTATAACAAGGCGGCAGAGCAGGAATCAGCGGTTAACTCCGAAGATTTTTCTTATCCCGGAAGTCCTCCGCGCTCGCGGGAATCGGCGGTTGTCATGCTCGCCGATATAACGGAAGCCGCCGTGCGTACACTGAACAAACCCACTCCTGTAAAAATGGAAAAATTTATTCAGCAATTGTTTGAAGATAAAATCGATCACGGCCAGCTTTCTGAATGTGATCTGTCCTTCCGCGATCTCGAATTGATAAAAAAAGCGTTTGTAAGGGTGCTTGTAGGCTACTATCACGCGAGAATCGAATACCCCAAACAAGGCAAAGAAGATAAAGAGGAAAAAGAAACGCAATGATCATATTATCAAGGCAGCCTGATGAATAATGTCGCGATAAACGCCGACGGGATCATCCTCCCCTTATGGAGCGGCAAGGCGTGCTGTTTTGCATTGAAAGTGCTTGAAGAGATCGGGCGCGATAACTGGGAACTTTCCGTGCTTTTTTGTAATGATAAAAAAATAACAGAGTTGAATTATCAATACAGAAATAAAAATGAACCTACTGATATTCTGTCTTTCTCTCTTGGCGGAAATGTAATAAAGGACGGTAAAAATATTTATTATCCCGGAGACATTGTTATTTCACTTGACACTTTAAAAGAGAACGCGGAGTTTTTTAAGATAAAGGAAGATGAGGAGTTACGAAGACTTATAATTCATGGTATTCTTCATTTAGACGGAATGGATCATGAAACCCTTGAAAAAAATGAGCCAATGCTTGCGCTGCAGGAAAAGATTCTTGAAAAGCTTAAGAATGAACGCATCATGACCGGAGATTTTGGAGGAAAGAAGTGAAATCGAACGTAGTCAGCTCGAACACAGTCCGCTCGAACACTGTTCGTACGCCGTATAAGATAAATCCTCAGGCGATAAAAGAGCTGGAAGACGATCAAAAAGAAATGATCCGCGGCGTTGTGGAATTATCTGATACGACCGTTAAGGAAGTGATGGTTCCAAGAACGGACACAGTTTTTCTGTCTTCCGCCGCATCAAAAGAAGAACTGCTTGAATGTATCAGCAAAAGCGAACATTCACGTTTTCCGGTTTATCAGGACACTGTAGATCATGTAATCGGAACGCTGCATGTAAAAGATGTTTTAAACGCGATTATAAACAACAAACCTTTTGACATACATCAACTTGTAAGAAAGCCGTACTTTGTACCGGTTTCAAAACACATCAACGACTTACTTCGCGAATTCCGGCGCAAGAAGGTACACATGGCCGTCGTGGTTGACGAATACGGCGGCGTGTCGGGGGTAGTCTCTATGGAAGATATAATAGAAGAAATAATCGGCGACATTCAAGATGAGTTCGATCATGAAACCGACGATGTGGTAGAGCTTAGCAATGGTTCATGGCTGTGCGATGCCAGGGTAAACCTTGAGTTCCTCGCCGAAGAAACAAACCTTGATCTTCCCGCAGGTGACTTTGATACCCTGGGCGGTTTTGTTTTCCATCTTTTAGGTAAGATTCCTGTAAGGAACGAGAAAATTGCATATAAGGATTATGATATAATCATTCAGGAAATGGACGGCCATAAAATCAACTCAGTTAAAATAGTAACGCACAAGAAGGAATAGTTGTTATTAATGGGGGGGGTAATGCAGATAAAAATATTCACCGCTAGGGTACATCAAACCAAAGATTCACAGGCGCATAAAAGAATTAAAAGCATTTTTAAATGCCTTAGTGCGTCTTTAAACCTTTGGTTCGGATGCGTCTTTGCGGTTTGTTTATTTGCATTTTTTCCGGAACCGATCTGCGCGCAAGTGCAAAGTTCGGCGGCGGCTTATTATGAACAGGGCAGAAGTTTCATGGCGGACGAGAACTGGTACTCGGCTATCGAATCATTCCTAGAATGTGTAAGAATGAATCCCGCTCATGCCGAAGGGACAGCCGCCATCGCAGAATGTTATTACGAACTTGCCGAGTTTGACGAAGCTCTTAACTGGATAAGAAGGGCAAGGCAGCTTGCAAGAACGAATATGTCCGTCGCAAACATGGAAGTCTTTACATTGATCGCACTTGGACAGCTTGACGCGGCATCAAATCTTGTTACGGAAATTCTTGCGAGAGAACCTTACAACAGAGAAACATTGTTCGCGGCGGGAGAACTTGACATAGCCAGAAACAGACCGTCCGAAGCTCTTCTGCGTTACCGCGACGCTGTACGCCGCTATCCCGATGATCGCAGATTGATGATATCGCTCGCACTTGTAACGCTGTCTCTCGGCGACGGAGACACCGCGGTAACATATATAAACAACGCTCTGACACAGCATCCGGGAGATTACCGCGTTTACTATTACGCCGCTTATATTTATTCCATGAACAACAGGCTCGCCGACGCAATCCGTTACGCGGAGCTGGCGCTTCATTACAGAGCCGGTCATGAACAATCGCAAAGTCTTTTGGCTGTCCTTCGTTACCGCAACGGCGAATACGAGGAAACCATCCGCCTCTGCGATACCGCAATTGCGGCAAACAGAAACAATATGAGCGCGTGGTACTTAAAAGGATTGTCATTGCTCAGGCTTGGACGTAATCAGGAAGCGATAACGGTTTTATCCAACGCGATTGCGTTAAATGAGAATGATGAGTTTATCCGTGCCATTCTGGAAGAAACATTAATCTCTTCCACCAACCTTGAAGATCCACGGCGCGTCAGATGGGCGGCATGGCATTTTAACAGGGCGAGAAGTTTCCGCACACGAAATTTGATTGATCAGGCTCTCTTTGAATACAGGCGCGGCTTAAGGCTTTACCCCTTTGCCGTTGACAGGCTGGAATACGCGCAGCTTCTGAGGATGCAGGGCTACCCTGCCCGCTACCTCGAAGAAATTCGTTTCCTTCAGGATCAAGGTAATACAGGCCGCGTCTATGACGATGCCGTAGAAACATACAGCTCGCTTCTTTCAAACGCTTTATTCAGGCAGTGGCAGGTAAACCCTGTCGAGGTTGCGCAGCGCCACTGGAAAATCGCGGTGTTCGCCATCGCCGGCCAGTCAAGTTTTTATCACGCGGACGCGGGGAATGTTGCCGCGGGTGTAATAAGGGAACTGTTGGTTCAAGATCGCAACATTCAACCTATGAACATGGAATCCCGGCAGGCAACTTTTTCACAAGGTTTCAGACAGGCAAGGGAAGCGGGCGCGGATTATTTTCTGCTTGTTTCAGTAACGGAAAGTGAACGCGACATCTCCATACGGGGAGATCTTTTTATAGGCAGAACAGGATCTCCAGCCGGAACATTTTACACATACCGTACCGGAACCGACAGACTCCGAGACGCGTCCCGTGGAATTGTTTCTCAGCTCGCATCTTCAATGCCGCAAAGAGGCACGCTTCTTGTTCGAAGGCAGGGACAGGCATTAATTAATAAAGGCAGAGCCGACGGCATCCGCGAAGAAATGACTTTTGATGTTGTAAAAAGAGGAAGAGCGCAAACGGCAAATGAAGGCATTTCATTAATTTATTCCGATGACGAACTTGTAGGAAGGCTTGTCATTACAAATGTAGATGAAGAAATCGCCATAGGTTCATTATCAAGAAACGGTTTTTTCGACCGCATTGAACCGGGTGATGAAGTCATTCTTAGAACGGAAAGCGCTCAAACACCATCGGCGGAAAGCGCGGCAAATCCGGAACTGCGCGCGTTATTAAGAACACTGCGGAATTAATTTATCATCGCCTCGAGAACTGAATCTATCCAGTCCCTGGCCTCCAAAGGATAGTGGTTTTTAAAAAAAAGAAATTCCATCAACGCTTCCCTGTAACTGCCGGTAAAGTACAATGCCTGCCCCAGATAAAAACGGGCGCGTGCTTCCGTATCACCTGTTCTAGGAAGTGATAGGTATGTCCGTAAACCGGCGCGGGCGTTATCCCATTCAAATCTGATAAAGTATTCCATTAATAGTTGAAACAACGCCGACTCTTCGCCGCTTGCGGGAGATTCAAGATCAACCGTAAAAATTCGCGGGTTTCTCTGAGGCGCGGGAACCCTGGAAGGCATCCTGATATCGCGCAGCATACTGGTCAGCTCCGCGCTTAACGGAACCTGCACAGGCACATCAGAGATAAAAAAACTTTCAGGCAGTGTGTTTCGCAATGTCAGTATAGGAAGCGGTATCGGACGAATTGTACGCTCGGCGGCGCGATCGCTTGATATCATTACGGCAAATTCTGTAGCGTTAATGCCGGGGTTTATTTCCATGCTGCCGCTTGAAATCTCATCTTCAAAAATAACCGCGTAGAAACACGCGGCGCCGGGAACAGGCGTATCGGTATACGGTGAAGTAACTCCCGGCCGGATCATTACAGAATTTAATAAATCATGCGGCTGGCGCACAGGCTGCATACTGCGGTAAAGAATTGCGTTTCTGCGAGGCCCTGTTAATGTAAAAGTGATTATTACCCTCTCTCCGTCCGTAACGGCGCTTATGTTTGAAATACCGTCTACCGGAGCTGTTTCTACCTGAGGAACATCGTGCACTACAATTGCCGGAACTTCCTGCTGCGGCTCCTCAGCAAAATCAGTTGAGCCTGCTAAATTTACCTGAGTGCTGTTCACCCGCGGAATAATAAAATCAAAACGCCTTCCTGATACCTCGCTTGCTGCGATAAAATAGTAAATATTTTCCATGTCATCGGTGTCGTCAATATAGTATTGCTGGCCGTATCTGACAACAACAGGCCTTATATTCGCCGGAATTGAAACGATGAACGGCCGGGCGGATCTGAAAATATACACAGGCCCCTGCGCGGCAGGCGAATCTTCCCATGTCAATCTTATAAGATTATTTCTTGATTCAACTCTAATCTGCGTAACATGAGGCGTAGTATCTCTTGCCTGTGCCGCAAGCCCCGCGCACACCATCAGAGCAAAAAAAAGTGAAAAACACAACTTTTTCATCGTTATATACATTTTAGTATTAATTACCTCTCCAGTCCAGTGTTAATGCTTATAACATTACATCATCGTCATATTGAAGCCGGTGGAGCTTCGCGTATATACCGCCGCGGGATGTAAGCTCTTCGTGAGTGCCTTCTTCCACAAGCCGCCCNTTGGATAGAACAAGAATTTTATCCGCGTCCCTAATCGTGGACAGCCTGTGGGCGATTACAAANGACGTCCTCCCTGAAAGCACCTTTTTCATCCCAAGCTGAATAAGCCGNTCTGTTTCGGTATCTATGGAACTTGTCGCTTCGTCAAGGATTACCACATGCGGNNTATGGGCAATCACGCGCGCGAAACTTATAAGCTGCCTCTGCCCTGTGGAAATATTCGCCGCTCTTTCGGAAAGAGGAGTTTTATAACCGTTTGGAAGAGCGGATATAAACTCATGCGCGTAAACTGTCTTTGCCGCTTCTATAATCTGCTCTTCTGTCAGATCGAGGCCAAGACATATATTTTCTTCTATCGTGCCGGAAAAAAGATTGACATCCTGCGTTACGGGCATAATGCAGGTTCGCAGCCGCTTAAGCGGAATATCTTTTATAGGAACGCCGTCAAGCCGAATAACCCCCGAATCAATATCCCAAAGACGCGCAAGAACATTTATAATCGTTGTTTTTCCTGCGCCGGTAAAGCCGACAATAGCCGCCATCTCACCCGGCTTTACTGAGAAAGTAAGGCCTTTTAAAACATCCTCTCCCTTCTTATACGCGAAATGAACATTATCAAACTCGATATTACCGGCGGTATTTTCTATTTTTTTATCTGCGGAAGCAGAATACCCGCTGCCCGCAGCGTCAGGTATTTGCTCGTTAGTGTCCATCAGTTTAAAAACTTTCTCTCCGCCTGCCATTGCCGATTGCAGCATTGTGTATTTTTCCGCGATATCGGTTACAGGATGAAAAAACATCTGGACAAGATTTATAAAAGCGATTAACACACCGAGAGAGAGCGATAGTGAAAGCACCATTTTACTGCCGACAACGATGACTACCGATACTGTAAAAACCGAAAACCACTCAACCAGCGGCCTGAATGTCGCGAACACATACATCTCTCCAAGGTTCGCATCAAGAAGCTCCTGATTGCTCTCCTTAAATTCCCTTGAGCTTTTTTTCTCCTGCCTGAAGTACTGTACAACCTGCATCCCCGAAAGCCTCTCAGACAGGTACGAGTACACTTTTGATGAAGCCGTTCTTTGCCTCCTGAACGCGTCCCGCGCTTTAACGCGGCTGATCATTGTAACAACAACGACAGGCGGGAGCGTAACAAGCACAAGGAGCGCCATCTGCGGCGACAAAATAAAAAGCGTGATAAGAGTTCCCGCCATTATGGAAATATCTTTTAAAAACGCTACAAGCACCGTAGTAAAAAATTCATCCATTGTCTGTACATCGCTTGTCAGCCGCGTAACGATCCTTCCCACAGGATGACGCGACAGGAAGCCTGTCGACTGCCCTATTGTTTTTTGAAACAACCCGAGGCGTATATCTTTCATCGCGATCTGCGTCATTAAATTAGCAGTCCATGTTTGAATAAAAGTAAAAACAAACACTATAACAAGCAGCGAAAGAAATACTGCGCTCCCGATTAAAAGATAATTAAGATCGTTTCCTCTTACCACGATAATTTCATTTACAGAAAGCGAATAAAGATCCCGGCTGCGGATCGCGAATGTATGTGAACTATTTTGAAGAGGCGGATTGTTATGATCTGTAATTAAAAGATCACGGTGTTTATTTATTATGGAAGAAAGATCGGAAGAACCGTTGTCTGTGAACGCGTACCATTGTTCAGCGGAAAGCACTCCCTTTGCTTTAAGTTCTTCCTCCACCCTGCCCTTCATTACCGTGTTTTGGTTCTGCCTGATAAAAATCATGCCTCCCGCTTTCATAGCCCCCGGCAGCATGGTTAATTCTTCATATGCCAAAACTGTTTCATGCGAAAGATTGCTCTTTTGAGAATCAAACACATTAGTATCAAAAACAATAAAACGCGCAAGCACGGCGGAATCAATTATACGCTGCTGAAGCACAGGCATAAAAAGTTCTCCGAGAGTAGAGATAATAAGAGCGCAAAGGGTAAAAAAGACATATTTTTTATAAGGTTTTAAATATGATAAAATACGCCTTACAATGCGTCTGTCATATTCTTTTGTGACATCTTCTGTGTCAAAATAACTTTCCGCCACTTTATATCCCTGTTTCCATTCTTTGAAACGCCGCCATGCGGCTGTAAAAACCGCCGGAACCTGCAAGTTCCTGATGGCTTCCATACTCGATCATCTTCCCCTTATCAAGAACCAGAATTTTATCTGTGTATTTTAATGTAGAAACACGGTGGGAAATAATTATCGTTGTACGATCTTTTCTTTCCCTTCGCAGCGCTTCCAGAATTTTTTGCTCGGTTTCATTATCCACGGCGGAAAATGAATCGTCTAAAATAAGGAACACGCTGTCCATGATCACAGCTCTCGCGACTGCTGTTCTCTGCTTCTGCCCGCCTGAAAGCGTAAGCCCTCGCTCACCTATTAGCGTATCTTTGCCATGCTGGAAAATTTCAAGATCTTTTTTTAAAGACGCGAACTCGATTACATTTTCCAAATCTTTTATATCATCAATTCCATAGAGAATATTATTCGCGATTGAATCGGAAAAAAGATAACTGTCCTGAGGGCTGACAGCAAAAAGAGAGCGTAGTTTTTCAAGCGGCCATTCCCGCGCGTCAATGCCAAACACTTTAACTGTTCCAGCCGGAGGATCGATCATGCGCGTAAATGTTTTAACTAAGGTCGTCTTCCCCGACCCGGTCTTCCCCATAATGCCAAGCCACTGACCGCGCTTTATTTTTATAGACACATCACTTAAAACAGAATTTTTATCATTATAAGAAAACTCAAGTTTATTTATTTCAAGCGCGGGAACATCCTGATCATTACTAATATTAAAACTCTGACCCACAGTCCCCGGTTCCTGATCCCTGATTGATGGCTGCGAATTTAATATTTCATTAATACGCCCAAGGCATATAGCGCCGCGCTGGATCATGTTTACCATAAAACCCGCACCCATAAGAGGCCATATCAGCATACCGAGGTAACGGAACATCGCGACCAGACTTCCCGGAGTCATGGTTCCGAGGATAACCATCCTGCCGCCGATTACAAGCATTATTAAAATGGTGAACCCGGAAAGGAATGAAACAAAGGGAAAGAAAAAACCAAAGAGGCGGACGAGCTCCATGTTGGCTATGCGGTAATCATCGTTGGAATCTGCGAACTTTTTAATGAACCACCATTCTTTAACAAAAGATTTTACAACGCTAATCCCGGCGAATGTTTCCTGCACATTATCACTTAATTTTGAATAAGCCTCATGCACCGCGCGGAATTTTTTCCCGACCATGCTGCCGAAAATAAGAATTAAAACAGTAACTACGGGAAGCGGTATGATCGAATAAAAAGCCGATTTTGCGTCCTGTATAAAAATGATTATTAAGATAGCGGTTGCCATGAAAACAAAATCAAAAAGCGCGACAAGCCCCATGCCTATCGCCATCCTTACCGCGTGAAGATCGTTAATCGATCTCGCCATTAAATCACCGATTTTATTTTTCTGGAAAAAATCCCATGACAATTTTTGTAAATGATCGTAAATATCTTCGCGAAGCTGAGTTTCAATCCTCCGGGATGAACCGTTAATAAAATAACGCCATAAAAAACGCCCCGATGAAACAAACGCCATAGTCCCCGCCATACCGAGGCAAAGAAGAACAATGCTGCTCCATTGGAATTCCCCGGAACTGATAAGGTCTACCGTTATGCGGATAAACTGCGGAATGGCGATCTGCGCGGCATCTACGATTATAAGGCAGATTATCCCGAATATATATTGATTTCTGTATTTCGCAAGATATGGAAGGAGGCGTTTATATTCTTTAAGAGATATGCCGGCGCGTTTCTTCATGCCCTTTTTTTGGCTTCTTCCTGTTTTTTCATATCGGCCTCCAGCTTTGTAGACCAGATACTCAATTTTTTCTTTATGGCTTCTGCTTCCTCGCTGTCGCCGAGAATTATATGAAGTCTTTTTAACGCGGATAAATAAGAAATCCCGGTTTTAAAATCAAGCATCTGCTGCGTGGATAACTCATACTTGTCACGGTAGCGGCTCGCCGCCCGCGCTATTAAATCTTTTACAAGACGCAGATGATAAACGGTTGAATCATAATACGGAGACTGCATATTCATGTTTGCAATAACGTTGCGCAAATCGAGAATATTTTTTGCGGTTGTCGCGAACCTGCCTTCAAGCTCTACAAATGTCCATCTCCATTTAGAATTATCCCCGTAAGCCATTTCAAGAAGGTCGATCGCAAGCCCCATCTTGCGTATCAAATTGTAACGCTGGTTTTGATCAAATGATTCTATTGTAAGAAGTTTGCTTTCATATTCAGAAAACGGCGAATCGATATAATTGCTTACTATTTCTTCAAGGTAAATCACGGATTTATAAAGGGATTTTCTAGCGTCATTAAGCGATTCCTCGTTTTTAGTTTTTAAAACAGCCTGAGAAACCCCGTTAACAGCCATGTAATAAGAAGCAAGGTTGAGCATTTCATCAACAAGAACAAGTTTTTTTATATTGGCATCCGGAACATTCTTTTTTGTTTCAGCTAACAGATCTTTTTCCCTTTTTAAAAGAGATCTTGAGATGGCGGTAAATATTTTTACTTTTTCAAAATATGTGTGTTGATCCTGCTCGTTTATCTTTGCCATCAACTGCTCCGTTATCCGAAACCGGGGTCTAAAAAATCTTAGCGGCGGTTCCCGTATTTTTGCATCAACTCATTAGCGTGGGCAAGAGCGGCTTCACCGGAATCCCCGGCAAGCATCCTGGCGATTTCCTTTTTACGGCCGTCAGGATTTAAAGGCCCGATACCTGTATAGGTTCTGCCTCCCTCTGTTTTTTTCTCCACCTTAAAATGATTATCGGCGCGAACAGCTATACTCGCAAGATGTGTTACGCAAAAAATCTGCATTAATCTGCCGATTTGTGTCAAATACTCGCCGACCTTTAAGGCTACTTCCCCTCCAATCCCGGTATCAATCTCGTCAAAAATCAGAGTTTGCGCGCCTGTACCCTGAAAATCACCAGCTTCTCCCGCGTTTTCGGATAAAAGCGCGGTTTTTATAGCCAGCATCACCCTGGAAAGCTCGCCGCCGGAAGCAATTTTGGCGAGTTCTTTTAAAGGCTCGCCTTTATTGGCGGAGATAAGAAAATTAACTTCATCAGCGCCCCATGGACCAAAGGAAGCCCGCCCGTCCTGCTGCTTCGGCGAAATCTCAACCTGAAAACGCGCGTTCGGCATACCAAGATTTTGTAAAATCCCGGATATAAGCCGGCTTAACCTTGCGGATGCATCCGTTCTTTTTTTATTTAATTCCTGAGCTTTGGCGACAACAATTTTTTCAAGTGCGCTGATTTGCGATTTTAATTTGCCGCGATTTTCTTCCGCGCCGTTTAGAGCTTCAATTTCATCCTGCGCGTTTTTTTTATACAGAAGGATCGCCTCTTCCTCGGTTCCCGCCGCGTCCTGTTTACTTGAATATTTTTTCCTTAGTTTGTAAAGCAATGCAAGCCTTTCATCCACGTCCTCAAGTCTTTGCGGATCAAAAGAAAGATTATCCCTGTATGATCTGAAATCCCCCGCGATATCTTCTGCCTCATAGTAAATATTTTCAATCCTTCTATTAATTTCCCCAAGCGACGAGTCGACTGAAGCCGCGCTGTCCATCGCGTTTTTCGCGCGGCGCGAGAGGCTTAATACAGATTGATCGCCGTCAAAAAAACAGCCTGCCGCGGTCTTTACAAAACCGATTAATTTTTCAAAATCGGTAAGTTTCTGCGCTTCGCTTTCAAGCTCGCGTATTTCCCCTGAGTGTACGGCGGCTTTTTCAATTTCATCCACGGCGTATTGTAAAAGTTCAAGGCGTTCTTCTCTTTCGCGATCGCTTTTTAAAGAGGCGTCCATAGTTTTACGTTTATCCGCAAGCTCAAGAAAAGTTCTAGAAAAATCGTTTACCTCATCTTCTATCTCCGCGAAACGGTCAAGGTATCGGCGGTGGTTTTCTTTTTTTAAAAGGGATTCATGGTTGTGCTGCCCGTGAATGTCGAATAACAATCCCATAAACTCGGTTAAATCCTGCCTTGTTACGGGAACATTCTGAATATACATTGATCCCCTTCCGGAGGTTTTAATATTTCGCCGCGCGATTATTGTACGGACGGAATTCGAATCTTCCTCGCTTTCGATATCACGGCTTTTTAACCAGTCAATTACATCGGTATTACCGCTGTCAATGGAAATAACAGCCGATACCGCCGCCTCTTCGCAGCCTGAACGGATAATATCGGTTTCCGTTTTCGCGCCCATCAGAAAACTTAAAGAGCCGACTATTATAGATTTACCCGCTCCTGTTTCGCCCGTTAGAACATTAAAGCCGGGGCGGAAGGAAAGCGTGATAGAATCAATAAGAGCGTAATTTCTGATCGACAGCTCTTCAAGCATGGTTTTCGCCCCCCGTCATTAACGGTGTCATTAACGGCTTATCTGAAGAAGACCAAAAAAGTTTATGCCTAAGCGTGGAATAATAAGCGTGTTTACCGGGAAAAATTATTTTCGCGTTATACGGCGATTCTTTTACAAGGATTCTGTCGCCGCATTCAAGAGCGAATACTTCCTGTCCGTCAACAGTCAGGAGAACCTCAGAGCGCTGTTCGTCCGCGACAGTTACAGCTATCGTCTGTTTTGATGAAAGTACATAAGGCCTGTTGGAAAGAGCGAAAGGGCAAATTGGATTTATGATAACGGCATCCATTTCAGGATCGAGGATCGGCCCGCCCGCTGCCATTGAATACGCGGTAGAGCCTGTTGGTGTGGAAATTATCAGCCCGTCGCATCTGTAAGCGCCAAGCGATACTCCTTGCGGCTCCAAAGACACGTCAAGTTTTATTAATTTAGCGATCCCTGTACAGGTAATAACAGCGTCGTTAAGGCAGAAATTTTCCATTATGATTTCTGATTTTCTTTCCACGGAAACATTGAACATGCACCTGAACGAATGTGTGATTTCTCCTTTTTCCCATTTCAGAAAAACATCCAGCCAGTCTTCTTTACTGACCTCCGCAATAAACCCGAGCGTTCCCATATTAACGGGAAGAATAGGCACGCCGAGAGGAGCAAGGCAGCGGGCTGTGTATAAAACAGTTCCGTCTCCGCCCAGGGAAAAAGCGATATCCCATTTACCGCGCGGAGGAACTCCGGGGTTATCATTAAATTTAAAAATTGCAGTATCTACTTCTTGTTTATCAAGCTCNAGTTTGATCTGTTCCGCGAAATCCGCGGCATTNTTTTTCAGTGTATTTACAAACAATACCGCGTTTTTTTTCATTTAACGTTCCTTACGGAAGAGTCATGATAAGACGTGTAATGCGTTCCACATCATGGGAACGAAGCCGCGGATATATGGGGAAGAGAACCGTGCGCAGAGCAAGCGAATTACTTACCGGACAGTTATCGGTCAAACCCGCGGCGGCTATTGTGCCCGTAAATGCGTTTTCTATAATAATTTCTTTTTTCCTGGCGTACGCGATAACATCCTTTAACCCTGTTTCCAGAATAAGAGAGAAAGAATATCCGCAATCTGAGTTTTCCATTACCGGAATAAAACATTTATGCCTTGTTCTTAAAGCCGCCTGTTTATACACTTCGGCGATACCGCGCCTTCTATCGATATTTTTCTGCGCTTCCTTAAACTGGACAACGGCAAGCGCGCAATTGATATCCGGCAGGCAGTATTCATCCGCGATACCGGCGAACGCGCGTAAAGAAAGCGCGTCTTTTCTGTTCATTGCAAACAGCAAAGCCCCGCCGCCTGATGTCAGCATATCCCTTTCTTCAAGACCGAGGATAAAATAAACACCCTTGAACAGGGATTGTGGATCAGGTGTCAGAGGCTGGAGAGAATTTTTATTTTGATCCGATTGTTTGCCGCCTTGTGACGCGGCTTCATCATCTTTTTTAATTTCAGGTTTAAGCCAATATCCGAAACTTTGCGATATATCTTCTATAACGGGAATGCCAAGTTCCGCGGCAGAAGCCGCATCAGGCGCAAAACCCAGCGTGTGATGGAGAACAACCGCGCATATCTCAAGCCCGTCAGGTTTTTTAGCGATCGCGTTTTCTATCAGCTCCCTGTTCATACACGGAAAGTCATACGTGACATCGCAATAAACAGGCGTTAGCTGCAAATCCTGCAGTACCTGAAGATAATACCGCGGCGATAACGCGGAAATGACAACTCCCTGCTGTAAACCCGGATCCGGCTTTCGCAATGTCTTAAGCGCGAATTGAAGCGCGACAGCAGGGCTCCGCAGAGCAAGAGCATAATCAAAATGAAGCTGCTCCTTCGCTGTTTGAATTAGAAGTTTGTTTCGATCTCCGGGACCGATCTTTTCTTCCACCATTGCGGTCAAAACCGCATCCATGTCTTTACGCCTTATCGTGGGAGAATAAATATCGATTTTCATGCGTTACCTGAAATCAAAGCCGTTCGTCAAACCCTGTATGGGCCTACCTTCTCAGCTCGGCGATTTTTTGCAGTTCTTTCGGATTGAACAGGTCTCTAATATCAAGAATGATAAGATACCCGCTTTCCTGGCGAACCACTCCCTGAATATATTCTGCGCCGATACCGGAAAACATCTGCGGCGGCGGCTGGATTTCTTCATGTTCAATTGTTACTACACGGGAAATTTTATCAATAATAATTCCCAGCTTCATTCCGTCAATATCAATAATTACAAATCCTGACAACAACTCATCTTCCTCGGACGAGACCAGTTTTCTTAAATGGAATCTTTTATGTAAATTAATGATGGGGATAATTTCGCTTCGCAGATTGAATATTCCTTCCACGTAAGTAGGCGCATTGGGAATTGCCCGGATTGCCTGTACGCGGACAATCTCTTTGACATCCATTATATTTACTCCGTAAAGTTCCTCTCCGAGCTGGAAAGTAACAAGTTGTCTCGATACTGTTTTATTCATCTCATTGCTTGATGTTGCCATTGGGAAATCCCCCTTACTATAAAAATAACATTAAATCGCTTACTGTTCAAGTGCAGAATTACTCCCTTATCCATATTTGACTGAATCCCATGGAGCCAAGCCTGTAAGCAGCCGATTGAACATTGATGGACGCGATACCGGCTGCCATTACACGGTAGACAAGCCCGGAAAAATCCATTTCGGTCTCAAAACCTGCCTCATTAATCAGGTCAGCAGCCCTTTGAGCGGCATCCCTTGCCGAATAAGCTCCAACCTGCAGCTTGTATATCCTGCCTGAATTTGGATCAGGCACACCGGGAATAATCTGTACGGAGCCGGAATGTACCGGCGGGGGTTGAACTTCCCTTCTGTTTAAAGACGGCGCTTGATTAACGGCAATCCTTAAATCCGGGACGAGCGTATTCATATTAGTATTCAATTGATTAATGGAGACAGGCGGTTCGCCGTTGGAAGGGTTTTCTCCGGGTAAAAATGATCTGGACTCAGTTTGATTTGACCGGCTTGCTCCGTTTTGTGCAGCCGGTTGAACTGACGCAGGTTGAGCTGCAGCCGGTTGAACAACCGAAGAGTGACTTGCCTGACTTGCCGCGCTGTTACTGTTAACTCCGTTTGAAGGAGATGTAAAATGAGAATTAGACGATTGATTCTGACTTTGAGATAAAATAGCTTCGCGGGTTTCTCTCGCTTCACGAACCTCTCTTGCTTCACGCGCTTCTCTGGCTTCACGCACCTCTCTTGCTTCACGAGCTTCCCTCGCCTCGCGCGCTTCTCTTGCTTCGCGTACCTCTCTGGCTTCACGAGCTTCTCTGGCTTCGCGCGCCTCTCTTACCTCACGCGCTTCTCTCGCGTCAACAGTCATTGCCATCATCCATGCGTAAAACTGAGCGGCTTCATTCGGAACCGCGCCTCTTACGCCCTGGTTGTTCGCATACTGCTGCTGCTCCTGAGCGGGACTACCTGCAGGCGGCACAAACCCATTACCTGCAACTTGAGCGCCCGATGCCTGTCCGTTATTTGCCGCTTGTCCGTTATTGACCGCCTGTGCGGTATCAGTTTGATTCTGCCCCGCAGCCGGTATTTGAACATTAACCTGAGTTTGAACAGGAACAGGAGTTTGCGCATCTGATTGAGTCTGTACCGCGGCCGGCGTCTGTATATTTACCTGAGTTTGCGAAGACGGCTGTGCGCTTGATAGAACCTGAGCCGGAGCGGCCGCCGCAAGAGCGGTTTGCTCTAAAGGCGGCTGCGTACTCGCTGCTGTCTGCCCTCTATCCGCAATATTCAAAACAGGCCCTGATAAATCTACAATCTGTCCCGGCTGGCTTACTGCCTGCGGATTGGAAGGAGTGCTAACAGTTAGAACAATCTGTTCTCCTGCCCTCATACCAAGCGCTTGTATCGTCATTGGAGATAAATCGATTATCCTGTGCATTGACGGATCAATACGTCCGATGATGACAATCTCAACTTCCCTGCCGTTTCTTGGATTTGTAATTTTGACCCTGGAATTAAGCGGAAGGCTGGGATGAGCGCCGACAAGCCCTTCTGTCCTCATTTCCTGACTAGCCGCACCCCGCATAGTAAAATCCCCAAGCCTGGCCTGAGCCGGAACATTAGAAAATATGAATAATACGCAAATAACTATTAAAAACAGCCGCTTCATAACAATCCTCTCCTGATATTATACCCCTCTAATAGTATATTTTAAGGTCAAATTATCGAATTTGCAAGAAAAGAAGTAACAATTTTGCGATTATATATGAATTTTCATAAAAATGTTGAGTTTTATAATAATAACATATATTTCCATGTTTCTATTATTAGGTACAGGCGGACTACTATTTTAATTCCAATAGTATTATAGTTGATAATATATTGTTTTAAAACATTAGTTGCATATTACTGTTTTATTATAGAGATCACAAACGCAAAAAAAAGAGCCGCGGAATTGAGGCGGCCCGTAAAAAACAAAAAAAAGCTTGGCAACGACCTACTTTCCCGCACCTTAGAGATGCAGTATCATCGGCGCAAAGGGGCTTGACTTCCGTGTTCGGAAAGGGAACGGGTATTAC
>WQRT01000012.1 GCA_009786625.1 Treponema sp.
AAAACGATATACAGCATGAAATTTGAAAACGGCGAGATTAGGAGAGTCAATGTAAATATCGCGGCAACCACGACAGAAAATTACCGAAAATTAAAAAACGCNGGGATTGGCACTTACATTCTTTTTCAGGANACATATCACGAACCTACNTANAGCCGCGTCCATCTTTCAGGACCGAAGCAGGATTTTAATTGGCACTTAAGCGCGTTTGATCGCGCNCAGGATGCCGGTATCGACGATGTCGGAGGCGGCGTTCTCTTCGGTCTTGCCGATCCTTATTTNGATGTCATGGGGCTTTTGCTCCACAACGAACATCTGGAAAAAAAATANAATGCCGGCTTTCACACGATATCAGTACCGCGCATCTGCCCGGCNCANGGAATGAACATCGCGGATTTTCCGAATCTTGTGGATGATGANACATTCGCGAAAATAACAGCCGTTATACGCATAGCGGTTCCGTTTACGGGGATGATTCTTTCCACAAGAGAGAACCGCGAAATGCGTAAAAGGCTTTTGCGGCTGGGAATTTCCCAGATAAGCGCCGGTTCAAGCACGGAAGTCGGCGGATATGTCAAACGGAGCCGCAGCGAAAAGACTACGCCTCAGTTCCATGTGAACGACGACAGAAGCGCAGTGTCGATCATCGGGGAGCTTATGAATGACGGTTATATTCCGAGTTTCTGCACGGCATGTTACCGCGGCGGCAGAACCGGGGATCGTTTTATGTCGCTCGCGAAATCGGGGCAGATTGGAAATGTCTGCCTTCCAAACGCGCTTATGACGCTCTGCGAGTATTCAATGGACTACGGAGACGGCGTATTCAGGGAAAAAACCGCCGCGATTATAGAAAAAGAAATACCGCAAATCAAAAATGATGAAATAAGACATAAGACAATGGAAAACATAGAAAAAATACGCGCGGGTTCAGGCAGAGATTTCTTTGTATGAGTTTAATTAAAAATTAACAATTAACTTGCACTTTTTTAACAATACAGCCGCTTAATAATAGGTATGGATTTTCAATCTGTTTGTGTGTATAATGTACAAGTCCGGGAGGTGTTATGAGAAGATTTTATCTTTCTTTTTTATTATTATTTTTTTTATTGATTACCGTTGTTTTAAACATATCATGCGGCGTCGGAAAGAAAAGCGGCAATGAGCTTCGTTACGGATTTGCCACAGAACCTTCTACGCTTGATCCTTTAAGCACGGAGAACACAGCGGACGGCAGAACTATTCTTTTTAATATTTTTGAAGGGCTTGTAAAACCTGACGTACACGGAACAATGCAGCCCTGTATGGCAGAAGCGTGGACAATAGAAGACGGCGGGCAGGCATATAGTTTTATTATAAGAGAAGGCGTTCATTTCCATGACGGTTCATTTTTATCTGCCGCCGATGTAAAGTTCACTCTTGATACGGCTATAGCAAACGGCTTAAGCGGTTTGCGCAATATTGAGGAAGTAATTATCACGAGTGATAACAGGGTAAGAGTGGTTTTAAAAAATACCGATCCTGATTTTCTACCCTACCTTACAATCGGAATTGTTAAAGCCGGAAACGAAGACCGCGAGAAAAACATAATCGGCACAGGACCTTTTTATGTGGAAAAATACACAAAGCAAAGAAGCCTTGAGTTAAGAAAATTTGACAATTACTGGCAAAGCGGCCTTCCTCATCTTGATAAGGTCACAATTGTATTTTTCGCCAATTACGATACTTTGATGGTCGCCTTCCGCGGCAGTATAGACGGAGCCAGTTTAACAGGTTCGATGGCGGCTCAGCTTGACCACAGACAGTACGATGTTTTCAGCAACAGCTCGGCGGCGGTGCAATTAATGGCGCTTAACAATCAGAATCCTCCATTTAATGATATCCGCGTGCGCCGCGCGGTGAATTACGGCATTGATATTCAGGAAATAATAAACATCGCATTCTTCGGCTCCGGCACGCCGTCGGGAAGCCCTGTAATTCCGGGTTTATCCGATTATTACGAGGAATCTCTTGCGTATGTTTACAATCCTGACATGGCGCTGTCTCTTTTATCTCAGGCAGGGTTTAACAGTTCAAACGCGCTTTCATTTGAAATTACAGTCCCGTCAAATTACACCATGCATGTCGATACGGCACAGGTAATTGTAAACCAGCTTGAAAGAATCGGCGTTAACGCGTCGATAAGGCTTGTCGACTGGAATACATGGCTTTCGAATGTTTACCGCGGCAGGAATTATCAGGCGACAATTGTTTCGCTTGACAGCCCTAATGTTTCCGCGCGCAGTTTTCTAAACCGCTACCTTTCAAACAACAGCGGTAATTTTATCAATTTCTCCAGCGCGGATTACGACAGGGTTTTTAACAGCGCATTATCAGAAACCGATCCTGAAAAGCGGAAAACTTTTTACAAGCAAGCCCAGAGAATTATCGCGGAAAACGCGGCAAGCGTTTATTTACAGGACATTCTCTACTTTACAGCTTTAAAAGGCGGCTCTTTCGCGGGAGTGCTTGATTATCCGTTATATGTCATTGATTTCTCATCCATCTACGGGATTAATGAATAATTGAACTTTATTTTCAAAAGAATCATTGTTGCGTTCATCACAGTGTTTCTTGTTTCGGTATTTTGTTTTCTCGCGTTCAGCGTAATAAAAGGAGATCCCGCATCTTCCCTCGCCGGGATTCACGCCGCTTCCGAACAGCTTGAAGCGTTACGTGACGAGATGGGTCTTAACCGTAATGTTGTTACGCGCTATTTCGACTGGCTGTTCAATTTTTTAACGGGTAACCCGGGGTACTCATACAGTTTCCGGGGAGAAGCCATAGCGGATTTAATCGCGCAGAGGATTCCTGTTACCATATCACTCGCCATGATGTCCCTTTTACTGGTTATTATAATCTCTCTTAGCGTATCTTTACTGACAGTAAAACGGGAAGGAAGCGTAACGGATAATATTGTAAATTTTTTCACCGCCGCCGGTATCAGTACGCCAGGTTTTTTTCTCGGGCTTTTATTTATTTTCATCTTTGGATTTGGTTTTAATCTTTTTATTCCCGGAAATTTTGTAAACTACAATGAAAATTTTTTTTTATTTTTAGTTTATCTTTTTTTTCCGGCGCTTGCGATCGCAATTCCCAATTCCGCCATACTGATTAAATTTTTAAGGGGATCTCTTTTTCAAGAACTTCAAAGCGATTATGTAAGAACAGCGAAAAGCAAGGGAGCGTCCGGCCTTTACATTCTGCGCCGTCACGTTTTTAAAAACGCCTGTCTTCCCGCTGTAACAATGCTAGGCATGATAACCGCTGAAGTTTTTTCAGGCAGTATCATTATCGAACAGGTTTTTACAATTCCCGGTGTCGGGCGGCTTTTAATTACAGCAATCGGCATAAGAGATTATCCTTTAATTCAATGTCTAATGGTTTACATCGCCTTCCTTGTAGTAACCGCGAATACTGCAGCCGACATTTTAATGATGATCATTGATCCCAGAATTAAGCAGACGGAGAAAGTCAGATGAAACTTAACCGACAGCTTAAAGCCGGAGCCGTTATCGGCATTGTTATCGTATTAATGTCGCTTCTAAGCATCTTCTGGGTTCCGCATGATTACAACGAAATGGATACGCACGAGCGGCTTATGCCTCCGGGACAAGGTCATCTTCTTGGAACAGATAATTTCGGCAGGGATATATTTTCGCGCGTTATGGCAGGGGGGAAAAACTCCCTTCTTCTCGCTGTTTGCACAGTAACGGCCGCCGCGGCGGCAGGATGCCTTTTGGGGCTTTTAGCGGGTTACACGGGAGGCTTAACAGGAGAAGTTATCTTACGCGTTATTGACACGCTAAGCTCATTTCCCGGAATTGTCCTAGCTCTCCTTATGGTCGCAGTTATGGATAACAGCCAGCTAAGTTTGTTTCTCGCTCTTTTTATCATTTTTATACCAAGTTACACCCGCGTTATGCGCACAGGAGCGATGCAGTATAAAAACTCAACCTTTATACAGGCGGAAAAAATTCTAGGAGCCGGTTTTTTGCGCATAACGTTTATACATATCCTTCCTAACCTTGCGCCTTCACTTTTATCCGCTTCTGTTTTGGGGCTTTCAAACGCGATTCTCGCNGAGTCAGCGATGAGCTATCTTGGNATGGGNATCCAGCCGCCTGAACCTTCATGGGGGCGNATGCTCTTTGAATCGCAAAGCTGGTTTTTTAACGCTCCCTGGTACACCCTGTCTCCCGGCNTTTTTATNATGCTTACAGTGATTGCATTTCATCTTCTTGGTGAAGGAATCCGCCTTACATTCGCAGGAAGCTCCCATGATTGATGTGCAAAACTTNAACGTCTGCGTTAATAAAGACGGAAATAAAATTAAAATAATTGATGATATCAGTTTTAAAATAAATGACGGTGAGATACTCGGACTTGCCGGTGAATCCGGCTGCGGCAAGAGCATGACGGCATACTCAATTCCNAATCTTCTGCCGCGNGCTGTNAAAATATCAAGCGGAAAAATATTTTTTAACGGCCGCGATCTTACGTCATTAAGCGANGANGAAATGCGGAAAATCAGGGGAAGCGGAATCTCGATGATTTTTCANGACGCGAGAAGCTCCCTTAATCCTCTTATAAAAGCGGGTGATCAGATAANTGAAACGCTTGAGCTTGGCGGAAGCAAGGACAAGGAAAAAAATATTTCCGCGGCGCATGAAATATTAAAATCGCTTGGGTTTAACGATCCGCAGAAAATATGCGCCTCGTACCCTCACCAGCTTTCAGGCGGAATGTGCCAAAGGGTAATGACGGCAATCGCTGTTCTCCGCGATCCTGAGCTTCTGTTAGCTGACGAGCCGTCAAGCTCCCTTGACGATGACAGTCAGGCAAAATGCCTTTCGGCGCTTTTAGAGAGAAATAAAAAAAATAATATGTCTTTAATGATTATTTCCCACGATCTTTCGATTATAAGGCAATTTTGCAGCCGTTTTATCATTATGTACGCAGGAAAAATACTGGAAGAAGGCCCGTCGGGGAAAAATTTCTCGCCGGTTCATCCGTATACAAGAGCGCTTGTAAACGCGATCCCTCATAAAGACAAGCGCGGAAGTAAACTGGAAAATATCCCCGGCAGGATTCCGACAGTGGAAGACCGCCATCCCGGCTGCCCTTTCGCTCCGCGCTGCCAAAAGGCAAAACCTGTCTGCGGCGAAGTCTTCCCGCAGGCTGTAATTTTTTACGAAGAGCGCGGTACGTTAAACACAAAAAAAGTCTACTGTCATTTTCCGGAAGGATAAAAATAATGGAAAAAAAGGCTGATACAATGGAACCGCCTCTCCTCCTTTCCGTGCGCGATGTCTCGAACGTATACGTAGACAGAAGAATGGGACCGTTTGGAAAAAAGGATCTTATACCTGTATTAAATCATATAAACATGGAAATGAAAAACGGCGGGATTTTCGGTTTAACCGGCAAATCCGGCTGTGGAAAATCCACGCTTGCGAGGTGTATTCTCGGACTTGCCGATTATGAAGGTGAAATTCTTGTGTGCGGGCAAAAGCATAATAATAACTCAAATCAGGTTCAGATTGTTTTTCAGGATCCGGGCGCGTCTTTAAACCCCGTTAAAAAAATCGGCTGGCTTATGGAAGAGCCTCTTCACATTCATAATGCCGGAAAGCCTGAAGATCGCGGGCGGATTGTCGATGAAATGCTTTTACAGGTAGGGCTTGACCCGTCATATAAAACGCGCCGTGTTCACGAGTTAAGCGGCGGCCAGAAACAGCGCGTCTGTATCGGTCGCGCCCTTATTTTAAAACCAAATCTTTTAATCGCTGACGAGGCGATAAGTTCCCTTGACGTATCGGCGGGCGCACAGATACTTAACCTGTTTACGGAATTGAATCAAAATACAGGACTTGGCATACTTTTTATTTCGCATAACAAGGATGCTGTAGAATACCTTTGCGGCGATGCCGCTGTAATGATAAAAGGAAAACCGTTAACCTTTTAATTGCTTTTCCAAAAACTGAATGATATCTACGGCTTTTGGCGGACAGCCTTTTACATGGTTTGTAAAACCTCCGGCGCAGTTTCCTATTCCGGTACCGCCGCTTTTTTTCCCTTTAAAACCCTGCCCGATGCAGATTTTTTTGTTACGCGCGGCTTCCCCGTTCACGCGGTGGAGCGCGAAAACAAGCGCGGCATAACACACTGAGCATGCGTCATTATCATCAATAATATCACGGTAACGATCCGCGATCCTTTCGCTTTTTACAGAGCCTGCGGATTTTTGTTCCTGATTTAATTCAATTACTTTTGTTTTTTCACAGTAAAAATCACCTAACATGAATTCTCTGCCGTATGACAAATATCCGATATCATCAGGTTTGTAACCTATTAATTCCGCGCAATAGGAATCAATCAAAACAGGATTCCTTCCGGCTATTATCCTGTTTGCCTGTACAGGCGTTCCGCCTTCTTCAAAACTTAAATCGCCGCAGATTCCGTCCACTACGCAATAACCGCATCGTAAAAGCGCGTTTAAAGCCGCGATAGGTTTATGCAGTCCGAGCGTATGAAAACGCCTCATCTCGCTTTGCGGCATGCAGCCTTTTAAATTTTTCATGCAGCAAGTGAGACGCGTCTGGCTGTGCGCTTTTAAAACTGGCGCGTTAATAAGAAAATCAGAATCAAGCGCCGTTCCGCTTATTTTTAAGTCGATACCCTCATATTTAAGGGTTTTGAAATTATCACTTTGCAGATCAATAAGTTTAACATCGTATTTTTTTTGAAGCGTTTCATAACCGCACATTTTATACGCTTTTTTTGTATTATGACCGGCGGACGAGTTTTCGATAATTTTTATATCTTTAACTCCGAAGTCTATTAAAAAAAGAATGATCCCTTCGATTACTTCCGGGTGAGTTGTCGCTCCGCTGTCCGCGCTTCTTTCATTTACAAGATTTGGTTTTATAGATACGNAAAAACCGGATTTTAAATACGCGCCGATATCAGACGCGGTCAATGTTTCAAAAGTATTTCTTACCCAGTCAATGCCNTAGTTTATAAAAATCATTATAAAAGAAATTATTTCGCGTAACTNTCAAGGGTTTCCACAATGCATTTAAGATCTTTANAAGCGTCAAGGTACGCGTACTCGCCGCTTCCGTCTCCGTATTTACCCTGCTGGACGCATTTAATTCCTTCTTTTTCACACGCCTCGATAATTTTCTTTGTGTTTTTCACACCGAAAGCGATATGATGAATACCCTCGCCTTTCTTGTCTAAAAAATCCTGCCAAGTGCTTTTCTTCCCGTTCGGCTGGATCAGTTCAAGCTGCATACCGGGCCCTACGTCAAAAAACGCCATCTGGCACATTGCCTTTGGCGCCGCCTTTCCCTTATATTTTGTCTGGGTAATTTTATAATCTCCGGCTTGAACGGTCGGCGGAACCGGAACGCCGAGAAACTTTGCCCATTTCTTTTTCGTCTTTTCAATGTTCTTTACGATGATCGCAACCTGAGTAACCGTGTTTGTTTTTAACAATCCTGCCATGATATTCTCCTTTAAAATAAAATTCTTTTATAACCTTCTTCGATTAATTTTTCGACAACCGGTTTTTCATTATACTGCTCATCAAAAAGAAGCGGCCAGTTTTTTCTTCCCGCAACGGGGAAATGATCAAGCCATGTATGTTTATCCGCGATTCCCCACGTCGTGATATTTTTTACGGCGGGATAATCACAGGCGGTTGTAAAAATATCCAGGAATACTTTTTCCTGTTTTACAATTCTGTCTTCCGGCCTTGATGTAAAAAAATCTTTTCTGTCATTTGCTTCTACCCAATGATAGACAGACACATCGACCTCGGTTAACTCTATTTCAATTCCAAGCGCCGAATAACGTTCCAGAGCGTTTCTTAAAATCTTTTCATCGGGATAATCGTAATACCAATGCCCCTGAATACCGATTCCGTCAACAGGGATGCCTCTGTCAAGCAGAGATGACAGATAACGCACATTAGTATCAAGTTTCGCGTCCCTTTCGTTATTGTAATCATTATAAAACAGTTTGGCGTTAGGGGATGCTTCCCTCATTGTTTTAAACGCGAAATCATAAATTTCCTTTCCGCCGATTTTATACCATTTACTCANGCGGAAACCGTNTTCATCGCCTTTTTCAACATCAATAGCNTCGTTTATAACATCCCACGCGTATACAAATTCATTGTATCTTCGCGTAACGGAATANATATGATCT
The DNA here is from genome assembly GCA_009786625.1 of Treponema sp. Classification (GTDB taxonomy): domain Bacteria; phylum Spirochaetota; class Spirochaetia; order Treponematales; family Breznakiellaceae; genus WQXQ01. Next base: position 8,254 of record WQRT01000012.1, read on the forward strand.
TCAAGCCTTTTAAACAGTTTTGTTTTAGAAACTTCTTCATTTCCGTCAAGGAAAATCCAGTCCGATGTCTGATTATGCCAGACGAACGTATGCCCGCGCATCGCAAGCCCTTCCTTCTTCGCGAAGCCGGTGATAAAATCCGCTTCATCCCAGTAATAAAAATCTTCTTTTGGATGAATACAGCTTATTTTCATTGCGTTTCCGCACGTAATGGAAGAAAAATGTTTTCGTATTATATCAGCGTTTTCCTGTATCTCAAGCACTTTTCGGCTTATCGCGGCGCCGATTTTAAATGATTTGCTCCATGCGTCTTTTAAAGATTTATTCATAAATTGATTATAACATCAATTGAAATAATTTCAATCAATATAAATATTTATAATTTCAATTCCTGAAACTGTGTATTGGAGAAGGGATTCTTCCGCCGCGGTTGATAAACGCGTCGCTCTTCGCGCTGTTAACCGCCATGATGGGAGAACCGCCGAGAAGCCCGCCGAACTGCGCCCACTCTCCGGCTTTTTTCCCGGGGACAGGTATCACCCTAACCGCGGTTGTTTTATTATTTACCATGCCGATTGCCATTTCGTCCGCGATGATTGCGGAAATGGTCGCCGCCGATGTATCGCCGGGAAGCGGGATCATGTCAAGGCCGACTGAACATACGCACGTCATCGCTTCAAGTTTGTCCAAAGTGATTGAACCCTTCTCTACCGCGGCTACCATTCCCTCGTCCTCCGAAACGGGAATGAATGCCCCGGAAAAACCGCCAACATGGGTTGACGCCATTATGCCGCCTTTTTTCACCATGTCGGTTAACATCGCAAGAGCCGCTGTTGTTCCGTGCGTTCCGGCGGTTTCAAGCCCCATCTCTTCAAGGATCCGCGCGACTGAATCACCCACTTCCGGAGTCGGAGCGAGCGATAAATCCAGAATACCGAACGGAACGCCGATCCTCCGCGCGGCTTCCATCCCGACAAGCTGCCCCATCCGCGTGATCTTAAACGCCGTTTTTTTGATAGTGTCAGCTAACACATCAAAGTTTTCGCCGCGGCAATTTTCAAGAGCGGCTTTTATCACGCCGGGACCCGAGACGCCCACGTTAAGAACGCTTTCCGCTTCGCCAGTTCCGTGAAAAGCCCCCGCCATAAACGGGTTATCCTCAGGAGCGTTGCAAAAAACAACGAGCTTCGCGCAGCCGATTCCATCATTTGCCTTTGTCGCTTCCGCTGTCTGTTTAATAATTTCACCCATCAGCCTTACAGCGTCCATGTTGATCCCGCTTTTTGTCGATGCGGCGTTGACGGANGCGCAGACTCTATCCGTCATTGAAAGCGAGGCGGGAAGAGATTTAATAAGGCGTTCATCGCCTTTGGAAATTCCTTTTTGNACAAGCGCCGAGAAACCGCCGATAAAATCAACGCCGAGTTCCTTTGCGGCATCATCAAGAGTTTTCGCGAACGGCGTATAATCATCCTCGCCGCTTGAAGAAGCCACAAGCGCTATCGGAGTAACGGAAATTCTTTTATTGATAATCGGAATGCCGAACTCGGTTTCTATATCGCACCCGGTTTTTACAAGAGGTCCTGCTGTGCGCATAATTTTNTCGCGGATTTTCCTGCGGGANGCTTCNCCCGATGAATCAATACAGTCTAAAAGCGAAATGCCCAATGTAATAGCGCGGATATCNAGTTTATAGCGCATAAACATATCCACAGTTTCTTTTATCTCAAACGGCGTAAACAACATATATCACCTAACCACTATCCCCTAAATAATACGAAGTATTTTTTAAATACGATGCATAGCGGAAAACACTTTCTCGTGCATCAAACTGATGCTTACATTTAACGTATCGCCAAGAGNGTTAAGCTCTTTTTTTACTTCTTCAAGCGCTTTGGAACTTGAGCTTAAATTTACCATCATCATCATTACAAAATTTCCGCTTAAAACAGTCTGCGATATATCTTCTATGTTAATATCCCGCTCTGCCAAAAACGCGGAGACTTTTGCGATTATTCCGACTTTGTCGTTTCCCACTACGGTTATTATAGCGTTCATAAATTATTCAATATCCTTTCCGCTTCCGCTCTTTGCGAATAATTCGGATTACTGTTGATTAAATCCTGTAAATAACGCCTCGCTTCAGTGTTTTGCCCGAGCGTTACGCAGGTTTTTCCAAGTTCAAACATCGCGTCCCAATTATTGGGCGTTAAACGCAATACATCACGGTATGAGCTTACAGCTCTTTCGGGGTTACCCGACGCGACATAGGCGCGCGCGAGATTAAACATGGCTGTAGCGTCATTCGGTCTCGAGCTTAACGCGCGTTCAAAATGAACGATACTGTACGACCAGTTTTCCTGTTTAGCGTAAACCGCGCCAAGGTTGTTGTTAACCTCAAAGTTCGCGGGTTCTACCGCGTATGCTTCATTTAAAACGCTGATGGCATCGGAGTAATTGCCCCTAGTCAGATAAAGGCTGCCAAGATTAATCCTCGGGCGCATATACCGCGGATCAAGAGACGCGGCGGTTCTGTACGCTGTAACCGCGAGATCATTAGCGCCCGCCATTTCACACGCAAGACCGAGAGTGTAAACATAAACCGAGTTGGAAGGAACCGCGTCTACAGCAAGACGCGCGAAACTTATCGCTTCGGTGTATTTTCTTAATTCATGCTTTACAACCGCCATATTGTAATTTGTCTGCGCGTCAGACGGGTTTATCTGCAATGCCCGTGTAAACAGGCTTTCTGCCTCCGTATAACTGCCGGCCTGACTGTGCGCCGCGGCAAGTTCACATAACGTTCTGAAATCATTCGGTGCGAGCTGTAATGCCCTGTTAAACGATTCGATAGCGCCTCTTGTATCATTTTTTGCCACCAGAGTGCGTCCTATTTCCCTGTGCGCCGCGGTATAATCGGATCTTATACTGACAGCCTGCCTGTACGCGGCAAGAGCGTCATCGGGGCGGTTTAATGCGCGTAACGCACCGCCGAGATTGTACCATGCCTGTTCATAATCGGGATGCAGCCTTACAGCATTCTGAAACGCGTCCCTCGCTTCCGAGTAGCGCTGAGCTATGAATAAAATCCTTCCCAGATCATACGCGTAAAGATAATTATTAGGATCAAGACGCGCGGCTTCCCTGAATTCGGCTAACGCTCTGTCGTTTTGCCTCGCGTCCCGCGCGATGCGTCCAAGGACATAGTGCGGAAGAGCCTGAGTAGCGTCAAGCCTTACAGCTTCGTTCGCGTGCTCTGTCGATTTTGGCAGTACCTCTCTCGCGCCAGCCGTATTGGGGTTAGCGGCCTGATAATCATAGTACGCGTCCGCGATATTCGCCAGCGTCTGGGATTGAAAACGGTTTTCCCCTGCGGGAAGCGACCTTCTGGCTTCTTCAAATAATTGAGTGCCGCCCGGTAAATCACCTGCCGCAAGCCGGGCTTTTCCGTCGGTAACAAGATTATTTATACGCCGCATTATCTCCTGCAGCTCGCGTGAAGCCCTTGCCAGCTCTTCTTCCTGCGCTCTCCTTCTGGCTTCTTCGGCTTCGGCAGCAGCCCTCCGCGCGGCCGCCGCTTCAGCTTCCGCTTCTGACGCTCTTGAATTGGAAGCCTCCGATGCGCTCCTTTGCAAATTGGAAGCAAACGCCTCATTCTGTCTGCGCTGTTCTTCGAGGAACCGCCTTTGCGCTTCAAGAAGCGCGTCTGTGTTATTTGAAGATGATCCGGGGCTGCGATCCATGCTTAGAATCGCGCTTTGAAGCGCGCGCGCCTCTTCATCATCGGGATTATCAATTAATAAACCGTCTAGAAGATCAAGAGCGCGGTTGTATTCCCCGGCTTGCGCGTAATTTTCGGCAAGACGCATGATATTGGATCTTCTTTGATCATTCATGGTAGAAGAACGCGATCCGCCGGCTCCTTCGTCTTCTTCTTTATCGCGCGTCAGGAAAAAAATAACTGTTCCGATAACCGCTAAAAGCGCGACAACACTTGCCGTAATGATTATTATTTTTTTTCTTTTCGTCATCTTCCCCTCCTGTCAAGATGTAATGAAGTTTTACGATTTATCAATCAAGCTCAAATTCGCCGTCATAATGCTCTACGCTTTCCGCGCCTGTCGATATTCCCTGACTCTGATCCGCGGCAGACTGAAGAGACGCGGAAACAGAATCGAGAAGAGCCTGTCTTTCCGCGGCAAGCCTGCGTTCCTCTTCGGCGGCAATTTCCCTTCTGATTGCGTCTGCCGCCGCTTCGGAACGGATCAAATTTACGACAAGCTCGATATTAGTTCTCTGAGCTGAACGCGGCTCAAGCGTCAGATACTGTTCATAATCCAATATTGCGCTGGAGAGATCCCCTGATCTGATCCTTGTATTTCCCCTCGCCAGATACGAAATCGAGTAAATCGGGTTAAAACCAAGAGCTTGCGTGTAAAAACGCTCGGCTTCTTCGATATTACCCCTCTTAAAATACAAATTTCCCAGATTATTGGCGATATTGGCGGAATGGTTTCCGGCGGACGGAAGAATCCTTCTATAAACGGCTATTGCTTCATCGTTCCTTTCAAGCTGCTCGTACGTGACTCCCAGATAGATATAAATCAACACATTTGACGGATCCTCGGCAAGGGCGCGTTCAAGCAAACTCACTGCGCCGGAAGGATTATTCCGCATAAAAAGGTCTTCTCCCCTTGAGAAATTGGACTGTCCATAGCAAAAAACGGTAAGAAAAATCAATATGAATAATAAATATCCTTTTTTTATCATTTTATCTTCCTTATGTACTTATAATATACTAAAATTAAAATAAATTCCTATATTGATTATCGGAAAATAATACATTGTCCAACACGGACAAAAAAATTACAATTGAAAAGGAAAAAAACTTGAAAATCCTGTGTATTTCCGACAAAGTTGACCCGCAGGTTTATTCCCCGCAAATTAAAGAGCGTTTTTCCGATATCGACGTAGTTTTGTGCGCCGGCGATCTGCCCCACGATTACCTTGATTTTGTCGTTTCAAGCTTGAATAAGCCGTTGTTCTTTGTCTTTGGAAACCATCATACCGATGAACTGAAGCATTACAAAAAAGCGGTCGATTTGGCGCTGATTCAGATCAACAGGGAGTATTACGGCTGCGGCGCGATTTATGTCGGATCAAAAATAAAAAAAGAGGAGAATTTTATTATTATGGGTCTTGGAGGTTCAATGCGGTACAACAACGGATTGAACCAGTTTACGGATATGGAAATGTTTATTGAAGTGTTAAAATTAGTTCCGCGGCTTGTATGGAACCGTATATTTTTCGGACGATATCTTGATATACTATTAACTCATGCACCGCCGAAAGGTATTCATGACAAGCAGGATAAATGCCACATGGGCTTTAAAACATATTTGTGGTTTATGAAAACGTTTAAACCGAAATTCCTTGTTCACGGGCATATCCATTTATATGATTTGTCGGAGGTACGCTGCACTCAATGGGAAGACACACAGGTTGTAAACGCGTATAGTCATTTTGTTATTAATTTGGGAGTTTAAATATGGAAGGTGATGTAGCGGCACAGCTTGCTTCCTCGGATTTTTCCCGAGCGAGAGGCAAAGCCATTCTTTCCCAGATCCAGAATTTTTTAAATCACGATCGGGATAAACTTCTTTCCTTCAATGAAGTTAAAGATATTTTAAAACCGAAAAACGAAGTATATGTCGGGAGCAGAACAGTACCGATTAAAATGATTGCGGGAAGCGAAGGCCGTTATCACGATTTTAACAGGTACTTTCTGCCGAAAAGGGAACATATGCGCCACCGCTGGCAAAGGGTGGACGAAGCTCATATCAAAGATATCATTCTTCCTCCGATAACGCTTTATGAAATCGGCGGAGTATATTTTGTAAGGGACGGCAACCACCGCGTATCTGTGGCGAAGATGCAGAAGGTTGAGTTCATAGACGCCGATGTGATAAGCCTCTCGACGGAAATTAACATAAAACCTTCTATGGGTACAGATGAGCTTCGCGACGCGCTTGTCGCTTACGAGAAAAATATTTTTTACAACGAGACTTCTTTCGGGGATTTAACGAATTACTGGGATATGAATTTCAGTTCTCCCGGAAGATACGATGTCATTTACAATCATATTCTTGTTCATAAATATTATCTGAATGAAAATATCAAGGAAGAACTTCCGTTTAACGACGCGCTTGTGTCGTGGTATAACAATGTATTTAATCCGGTTATATCGATTATAAAAGAACAATGGCTGCTTGTAAATTTTCCCGGAAGAACGGAAGCCGATCTTTATGTCTGGATAATNAAGCACTGGGATTTCTTAAAAAGAAAATACGGCGCATATTCNCTTGCCGAGGCCGCCGGAGATTTTACAAAAAAATACGGTCAGGACAAGGGAAAGTTTTTAAGGTTTCTGGCGATGATGACAGGAAGGGTTTTTAAGGTTAAAGGCTGATAGGCGGCTGTTGCGGAATGTTTTTTCAGGAGTTTTGATTTTTATGGCGGTTTTATCTATACAGTCTCATGTGGTTTACGGTTACGCGGGAAACACCGCGGCGGTTTTCCCTTTACAGAGACTGGGGCGGGAAGTTTGGGCAATTAATACCGTTGAGTTTTCCAATCACACAGGCTACGGAGCATGGAAAGGAAAAATTTTAGGAGCGCAGCTAATATCGGATCTTGTTACAGGACTTGAAGAAAGGGGTGTGTTAAACCGCTGCGAAGCCGTTCTTTCAGGATATCTGGGAGACGCGGCGGCGGGAAGATCAATAGCTGATGCCGTATTAAAAATAAAAAAATATTCGCCTAACTCAGTCTATTGCTGCGATCCTGTCATGGGAGATCACGGGCGAGGGTTTTATGTTAAACCCGATATCCCAAGTATTATCAGTAACGAATTAATCCCGTTAGCTGACATTACATGCCCAAACCAGTTCGAGCTGGAAGCCCTTACAGGCCATGACACCGGAACCATTACAGGGGCCGTAAGGGCGATTAACGCACTTCATGAAATGGGGCCTTCTATTGTGCTTGTGACAAGTTATAAAAAAGTGAACGGAGAAATCAGCATGCTCGCCTCCAACGGCATGAATATATATATAATTACCACTCCCGAAATTTTATTTGAAAGCATTGTCGCAGGAACAGGCGACATGACAGCGGCGGTTTTTCTTTCTCGTTATCTTGAAACCGGCAGCATCGAAGAGACACTGGAAATGTGCGCCGCTTCTGTATACGGAGTGCTTGAAGCGAGCTTCAGATCATCTCCCGCGGATAAGAATACTCCGATGGAGCTTAAAATAATAAGCGCGCAAAACGAGTTTATAACTCCAACTAATATATTTAAAGCGGTAAAAATAAAAACATGATAAAAAATTCAAAAAAAAACAACACGGAAGAATGGGCGAATGACTGCCCTTATGACCGTTACTTTGACTTTATCAAACCCAAAGCCGACCGTTACGCGATTCTTCTCGAACGCGTAAAAACGCTTGGTTTTAATTCCGCTGTTATCACAATAAACGGCAACAATCATATTTTTATTTTTCCGCCGAGACAGAAATCTTTACGGGCATCAGGCGGTGTATTTCCTTTTAAGGGACAGGAGCCGTATCTTTTCTCCGCTCATTACGACCGCGTGCCGGGCAGCTCAGGCGCGAATGACAACAGTATCGCCGTTTTTCATCTGTTAAACGCCGCGCTCACGCTGTCGCGCAGAATGTCGGGAAAATGGATAATAGTTTTTACCGACAAGGAAGAGATACAGCCGGGTGAAAGCCTTGAAAATCAAGGAGCGTTTTCCCTTGCGTTAAAATTAAAAACATGGGGTCTTGAAAAGGCGAAAATTTTTAATTTTGACGCTTGCGGCACCGGGGATGTTTTTATAATCTCAACAACTACGGATCACATTTTAAAATCGTCGAGTAACCCCGGCATAACGAATGTAAGAAGCGCGATTGGCCGTTTAAGGGATCATGCTCTTGCGACAGCCGACCGTCTGCGGTTTGGCAATGTACTGCTAGCTCCCACGCCGTTTTCGGATGACGCGGGATTTTTACGCGCCGGACTGGCGGCTCAAACCATCACAATGCTTCCCGAGGAAGAGGCGAAAAAATACGAAACTCTCCTCCGCAGCCGGCCTGATTTTATAGACATGATCATTTCAGGCGAAGTAAATACGCCGCTTGAAAAACGCAAACTCCCCGAAACATGGCGCGCGATGAACAATTCAAGCGACACTCCATCACGCCTAACGCCTCAATATTTCCAGCAAGTAGTAAAATTCATGATAGAACTAGTTAGTTAGGGGATAGGATATAGGGGTTAGGGGTTAGCTCTTTATCCTAAGCTCTATCCCCTAACTCCTAAGCCCTAACTCCTAACATCCTGCTGTATGCTTCCAGTGCGCTGTCGCCGTAATTGCCGGATAAAACTTTTTTTGTTAAAATTTTTCCAAGCTGTACGCCTTCCTGATCGAAGCTGTTCAAATTCCATATAAAGCCCTGGAACATCACTTTGTTTTCGTAATGGGCAAGGAGGCTTCCTAGTACGGCGGGTGTCAGGCGTTTTCCGAAAATTAAACTTGACGGCCTTCCGCCTGGGAACGTTTTATTTCCATCATCGCTGTCCTGCCCTTTCGCGAACGCCGCGATTTGGGCGGCAAGATTCGCCGCGAGTTTTGTCTGGCTTGACGATTTATCTACATTTACGTCATCTTTTCTCTGGCTNTCTTCAAAGCCGATAAACTGAAGCGGAATAACGCTCGTTCCCTGATGCAATAGCTGATAGAATGAATGCTGTCCGTTTGTGCCNGGTTCTCCGAANATNACAGGTCCTGTTTCGTAATTTATCTTTTCTCCAAAACGGTTAACGCGTTTTCCGTTNGANTCCATATCCATCTGCTGAAGATGCGCCGGAAAACGTGAAAGCGCCTGGCTGTAAGGCAGCACTGCCGTGTACGGATATCCCAGAAAATTGCGCTCCCAAACACCGATAAGAGCGTCAAGTAAAGCCGCGTTTTGTAAAATGTCCTCGTTAAGCGCAAGCCTGTCAGCTTCGGCGGCGCCGCCAAGAAATTCCCTGAATACTTCAGGCCCGTATGCAAGAGCCAGAGCGCATCCGCCGACCGCCGACGTTGACGAGTAACGCCCGCCGATATAATCGTCGATATAAAATGAATCAAGGTACGCGCTGTTACGCGCAAGAGGGCTTGTCTCGCTCGTTACTGCGATCATGTGTTTGCTTGGATCAAGCCCCGCTTTTACAAGTTTATCTTTTACAAAAAGCTCGTTAGAGAGCGTTTCCTGTGTGGTGCCGCTCTTTGATACAAGGATAAAAAGACTCTGTTCAAGATTTAAAGAAGACGCAACGCAAGATGCATCGTCGGGATCCACATTGGAAATAAATTTCGCGTCAAGTTTCTTTTTACCTTCCGCAGCCGCCCAGTTTTCTAAAGCAAGGTACATCGCGCGCGGGCCGAGATCGGAACCGCCGATACCGATTTGAACGGCTGTCGTAAAAGGTTTTCCTGTCGAGCCTTTAAATTTTCCTTCATGAACGGAATTGGCGAAAACGCTTAACCTGAACAATTCATTGCGGTAAAATTCACCGATGTTTTTTCCGTTTTCCATAACAGGCTGTCCAAGTTCCGCGCGCGTAAGATGGTGAAGCACTTTGCGTTTCTCGCCCGTGTTCATCATTTCGCCGTTTAGAATTGCTTTATATTTGATGATTAGTTCCTGCCCGCAGGCAAGACTTCTTAATAATTGAATAACATTTTCATCTACCGCTTTTGCCGCCCACGAATATTTTAAACCGGCCGCCATCGGAACAATACAACGCTCCACCCTCTGCGAATCAAGTTTTTTCCTGAAATCAAAATCCCTTGACTGGGCTGACAGTTCTTTAAAAACAGCGGTTTTATCAAAATTAATAAATTGCATTTTTTTCTCCTTATTGAGTATNATGGCATGGAAACNGTGAAAAATCAAGAAATTTTTTAATGGGAATCANAATGATTGCCGCTAAAACCAAGCGCATCTTTCGTTTTTTTGTAAACAATCAGGTTTTCTTCAAGGGNGTCTTTAATTAATTATTTAACACTCTTTAAAAGATCAATATGTTTTCCGATATGGGAAACAAGAGCGCTCCGGTACTCGGCTTCGTTTTTCTTCCAAAGATCGNATAGGCGGTTTTTAAAAGCAAACGTTCCATCNGAATTTTTTAAACCAAGGATCTGTCCATATGTAATATGTATAAGCTGCCTCGCGTCATTGTTATCGAACAGCTTGTGCAGATCCTCATCTTTAATGCCGGAAATATCGGGGATTTTTTTTATATCCGCTGTTACGTGATAATATTTTTTAGCTTCGTCAAAAATTGACAGCGCGTAACTGTGAACCTCGCGGTAAAGGGAAGGATCTTTTTGCGCGGCAATACGCATCGCTTCCAGCCAGTTTGTGCCGGCGGTTTTTATATGGAAATTTCCGCGCGTCGCTTTCGCGATGATTGGGAATACCGCGAACTTATCAGAGCCTGAATGAATACTCAATTTATATCCGAGACTTCTTGAAATTGCCGCATGGACATTTAATTCTTTTTCAAATTGCGCTTTATCTCCTATATAATCGATCCCCTTCTGGAACTCGCCGCAAAATCTCGGAGCGATTGACGCGAAAATAACGCCTGAATCCAAAAGTTCACGCGCGACAAAGTAATGCTGTAAAGGCGTTGTGCATGTCAAAGTTTCATCAATCGAAATTTCCAAATCGGCTTCGTACTTACCGTCTTTTATAAAATTGTATATTTCCGCCGCGAAAGAAACAGCCTGTCCGTATATTTCTATGCAGGCGGCCAGTTCTCCTCTGGAAAAAATAAGCGGGATGCCTTCGATATCAAATTCCACGCCGAGATATTTATCAATATAATGTTGAGGAATATCCGCGTCATTCACTTGCGTAACATTATTCTTTATATGATCGGAACAGTCCAGAGTTATCATTGTAAAACCTAAAGAGAGAGCGAGTTTTACATCTTCTTTTGATTTTAAATGATCACCGTCNGCGCCGTATCCTTTCTTGAATCCTTCGCGAAANACNGCGAATGTAACGGCATCAAGCACATCCTCGTAAGTGCGGCCTGTCAAGTTTAACTCGCGCATGGACTGCTGNGCGAATACCGGAAAAATATCCTTGTTTTTAAAAAGNTCGATGTGCCCAGGCGTCGCTATGCCGAGCCTGTCTCCAAGCCCGAAACTCTGGAACNTTGCAAGGCCGCGGCTCGGCGCTGTCCACGGAAAATGTTTACGCAAAACAANGGCGTTTTCATGCGTGAGTTCTGCGCGGAATTTTCCGTCATCAATAGAGGCCGCTTTAAAACCGGCGCTGTTTTTTCCCATGATGATAATAATTGTATTATCGCCGTCTTTTGCCATGTAAACGGCGGCTTCACCGATGGAATTAACGGATTTATCATAGATTACAAAGTTAAAATTCAACATATTTATTACTATCATTCCTTGCCTATTTTATCAATAGGTTATAATCTGTTAATTATGAATAAAGATGATATAAAAATCTGTTATATCGGCGGCGGTTCAAGGAACTGGGCATGGGTATTAATGCAGGACTTGGCGTTTGAAAAGGAAATTTCAGGAACCATCGAGTTATACGACATAAAACACGAGGATGCTTTAACAAACGAAGTAATCGCAAACCGCCTGATGGAAAAACACAACAAGGGACGCTGGCGCTTCCGTGCGAACCCGTCGCTTGAAAGCGCGTTAAACGGCAGCGATTTTGTAATTATTTCGATACTCCCGGGGGATTTTGAAGAAATGTCCGTTGATGTTCACGCGCCTGAGAAATACGGCATCTATCAATCTGTCGGAGACACTATAGGCCCCGGCGGAATCATGCGCGCGTTAAGAGCAATTCCGCAATTCCGCCAAATCGCGCGCGAAATAAAAAAGAACGCTCCTTGTGCGTGGGTGATTAATTACACTAACCCGATGAGTATCTGCACGCACGCGCTGTACAAAGAATTTCCCGCCATAAAAGCGTTCGGCTGCTGCCATGAAGTTTTCCACACTCAAAAACTTCTTGCCGCCGCGCTTGAAGACGCTGGTCTTGCTCCGCGTGACAGCATAAAACGAGAAGAGATAAAAATAAATGTGTCAGGTTTAAATCATTTTACATGGATAGATAAAGCGTCATGGAATGATATTGATATATTTCCTGTATATAAAATATTTACTGATAAATACGCTGAAAGAGGATTTAAAAAAACGGCAGTTGCAGATAACGCGCAGGAGGATGATCCGCAAAGATCAAAATTTTTCGGCTCAAGCGACCGTGTAAAAATGGATCTTTTCCGCCGTTACGGGCTAATCGCGGCAGCCGGTGACAGGCACCTTGCGGAATTCTGTCCGCATTCGTGGTATTTATCCTCGCCGCAAAATGCCGAAAGCTGGGGATTCTCTCTTACCCCCGTTTCGTGGCGGATCAAGGATCGTGAAAATTTAAAACAAAAAGCGGCCGCTTACCGCAGCGGCGAACGCGAAATGATCCCGGTACGCTCCGATGAAGAAGGAATAAAAATTATAAAATCCCTTATGGGGTTGGGAGATCTTATCACAAATGTTAATCTTCCAAACTCAGGTCAAATGCCTGATATGCCGCGTGAAGTTGTCGTTGAAACAAACGCCGTCTTCAGCCGGGACAGTATTCAGCCGTGTTTAACGCAGGCTCTTCCTTCCGGTATAAAAGCACTGGTTATGCCTCACGCGCTTTGTTATGAGGGATTAATTGAAGCGGTTTTTGAGGAAGACACAGAAAAGGCGTTTCAGGTTTTTTCGCACGATTCCGCGGTTCAAAAACTGCCGTTACGCGGCATCAGAGAGTTGTTCAGAGAAATGTGCGAAAGAACAGGCGTTGGGAAGTTTTCGTGATAGACAGAAAAAGCGTTGTACAGCGCCATGATCCTATTTTTACAACATTAAAAACGCACTCTCCGCTTTCTGCCGGTAACGGCGTTTTTTGTTTTACAGCCGATTTTACAGGCCTTCAAACATTTTATAATGATTATTGCGAAGCGCCTGACTCTTTTCCTCTGTGTACGATGGCTGAGTGGGGATGGCATTCATACCCGCGTGATGACAGCGCGGATCTCCGCCTGACGCCTTATAATACATACGGCAGGACTGTTTATTACCCGGCAGATAATACAGGTCAGGAGGAACTATTTAAAAAGATCAGGGTTAACGCGCATAAATTTCATCTTGGGAAAATCGGATTTGCGTATAACGATAACAAATTAACGTTAAATGAATGTACGCCGGTAAAGCAGACGCTTTCTCTTTGGGAAGGATTGATATATTCAGAATTTATGCTACGCGGTAATTCAATTAAAACAAAAACCTTTGTTCACCCGCATGAGGACGCGGTTTACCTGCGTGTAGACTCCTCTCTCCTTTTAGACGGCGCACTTAGTATAAATATAGAATTCCCGTACGGCAGCCATAAAAAAACAGGCGCGGATTTTACTTCCGCGCACTTGCACATAACAAAAAAACGCGGATTTTCAGATAACAGTATATGCGCCGAAAGAGAAATGGACGGAACAAAATACAGTGTTTCAGTTAACGGAAGCGGATTTTTAATATCATTGGATGAAAAATTACATAATATTGTATTAACGCCAAAATCGCAATGCGTGGAACTTTACATTCGGTTTACGCCTGTTTACATTCCTTCGTTTTCTCCTGCGGGTATCGAGTATGAAACACATAACGCAGAATCATTTGACACATTTGACGCGGCAGAACAAAAATGTAAATCATTTTGGGAACGGTACTGGTCTTCAGGCGGTTTTATGGAAATTTCAGGTTCAAAGGACGCTTTTGAACTTGAACGCAGGATCATTTTATCACAGTATTTAATTGCTATTCAAAGCAGAGGTAAGCTGCCTCCCGCAGAAACCGCTCTTACATGCAACAGTTGGTACGGCAAATTTCATCTTGAAATGCACTTCTGGCATCACGCGCACTTTCCCCTTTGGGGCAGGACTGAAGAATTAAAAAGATCGCTGGATTATTATAAAAAGATTTTACCTTCCGCGAAAGAAACCGCGTCCTCTCAAGGGTACAGCGGCGCGAGATGGCCTAAGATGTGCGATCCTTCCGGTAAAAACACTCCTTCATCTGTCGCTGTTTTGCTTATATGGCAGCAGCCCCATCCGATCATGTTCGCAGAGCTAGTCTGGCAGACGGAAAAAAATAACGATTTTTTACGCGAATATAGAGAAGTTATAATTGAAACCGCCGAATTCATGAAGAGTTTTATTCACTTTGACGGAGAACGTTATGTGATAGGGCCGCCCTATATACCTGTGCAGGAGCGGCATGATCCAAAAATTGTTTTAAACGCCGCTTTCGAGCTTGAATATTTCCGCTGGGCTTTCCGTACCGCGGATGAATGGCTTTGCCGTCTTGGAGAAAAAAAACGTTACAGTGAAACCGCGGATCTTTTAAGCCTTCCGCCTGTAAGTGACGGTTTATATCAGGCGCACGAAAACTGTCCAAATACATTTAGCGAATTTCCTTTTAACACGGATCATCCCTCGATGCTTGGAATGTATGGAATATTGAACAGCGAAAAAGTAAACAGCGGTCTAATGTCGGCTACTCTTGACAAGGTTTTAAAAGCATGGGATAAAACAACCTTTTACGGATGGGATTTTTCCATGATGGCGATGACCGCCTGCCGTCTCGGCAGATTTAAAGACGCATTAGATATTCTTTTAATGGACAGTCCAAAAAATACATGGCTGGAAAACGGACATAATATGCAGAAAGGCGATGACGCTCTGCCGCTGTATCTTCCCGGAAACGGAGGCCTTTTACTTGCGGCCGCGATGCTTGCCTGTACATACGAAAATACGCCCGGTTTCGCAAACGACTTTGTTATTAAAAAGGAAAGAATCTTCACATACCTATGACTAATCAATGAAATTTTATTAAAAATGATTTGACTAATGCTTATTTTCGGATATAATGTTATTTGGACGGAAAATCTATTTTTAAAAGAAAATTTGTTAAGAGGAATGGGCAATGAAGCAATCAAAAATAAATACAAAGTTAAAAGTTTTATGTATAATTATAACTTTTTTAACATTAACAGGCGCTCTTTATGCCCAAAATGATTTTCCCGGCGGAAATTACTGGGCGCTGAACGGCGGGCTTGGGATGAGCGATCTCCTTGTAAAGGGACAGTCTTTTCAGTTAATTATTGAACCAAATCTCTGGCTTTCGCCTCTTTTAATGGTTGGAACAAAGGTCGGCATAAATTACAGCACCGACGAAATACTTACATTTGAAGGACAAGTGTATTTACGTTTAAATTTCCTGCGTTTTCCTCTTGAAGAAGGATCTTCTCAAAGAACTGTTAACGTTTTTGGTCAATTAGGCTTAGGTTTAATATCGGCATACAGGGGAGATGTGTTTCCTTTTGATCAGGTAACAATGACGCGCGGCTCTGTTATGGCGGATGCCGCCTTAGGCGTTACAATACCACTGACTCAAAGATGGCATATAGAACCTTTGGTCCGCGGCGGTTATCCTCATCTTTACGGATTTTCGCTTACTGCCGGTTACAGATTTCCGCTGCCTCAAAGCCGCACCATTATGACGGCGGCTCCGCCTGCCGCGGTTCATGAAAGAGTCGAGGTTGTAGAAATAATAAGAAGGCTTCCGCCAAGAGAAATATTAAACAGGATAATGATCGCCGCGGTCGAGTTCATCATTTTCGGGCCGGATATCGGCAGTTTCAANGTCGGCATCGACAGAGACGCGCAGGAGTTAAACCAAATGGTGCTGAATTACATCGCAGGGGTTTTAAAGGATAATCCAGACCACCTTGTCAGGATAGAAGGACACGTTAATCCCTACACGATCAGTCATTACGAACTTGACGAGCTGTCGGTGTTAAGCGCCATGAGATCGGAAGCGGTAGCTGAACAGCTAAGGCAAAGGGGAGTAAGCGATGAGCAGATGGTCATAATCTCCTTCGGCGGAGCCAGAACCATCACAAGCGATTTTGACATAAGAAACAGAAACAGGCGCGTAGAGCTGATACTTGTACAGGTCAATACGGATTAAAAGAATTTTATATAATCTGAATTAAAAGTAAAAAGGAGAAAAAATGAAAGACATTCGTAACAAATTTGCTTTTGTCTTCTTGACGGTGTTTATGTGCTTCAGTTTTCTAACCTGCGATTTTGTAAACCCGATCATAGAAAAATGGTGGGTGGATGAAGAAGATGAGGAAGAGCCGGATTACATATACGCTCCTATAATAAAATCAGTGCCTCACATCGTTTATGAAACAATAATAGAAAATAAATATATTTATGAAATAGTAATAAAAGAGGTTGAAAAAATTATTCCCGGAGAAATAGAAACAATTTACGTTGACAGGCCTCTTCCTCCTGAAATTTTGCTTCAATATATATCAATTGTGAATATTGATTATGTAATTTTCGCCGGAAATTCGGATGTTTATAATGGACAACCCGTAGGAGGCGCTACACCGATACAGAATGAGGAAAGAAACAGGAACTTTAATATAATCAGCAACCTCGCGTTGGACTTTCAAGATGAGGAAAAAGACGACTACATGGTGATTTTTCACGGTCATGCCAATCCAACTGCAAAACCCGGAACGCCTGCGTATGCGGCGGAAATTGAGGAACTGCAGAAATTAAGTGAAGGCAGAGCAATCGCGACAATGAACGCGTTTGTTGATTTGTATAATGATTCTGACGCGATTGGTCCCGATGATCCTGTTAACCCTAATCCGCCCAGGTCGTGTCCCGAATTGCAGGGCAGAATGACAATAAGAGGCTACGGCGGCGGAAGAAATGTTTCCGGACCCAATTCATCTTACGCGTCGCTTAACCGCCGTGTCGAAGTTATTGTATTTACAATTGATGAAGACGCTTCATCTGTGATTAACAGATAGAAGGAGCAATACGGAGATTTAATGTATAAAAATAAATTAATTTTAACGATAGTTATTGCGGCGGTGATGTTAAATTTTTCTACCTGCGGTGAAGAACCCGTGAGTGAAACCGGCGGCGAAGAACCGTATAAAAGCTCGTTGTCTGTATCAGGCAGGCAGGTTTGGACACAGAATCCGGAGGCTGTTAGAATCAGCCGTGTATACAATCAATATGATGGAACGCATAATATAAATGTGATTACGCCTGTTGTAAATCCTGAGTTTGATCCTGATGCCGGTGTCAGCGGCGATAATCCGCCGTACATCCGCAAGTCGGTTGGTGAGGGAAAAATCGAAAACGGTTTTTTATCATTTTCCGTAAACGATAATATCGAGGACAGCTTGCTTGGATGGCAGTTGTTTGAATTAATTTTCAGGGAATGGCTGAGAAATGAAGACGGAGAAGATGGTAACCTGACATCAAGTCATGAAGTAAATGGAAACATGATTTTACTGGAAGCGATTAATCCCGATAACAGCGCTTTAATAGACGGCATGCTGGACAGGCAGAGGTACATCGGCACAAGCACAACGATAACCAAGGAAACAATTCTATATGTCTATGTTGACGGCGACTGTGAATTATCAGCTAATGCAAGCTCAGGTTTCCAGCCCGGGAATTATTTCTATTATTCCGAAGCTATAAATTTAAAATTAAAAAAGGGATGGAATCTAATAAGCCGCGGTGAAACATACGGTACGAATTTCTCAGGTTCCGCGATCATTTCGATGGAAGTNCGCTCAATATCGAAGCCGGAAAATTCAAGATGGGTNATGTATCCAGGCTTTTCATATTAAATCAATCAATAAGGAGATACTTATGAAAAAGATCATTTTAACAATTTTAGCTCTTTCGGTTTTAATTGTTTCCTCATGCGGCAGTACAAGTAACACATCCGCCGCTGAAGATCCTGTCAGGATAGAAGGGCGCATATCAATATATACATCAATGTACGGAAGCGTAGTTGAAGATATGCAGAGAATACTCGCAGGTCATTTTCCGCAATACCAGGTTGTGTTTACTTACGGCGGAACGGGTACGCTTCAGGCGAAGATCGCGCATGAAGCCGAAACAGGCCGGCTTGGATGCGATATACTGCTTGTGGCGGAACCTTCCTATTCGCTTGAATTAAAAGCGAGGGGAATGTTACACCCATATCAATACAGAGGAGTTTCCGATTTAGCGTTTGAACATGACCCGGAGGGCTTCTGGTACCCTGTGAGGATCAGCAACATGGTTCTCGCTTTCAATCCGCAGAGAAACTCAAGGAACACACTTCCGGCTTCGTTTAATGATTTCGCGCATGACGCGAGAGTGCGCGGCGCTATTTCCATGAGCAGCCCTCTTACATCGGGAACTTCCCTTGCGTCAATTACCGCGTTAAGAGACAAATACGGTTATGATTATTTCAACGCGCTTAGCAGGCAGAATGTCCATATTGATTCCAGCGCGGTAGGCATCGCGAAACTGGAATCCGGCGAATACAAGGTGATAATGGTTCTTGAAGAATCAATTTTAAATATGCGCAAAGAAGGTTCGCGCCTTGAAGTGATTTACCCTGCCGACGGAACAATTGTAATACCGTCCACTATTATGATCGTAAATGACACATACAGCGCGAATAGAAATATCGCCGCGGCGGAAGAAATCACAGACTGGTTTTTAAGCCCGGAAGGACAGAACGCTATTGTCGCTCTTGGGATGCATTCAGTCAGAACTGATTTTGACAGGCTGCCGCATGACGCGATACCGACAAGCGAGATAGTGGCAAACAGCATACCTGTAAACTGGGACAATGTTTTAAACAACAAAGATGAAATCAGAAACCGGTTCGAGGAATACGTAATTTACGGAAGAAACTAACGTATTACGCGATTCCTACCAAATTGTTCCCGGTCCCCGCACTACTCTAAAACCGTTAACCCAAGTGGCGTCGCCGGGTGCCTGGCTGTTACGCACAACGCAGCGCACGTTGCCGACTGCGTTGCTCCACGCTCCGCCGCGTCTTATACGCTCAGTTCCCGAAGCGGGACCTGTTGGATTTACGCTGCCGGCAGAAGCAGGGTTGACAGGTTTTGTACTAGAATAGTCATTAAAATAATAGCTGCTCTTGTAAGAATCAAACCAGTCCCAAACCCACTCTGATATATTTCCGCTCATATCATAAATACCAAGCGCGTTAGCGGTTTTTCCCCCCACTGTTTGAGTGGAACCAGTGTCCGCGCCCAGCTTGATTGACTCATTATACCAGGCAACTGAATCCGCGGTATCGCTTCCTGAATAAGTGTAACTATTAAAGAGCGGGTTGTTTCCTCCCCTTGCCGCGTATTCCCATTCCGCTTCTGTAGGCAGACGGTAGCCGCGTTCTGAAAAATCGGCTGTTACATCCGCGCTTATAATCGAAGATACAGCAGGCCGTATTCCGCCGGTACCCGCCAAAGCAGAACCATATATCACATTTGTAATTGTATATACCTGATGCTGGGATCCCATCTCTAAAGCTGTAAGTCTATTGCAATATTCAACTGCGTCATACCAAGATACTCTATCGACAGGGCGGACATCATTTTTATAGAATTGGCTTGGATTAACATTCATTATTTCAAAATACGATTTATTAGTATCGTTCCTTCCTTGCCGGACTTGCGTAACTTCATATCTGCCTATGAAAAAACCATCAACCGTTACACGGCGTGTCGGATACGCGTGATACGCGGCAGGAGTTCCNGAAACGTTTGAATCGCCCATGACAAAGCTGCCCCTTGGAACCCAAACCATATCAGGCGCAGGTTCGCTCCATCTTGCGTAGAGATTCAATACACCGCCGGGAGTGGTT
>WQRT01000013.1 GCA_009786625.1 Treponema sp.
GTTCTTCTTGACACTTTAAAAATCGTTGAGTTTGAACTTGACCGCTATCTTGAAAAGCAAGGGTCAAGCCTTTACCGCGATACGCCGATATCCGGTGCGGCGATGCTGATGGATGTTGAAAGAAGGCCGAGAGTGCTTCAGGGATTTCTTGAAGCGTCCAATGTCGATCCTGTAGTGGAAATGGTTCAGATGATCGAAGTGAACCGCGCGTATGAAGCGAATCAAAAAGTGATCCAGACGGAAGAAACAATGCTGGGCACATTAATAAATCAAGTGGCTAAATTCGGCCCGTAAAAATAAAAGAGGTAAACAATGGTCAGGAGTTTGTGGACAGGCGCAGCCGGCATGATCGGGCAGCAGGCAAATATTGATGTAATTTCGAATAATCTCGCGAACGTTAATACACATGGATATAAAAAACAACGCGCCGATTTTGAAGATCTTATCTATCAAACGGTGAAGACGGCGGGAACTCCGGCGACCGAAGATACCGTGACGCCTGTCGGGATTCAACTTGGACACGGCGTTAAGCTTGCCGACACCCAGAGAATTTTTGAGCAGGGCGCTTTGCAGCAGACGGCGGTCCCGACGGATCTCGCGATCACGGGCGAAGGTTTTTTCAGAATACAGATGTACGACGGCACTCTCGCCTATACGCGTAACGGTAACTTTAAAGTTGACTCCGACGGGCGCATGGTGACGAGTAACGGTTACTGGCTTATCCCCGATATAATTATGCCTGAACTTTTTTTGCCCGATACCATCAATATAACGCAGGATGGAAGGGTCAGCGTAAAGGTGCCGAGGAACGGCGAAGAGGTCGAGGTCGATGTCGGAAGGATCGAGCTGTACCGTTTTCCGAATCCTGTCGGTCTTACCGCGATTGGCGATAATCTTTTTAAAGTAAGCCAGGCGTCAGGCGAAGCGATTGTCGGCACTCCGGGTTATGAAGGCATGGGGCAGCTCCGCCACAGGTTCCTCGAAATGTCAAATGTCGCGGTTGTTCAGGAAATGGTCAACCTGATTGTCGCGCAGCGCGCGTATGAGTTTAACTCGCGCACCATTCAGACAAGCGACAATATGCTTGGAACGGCAACCACATTAAAAAGGTAGGGTAGGATAAATGGAAATTAGCGGCTTTGGGTTAATGAATCTTGAAGATTACCGTCTTTCGTCATCACCGGATCTCCGCGCTCCTATGAGTTTCTCGCAGCTTCTTGATAGAGCGCGTTCGGTAGACGACAAAGGTTCCCGCCCGGCCGCTCCAAAAACTCCCGGCCTTGAGCCGACTATCGATAAAAGTGAAAAACTTTATCAGCTTTGTCTTGAGCTTGAAACATTTTTAGTTAAAAATCTTTTAACCAGCATGAGGGGTACGGTACAGAAATCCGGCCTTGTTGACGACAGCTTTGCCGGGAAAATGTACGAAGATATGCTGTATGACGAGTACGCCAAAGATTTTACCAAAAACGCGGATTTCGGCCTTGCCGAGCAGGCTTACAGGCAGCTTCTGCGGTACAGTTAATTCTGTTTGAACGGCGTTTTACCGTGATTTTCATCCATAAAACTGCTATTTTTTACCATAAATCCTTCGATAATATAATATGAGTTCAAAAAGTACCGGACATTCCGCGGGTGAAATACGGTTTTCGATCAGCGCAAAACTGATAGCGATTATTTCGATTATCGTTGTCGTCTCACTTGGTTCGATAACAATTCTTGTTTCATGGCTCGTCCACAACGATTTAAGGAAATCCGCCGAAGATAACAACTTTGAGATAAACCGCCGTTCAGCGATGGAGGCTGAGTCCGTGCTGGAAAATATCCGCTCCGATTCACGCGTGTTGATTCAGACAGTAACAGCCTCTCCTTCAGGTTCCGATGATGCCGTCAATTTTTTCTTTACGCAATATCCGCAGACAGCTTCTGTTTTTTTTATCGCCGCCGGAAGGGAAGAACGTCTCTTTGTAAACAAACAATTCTTCGCTTCGAATCAGATTAATGAAGTTCTTGCTTCTTCATGGTTTACCAATAACAGGGATACAATGGCGCGCGCGTTACGCGGCGAGACTGTTATTCAAAACGCGGCACCTCATTTCGCGTATCCTGTTTTAGCGCTTTACTTTCATCTGCCTGACGGCGGATTGGGAGCTGTTGTCTTTTCTTCGCGGAACCTTAGTAATAATTTAGGCTATGGGACGAACCAGTCTTATATGTTAAACGCCGACGGCGATTTGCTCTGTTTCGCGGATGATACTCTTGTAAGAGATGGTATAAATATCGCGAATCATGAATTTATCAGATCAATTTTGTTAAATTCTCAGCGCAGTATGCAGCAGCTTATGGAAACTGATTTCGGCGTTTCAGGAAAATCTTCAGATAACACGGGGACAAACTATCTGCTGGCGTTTTGGAAAAAGACGCTTGTCTTTGTTCAGAATATTTTTAACAGGCTCGGCATAGATAAAAATATTTCCGGCGTATTTGAAAATAATGAATCGCGCAATAAACCGAGGCAGTTTATCGCGTACACGAAATTAAACACGGCAGGAGCAGTTGTAATTACCAGTATTGATTACAATAAAGTGTTTGAGGGTATTAACGCGACAACGAGGCGTAATATCTATCTTACAATCGCCGTGCTCAGCATCTCGATCATTTTCATCTGGTTTTTCTCCAAGTCAATTTCCGTTCCGCTAAAATCGCTTGCCGCGGCGGCTAATGAAATCGAAGGCGGCAAATTTGATCAGAAGCTTGATATTGTCAGCAATGATGAGATCGGCGTTTTATCATCCAGTTTTGAAAAGATGTGTTCGGCTCTTCACATTTTTGGAAAATTTACAAACAGGGAAATCGCTGTTAAGGCTATGCGCGGCGAGATTAAACCGGGCGGTCTTTCCAAACACGCGACAATTTTCTTTTCTGATATCCGCGAGTTTACCGCGAAGTCGGAAGGTTTTACAAAATTTTTCGGGATTGACGCTTCCGATAAGATCGTCCATTGGCTTAATCAATATTTTACAAAGATGGTTGATTGCGTTGAAAAAACAAACGGCGTTGTGGATAAATTTATCGGTGACGCTGTCATGGCTCATTGGGGCACTGCGTACACAAGCGGGAATCCNCGCAATGACGCTTTCAACTGCGTGAAGGCGGCTTTGATGATGCGCAAAGCGCTTTACTATCTGAATAGAAACAGGAGATCAAATGATCCTTCCAATCCTTCGATACGCATTGGCTGCGGAATTAATTCCGGGATTGTGACGGCAGGACAGCTTGGAAGCGATATGCGCATGGAGTATACGGTTATAGGCGATCCTGTAAACTTAGCTTCGCGCATCGAAGCTCTCACTAAACCTTTGGGTACGGATATTCTTGTTTCTGAAGATACATGGAAGTTAGTCGGAGATAAATTCATCACGGAAGAAATGCCTTCTGTNACGGTNAAGGGAAAAGCGAAGCCGGTGCGTATTTTCGCCATNGTNAATTTTATGGGCGAGGANAAAGGACCGCAGTCTCTTTCTGAGCTGCGCGATCTTCTCGGTATCGAAGCTCCTAAACTTGAAAATGTTGATGTAAACGCGGANGAGAAAAAATATAAAATCGGAGAAAGCGCGTAACANTGTTACGGGGAACGGCAATGAAAAANAAGGCTGGAAAAATCAAATTTCTTGATTTATTTATAACAGTTTTATTTATACTTGTTGCCGCCGTATCGGTTGATCTTTTCAGGCGCGATCTGTTACAGACATTTAANCTCCAAAATGTTGAACCTGTAGGNAAAGTTGTTGTAAAAAAGAACACAGTGCAAAGACGGTTTTCTGACCGCGTTCTTTGGGACAGGCTTGCTTCGGAATCACCNGTTTATTCCGGGGATTTAATCCGCGTNGCGGAAATATCTTCGGCGGTTCTTTATCTTGAGGATTCAAGCATCGAACTTGATGAAAATACGCTTATCAGAATNATCCCCGGCGAAGACGGCGAAGGNTTGCAGATAATATTAACGGAGGGATCAATCGTTTATATTGCCGGGGAAGACAGTAATATCACCCTTGATTTAAACGGGCGCCGCATTGTTCCGTCGGCAGGTAATGTCGTTAACGCATCAATTGCAGATAACGGACTGATNTCGCATAATGTAACGGAAAACGTTACGCGGTATGTCAGNGAAGGCAATGCGAGGCAGATTGACGCGCCTTTTTTGCTNAGCCCGGCTGTAAACAGCGTNCTGCGCTTTGGAAACGGACGTTCCTTTATTAATTTCCAATGGACGAATCTTGAGGAAGCTCTTTCTTATATTCTGGAAGTAAGCTCTTCGCCTGATTTTTTAAATCCGCGGATTCACATGAGCAGCACTATGCCGTCTCTCGCTGTTACAGACATTGAAGACGGACTTTGGTACTGGCGGGTTAAACCTGTTTTCCCGCAGATTTTTTACAATAACGCTGTTTTTTCTGCGACATCTTTTTTCCGCGTTCAGCGTGAAATGTCAGATAACGCAGTCTCAACCGGTAATATCAGTTTTTCTCAGTGGCTTGCGATTGAGTCGCCTCCTTTGGAATTTCCGCCTGATCTGCCGCCTGAATTCGCTTCCATGAGACCGGCGGATGTTCCGGCGAAAAACCCTGTGCAGCTAACGCAGGTTATTGAAGAAGAAAAGAGCGAACCGGCGGTGGTTGAGCCGGAACCTGTACAGGTTGAGCCTGAACGCGAGCCGGAAAGAGTTGCCGCCGCGCCTCCGCGCAGAGTACAGCCGGCTCCGCGGGTTGTGCAGCCTCTGCCTGCCCCGAGAAATCTTCGCCCCGCGGGTGAAATCATAATCGGAGCGGAAGGACCTAATGCGATCGTTTTCAACTGGACGGCTGTGCAGGGCGCGAACGCTTATGTTTTTTCGTTGCGGCGGCAGAACGGAACGCAGGTTATCCGCGATACGCGTCTTGGAACAACAAGCTACACATTGAACAATCTTGGAATTCTTGACAGGGGAACATTTATCTGGCAAGTTGAGGCGATTGCTGTGCGCGGCGCCGCCATTGAAAGACGCGGTACTGCGTCGCAGAGTTCATTTAATATAAGCTTCCCCGCGCCGACAAGGATTCAAATAGAGGATATGGGTGTTCTATATGGCAATTAACAGAAATCATTCCTATTTTCTGTTATTCATTATTCTCATATTACTCTGTTCTTTTCCGTGTTATCCGCAAGAAATGGCGGTTAACGAAACGCGGAATAATCGTCCGTTGGGTTATTATATTGATACCGAAAGAGAAGAACCGCGTTTTATTCAAAGGTTAGCGTGGCGCGGCGGCGAACATGCCCTGCGTTACGGGATTATTATCGAAAGGGAAGTAAACGATAATTATATACCGCATAGCCGCGAATTTTCCAATACACATTTTATTGAAGTATCTCTTTCTCCCGGTTTTTACCGTTTTAGAATAGTTCCCTACGACTTTCTAAACAGAGCGGGAGAGGGATCGGACTGGAGCTATATCGAAGTGCTCCGAGCTTTAAGACCTGAGTTTCTGGAGGAAGTGCCTGATATTGAAGCGATTAATACAGGCGGGTCTCCGGGTTATGTGCTAAATATTTCAGGTAACAATCTTGACCGCGGCGCGGATTTTTTTATTCGTGATTCGAGCGGCAATGAAACCAATCTTGATAATTTTAATTTTACGGAAGACGGAGTACGGCTTTTTCTGAACAGAAGCGATGTCACGCCCGGAGAATACGAACTTGTTATCCGAAATCCGGGAGGGCTTGAAGATCATACCGGCACGATTACACTGAATGAAATCATGCCCGAACCTGAACCTGAACCAGAGCCGCAACCTGAGCCTGAACCACAGCCTGAGCCTGAGCCGCAACCAGAGCCTCAGCCGGAACCTGAACCGCAGCCGCAATTAATTACACCGCCGGAAACGCCGTCAAACCTGTTAAACTCAAAATTAATTTTGTTTAGCATATCTTACGCAAGTTTTTTCCCGAATTATGAAGATTACTACAATTACAATTACAATGAAGGTTATGATTATGGTTATAATTATTACGGTATTATAGATCAACCGTTGTATGGGTTTGTAATTCGCGCGGGCATTTATACTGAATTATTCCTGAGTTTCTATATCGGGCTTGAATCTTCAATATCATTCCTGTCGAATGAAAACGACGGTTTTATGGTGTTAGGTGTCAATGCAGTCATCATGCAATGGCTTTTTAGAGATACAATCGGATTGGCTTTAAAGGCCGGACTCGATTTGGCTCTTGGAGATTTGACATCAATCATGTACACACTGGGAGGATCTGTCCGCTGGCGTGTCTTCAGCAGATTGATTCTTGAAGCCGGTCTTGACTATTCGTATTTTTCATGGGATGAAGGCAGGGTACCCGGTGAAGGCGTCCGGCCGTGGGTTGGCGCCAGTTTTAGGATTTATTAATTATAGCGTAAATAACAAGAGCCGTTATATTGTACAGGCTGTGAGCGATCGCTATACCGTGCAGCGAGCCGTAGCGTAGAAAAATAAACCCGAGGAACATTCCGCAAATTGCGGCATTAAGCGTGCCCCACGGGCCCTCATAAATATGACAGACCGAAAACATCACCGTGGATAGCGCAATTGCCGCCGTTGGACTCAGATTCATCTCTTCCTTTTTGGTTAACAGATAAAAGCGGAAATAAATCTCTTCAAGGTACGCGGAAAATATCAGAAAAATAATGACGGCAATCCAGCCTGCGGCATTGGAAGGCGTTTGAAATGTCATCCCTGCGGAATCTGCCAGTGAAGATAATATGCCGACAACGGAGCCTGTTATCATAAGGCATGCAAGCGCGATTAGTCCGCCGTAAATGTCTTTTCTGCCGGGTTTAATAATCCAGTATTCAATCTTCCATGTTCTGGACATTAAATACCAGATTAACGCGATTGAGGGAACGCAGTAAAAGACAGTTCTTACAATAAACGCTGTTCCGGAAAATCCTCCGGTGGAGACTCCCGCGGCTTGAGATACCGCGCCTTCCGCAAAAGGCAGGAAGAACAGGACAATATACAATATGACAGGTTCAAAATATGCGCCCATATTTAATTCCCTTTAGCTCTTTTCTGAGATTTATTAATGTATTATAATTAAAATTTAAGATAAAGCTAATGGGGTAGGATATTGATTCCTTTTTTATTTTTCGCGGCTGTCGCGCTCGCCTGTCTTCTCTTTTACATCTTTTCCAGAAAAGAAGGTTCCGGGAACTGGATCCAATTTTTCGCAAAAGGGAAGGAAGCCGGTTTTACCGTGAAAGATATGGAACAACTGCGGCGGATTGTTTCTTCCTGTAATATTCAAGAGCCTGTGTCGATTTTTCAATCCCAGAAACAGTTTGAAATTGTAGTCCGTTCAATGGTAAACGCTGTGCGGATGTCCGGCGAAAGGGATGATCCTGCGGTACAGATTTTTCTCTCCAAACTTTTTGATTATTTTAAAAAAATCGAGATGAAGGCTGTAGAAAATAAGACACGCATTACAAATTCGCGGCAGATCAGCGAAGGGCAGACGCTGCGGGTTCTAGTCGCAGGAACAGGCGTTTTTAAATCCGAAGTTGTCAAAAATTTCGGAAATTATTTAACCATATCCCGTCCCATGAATCAAAAGCTAAATTCAACCATGCAATGGCACGGGCTTCGCATATCAATATACTTCTGGCGTGAAGATGACGCGGGATATGTTTTTGATACCGAAGTAAGCGACGAGGTTTTTTCAAAGGGGATTTCATCTCTTAAGGTCGAGCATAACGATTCTCTTTTCAGAACGCAAAAACGTAAATCACTCCGCATTAAATATCAGAAACCGGCTTTTCTTTATATGATTGATGACGGCGATAATCCGCACACGCTGGAGAAAACTGCAGGCCTCCGGTGTATGCTTGATGATATTTCCGATACGGGATGCGCCTTCAGGGTTCACGGGCAGGCATCAGCCGGGCTGCGCCTGAAGGTACAGTTCGCGCTTGATCGAATTCCCATCTGCATGCCGGCGACTATCCGTTCGGTGGATTATTTTCAGGAGACAAATACTTCTCTTGCGCACCTAGAAGCCGATCCGCTTCCCATCGCTACGCGCAATCATATACTCTGCGAAGTATTCGGAATGCTGCCCGATGAAGATGAAGACGAACTGCCGTTCAGGGTACTGGAAGAAGAAACTGATAATCTTAATATTCAGCGTCCCGGAAACGATCCAAAGGGGATGTTCAATGCGTAAGATAATTTTTTTAATATTTTTATTTACATTGATTTNCTTAAACGCGCACAGCGATCCNGTTGTGATGAATTCTTATATGCAGCGTTTTATCAGAGCGGATCTTTTGGGAAAGATTGATATATTAAACGAAGCGTCTTCCGATACCCGCTTNGGTGAATCAAAAAATCAGCTTTATGAATANGCCTTNCAGTTTGTTCTTGACAATTACGCGCAAATAGATGATTTACGCGANATGAACTCTGTTNCCGGGATTTCCATTAATGGTCTTCTTGAATGCCGCCGCATTGATAATATTGATCTTCTGTGGAATCTTTTTTCTGTCTATCCCGATTCGGAAACCAGGGCTGATATAATTGTCGCGTTGAGTGTTCTTAGCGGCAGGGACAGCGGCATTATCGATCGTATTAATAATTATCTGATGCGGATGAACAATTCGTTCAGAGACGGAGAAGCTGTGGATTATACCGTTGTATCAGCCTGTATAACCGCGCTTATGGGGCTTGGCGGCAGTTCCTCGTACCCTGTTTTATTCGCGATTATCTGCTCGGATTTTCCTGAAGTTATAAATAATGAAGCGTTCGGTGCGCTGGAAGTTATCCCAGGCAATCTGCATCAATTTTTGTTAGGTGTCATCGAAAACAGTCCTCCGCTTGAGAAATTCGCGGCATTCCGTGTTGTAACCGGCAACGACAGGTTAAGCGTTTGGGAACGCGGGCAGCTTGCCGAACTTGCTCTTGAAAAGGGGCTTACATCCGGTGAAGATATTGATCTTTCTGCGATGCGTTACGCGGCAGTTTCCATACTTACAAACCTGCGCTGGAAACGCGCGAACACTCTCGCCATTAGGCATTATTACCGCGTTCAGGCTGACTTTCAGCACGGCGCTGTTCCCAAAGAACGACTGGTTGAAGCGATAGCTTGTCTCGGCGCAGTCGGAAATTCTGATGCCGCGCTTGTTCTCTGTTTACAACTCGGCCTTATAAACGCAAGAGCAAACAGCACAGGCGCGTATGACGCCGATATTACGTTGGCTATCGTTCGTGCGCTTGGCCTTATTGGCGACGATGCCGCTTTTGATCATCTGCTCTTTGCCAGCAATTTACCCTACGATGAAAACATTACAACCGCGGCAATGGAGGCGATTGATCTTCTAAGATGGTAATCGGATTTTCTTATCGAATAATTAAAACCCCGGTTTTCTGCGCTGCATTCGCCGCTGTCATCGGTTTTTACTGCCTGTATCACGCGGCGTTCGCGTTAACCGCCGCGGTTTTATCGGTGTTGGTTATAGCTCTTTGCCTGTTCCGTGTGTTATCTTCGCTCAATCCTTCCCGTAACTTGCGCATAACGTCTGGCTGTTTCTGCGCTTTGGCTGTAGGTCTTGCTATCGGTGTTTGCGCTGGAGCCGCAGGAAGCAATGAAATCAAGTTTGGAATTCCTGAAGATAAAATTACGGCTCTGGAATGTGAACTGCTTGAAGATCCGCGCGTTATCGCGGGAGGCAGCGCAATGGCTCCCGCCAGGCTTAGAAAAAGCGCCGGTGCAAATGGTTTGCGCGTAACAGCTTCGGGTGAAATTACAGTATTCTTCCGGCAGGAAAGCGCTCAAAAACTCCGCGAAGCGGGGCGCGGAACTGTAGTTTTCGCTGAAGGCGCTTTACGTTCCGGCGATCGCGGTTACTCGTTAAGCGCACATTCACTTCACATTGTAAAACCGGCTCCGCAGATGGAAAGGATGCGCACAAATATCAGGTTGAATCTGATAAAAAGATTTGACGGTAAACCCTGGGGAGGACTCGCTCTTGCGCTTTTACTCGGCGTAAGGGACAATCTTGACGTTGAGTTTACTTCACTTTACAGAACCGCGGGGTTATCCTACATTCTCGCGCTGTCCGGAATGCATCTTGCGATAATAGCNGCGTTAATAGCTTTTCTTTTAAAAAAACCGCTCGGCCTTAAANTGTCCGCTGTTATAGGAGCGGTTATCATAATAATGTATTGCATGTTTGTAGGGCCGTTTCCAAGNCTTTACAGATCGGCGCTGATGTATGTCATTGGAACCGCTGTGATCATTTTCGCTCTTCCAAGAAATTCCATGGCGGTNTTATCTCTTTCTTTTTTGATTCAACTTATCATTACTCCCGCCGCGGGAAATTCAATCTCGTTTATATTATCGTATCTNGCGCTCGCAGGTATTTTGATAATCGGCANGGCTTTCTCCGCGTTATTGGCNGGTAAGATTCCTGATTTTCTTTTACAGCCGCTGTCTCTTTCGTGCGGCGCGTTCCTCGCGACATCCGGTATTTGCAGTTTTACGTTTGGATACATTGCGCCAATCGGAATTATAGCAGGTCTTGCGGTAGTTCCTCTCACTACAATTTTTATGACAGGTTCGATAATCTGGCTCGCGCTTGATTTTTTATCGCTGTCATTTATACTAAATCTTCCGCTTTTCTTAATTTACCGCTTAATGGAAATTACAGCGTCAACAGCGGGCTTTGTTCCCGGCATCAGATCGAACCCTGCGCTTGTTCTTGCTGTCTCTATCTCGCTGATGATATTGATCGCGGCGCTTGAGTATAAACGCCGCTTGTCGTTAAGGATTCTTAAACCGTTTGTGTGATCGTCTAACCGCGAATCTGCGAAATGGGAATACAAATTCTTTGCATTGCCGCGAGAAAAATTATTCTTCTCTTTGTTCGCGCGGTTCATGTTTAAAATATTTAAATTTATATTATAATAAACAATGACCGAAAAAATCAACTACAACTCTGCGGCGGATTTACGCGCTTTCCTTGAACGTGAAAAACTTGGAATGTTAAAAAAGTTCGGACAGAATTTTTTAATAAACCCGCAGATTAGGCGGACGCTCGCGGATGAACTTGACGCTTGTGATGATGTTTGGGAAATAGGGCCTGGTCTTGGCGCGATGACAGAAATTCTTTTAGAAAAGGGTTTAAAGATAAAGGCGTTTGAAATCGATCTTGGATTTATCCGTATCTTAAATAATATTTTTTCTGATAATAAAAATTTTTCCCTTGTGGAAGGCGATGTAATGAAAACATGGCAGCGGCAAAAACCTGTTTCATTTCTATTGGGAAACCTTCCTTACAATATAGCGGCGTCTTTAATCGCCGATTTTATTGAGAGAGGCCGTGTATTTTCGCGCATGGTTGTAACTGTGCAAAAAGAAGTTGCGCTTAGAATGTGCGCGTCCGCCGGCTCATCCGATTACTCGTCTTTTTCCGTTTTATGCGCAAGCGTTTATAATGTAAAACAATTGATGGTGATCCACCCATCATCATTTTTCCCGCAGCCGAATGTAGACAGTATGGGAGTCCTTCTTGAAAAAAAAAGCGCAGAGGTTTATCCGCAGGTTTTTTATCCTCTTGTACGCGCTCTTTTCGCTTCAAGACGGAAAACGATTAAAAATAATNTTTTGGCGTTTTTATCAGCGCGTACAGGCAAGTTCAACGCGCAGGAAATNTGCGCTTCAGTTTTGCGGGAAACCGGCATTGATCAAAATGANAGAGCCGAGAATCTGGATATAAACGCTTTTTTATCTATTGCAAAATCCATTGATAATATGCGATTATAAAAACAGGAATGTTAAACGCCGACACGGNAATCGCCGGAAATATAGCAGTGGTTGAAGAGCGGATTCAAAAGGCCTGCGTATCTTCAGGCAGAAAACGCGAAGAAATCATGCTAATGGGAGTGACGAAATTTATTCCGGCTGAAGCTGTCGAAACGGCTTACCATGCGGGAATTAAATGTTTCGGCGAAAGCAGGGTACAGGAAGCTGCGGAAAAATTCGCGCTTCTTAAACATTTGGGTGATTCACAGCTTCATATGATTGGTTCGTTACAGCGCAATAAAGCGAAACAGGCGGCGCGGCTTTTTGACTGCGTGCAGTCGGTTGACAGAGAGGAGTTGATTACAGAGCTTGGAAAACATGCGTTATTAAAAGAGAAGCCCCTTGAGGTTATGCTTGAATTGCACACAGGAGAAGAATCAAAAAACGGTTTTTACGGTTTTGACGCTTTGTATAAAGCGGCGGAATTAATTTTAAGCAAGGAGAATATAAAATTAACAGGGCTGATGACAATGGCGCCGTTTACCGAAGATACCGCGCTTGTGCGGGCGTCATTCAGGCAGCTTGCAAACGCGAAGAAGGAGATCGTTAAACGTTTTCCTTTTACCGAAAACAGCCTCTCTCTTTCTATGGGAATGTCAAATGATTTTGAAACTGCAATTGAGGAAGGTTCAAATCTGCTCAGGATAGGAAGCGCGATTTTTAAGGACAAATGAAAAATTTATTTTTTATATTTATTTTCTTTTTTCTCCTGCTCACTCCGTGTTTTCAAGCGGCGGCTCAAAGTTCATCATCATCAGCGTTTCCCTCATTTATCACTCCGGAATTCCCGCAATGGGCGGTTGATCTTCGCCGCTGGGACATAATTACCTTCGGCGTATTTCCGTTTTCNATGTTTCTTGTCACATTTACAACCGATATGTTCCGCTGGAGCTATGCCGATTGGGATAATCGTTATGCGCCATGGCCGTTNAAATCCGCGGGCGCTGTTGATATGACAGGAGACGAATATTTAAGGACAATTTTTATCGCGGCGGGGTTGTCGGCNGCAGTCGCTCTTGTAGATTTTATTATAATAAAAATCAGGCGGGACAATGAACGCCGCAGNGCACAAAGCGCGCCGTCNGGATCTGTCATTATAGACAGAAGGCCGTATCCTGAAGAAACTGATAATCCGNCGTCCGCTCCCGGCGGTGAAAGCGAATAATGCCTGTCTTTTCCTGCATTATAGAAAATAAAACACTTAATCCCGTCCGTCTGGATCGTTATATTTCTGAAAATCTGTCGCTGCTTTCGCGCTCGCAAATTAAAGCAAGAAAGCTGACGGCGAAGGTTAACGGAAAAGATGTTAAAATTTCCCGGATTGTAAAACCGGGAGACCGCCTTGAANTNGACTGGATCGACAGTCCGCCGGTTGACATTATNCCGCAGAACATTCCGCTTGAGATTGTGTACGAAGANACGCGCTGCGTTGTTATTAATAAAGCGCAGGGAATGGTTGTTCATCCCGGCGCGGGTAACAGGCAGGGGACTTTAGCTAACGCGCTCTTGTATAGGAGGCTTAACAAGGATGGATGCGGCAAAGCGGATGATGCAGAAGCGCGTAACACCGGGTTAAACGTCCGTCCCGGAATTGTACACCGCCTTGACAAAGACACATCCGGAATTATAATCGCGGCTTATGATGAAGAGTCCCATGCCTTTCTCGCGGATCAATTTAAAACAAGAAAAGTCCGTAAAAAATACATCGCGATCGTTCAAGGCGCGCCGAAAGAAAATAAAGGCAGGATCGAAACCTGTATCGCAAGGGATAATGCAAACAGAAAACGTTTTAAAGTTTCAGCTAACGGAAAAACAGCCGTCACTTTATACAAGGTGATAAAAATATGGCGTGGTTATTCGTTTTTACTTTTAAGCCCGCGCACAGGGCGCACTCATCAGCTTCGTGTTCATCTGCGCCATATCGGCTGCCCGATTCTGGGAGATCCGGTATACAGCGGCGCGGATAAAAATTTCCCGGGAGCGTTATTAATGCTTCATTCAAAATCAATTTCAATAACTCTTCCAGCCGAAGAAAAAGCTCGCGATTTTTCATCTGATATGCCGGAACGTTTTTCACAGGTAATAAAAAAACTGGAAATGACTAATGGATAATCCATATATACTTGAAGAAACAAAAGACTTCGCGGTTATTTATAAACCGCCTAAAATGCATTGCACAGCGATAAATAATTTAAACCGCAAAGACGCGCAGAAGAGTAATGCGGTTACTCTTTATGAATGGTACTCTAATCAATCTGTTGTTTTTGACATCATGCACCGGCTTGATTATGAAACACATGGACTTGTCCTCTTCGCTAAAAATGAAAATAGTTATGAATATTTTAAGTCATTACAAGATAAAGGCGAATTTATAAAAGAGTATTCCTCGGTTTGTATATATGAACAGCAATCAAACAACCCATCACTTCACACTTCTACCCGCGCACCCGCCGCCAGTTACTCCACATTGATAAATGGTTATCCGCAGCTGCCGTTAATTAATAAAACACCGTCTTTGGAAAATCCATCGATCATTAAAAGTTATTTCAGGCCTTTCGGTCCCGGCAGAAAACTCGTACGGCCTGTCATTGATGATGCAAAAAAAAACAAGGAGATCGCGAAGGATAAAGGCGGGTTTTATATAACAGAAATAATCAGTATTAATAATAATATTTTTACAATGCGGATTAAACGTGGTTTCCGCCATCAAATCAGGTGCCATCTTAGCTGGATTGGCCGCCCGATTTTAAACGATCCGTTATATTCCATTGATAACGATGAGCCTGTTTCTGGTAATCTTTCGCTTAAGGCCCACGCCCTTTATTTTACCGATCCGGCGGACGGGAGGCGGCGGGAATATAAAATCTCACCGCTAATATAAAAAAGTATAAAAAAACGGTATAATATAAATTAACAGGCTTGAAAAGGCGTAATTTTTTGGTAAAATGAATTTATGGAGATCGATCGAATCCTAAAACCTGACGCGTTTGTTTATTTCGTCGGTATTAAAGGAACAGGCGTGTGTGCCTTCGCCGAGTTGATGCATAACAACGGAATTAAGGTAAGCGGCAGTGATATAAATGAAGTTTTCTATACAGATGCGATTCTTGACGAACTAAAAATCTCGTACCATGAAGGTTTTGATTCATCGCATATAGAAAGCGGGATCGATCTTATAATACATTCTGCCGCTTACAGCGCTGATACTAATCCCGAACTCGCGAGGGCGCAGGAACTGGGCATACCTGCGGTGAAGTACACTGACGCGCTTGGGGAGTGGTCTGCGAAATTTGATTCGACCGGCATTTGCGGCGTTCACGGAAAAACTACCACCACAGCGATTTGTGGTGTGATGATGCGCGCTGCCTCTCTTCCCGCGCAGATTCTCGCCGGCAGCGCGTCTGTCGATTTTGAAAAACCATTCCCTTGCGGTGATAATATAGATACAAGCCGGATGAGCGGAAGATCAACATTGAATCTTGGTAATAAATATTTTATCGCGGAAACCTGCGAGTACCGGAACCATTTTTTGTCATTCCGGCCGCGGCGGATAATTTTAACATCTGTAGAAAGCGATCATCAGGATTTTTTCCCGACTTACGAATCGATTCGTGACGCGTTTGTTCAATATTGCAGACTGCTTCCCGATGACGGGCAGCTTTTCTACTGCGCAGATGATCCCGGCGCTGTCGAAACCGCGCAGATAATTAAAAACGATAACCGGGGCATAGAGCTTGTTCCTTACGGCTTTACCGCGGACGGCGGTTTTAAAATTACTTCGTATAACATTAAAGATAAAAAAGCGGTTTTTTCCATTGCCGGATTTCCTGATCCTATTACAATGAATATTCCCGGCAGGCATGAAGCCCTGAATACCGCCGCGGCTCTCGCGCTGACAATTTCGCTGGCAAGGGAAGAATCAGGAACGTTAAACGCCAATATTTTAACCGAAGGACAGATAAAATCAATCAGGGAAGCTCTTGCCGGTTTTGAAAGCACAAAACGGCGGAGTGAAGTATTCGGCGAAGTTAGCGGCATTATTTTTATGGATGATTACGGGCATCATCCTACCGCGATTAAAACGACCCTTGAAGGGATAAAAAGTTTTTATCCTTCGAGAAGGCTTGTTGTAAGTTTTATGTCGCACACATATACGCGCACTTCGGCGCTTTTCGACAGGTTCGCGCAATGTTTCAATGACGCGGATGTTCTTTTTTTGCATAAAATTTACGCGTCAGCAAGAGAAAATTATAAAGGCGGCGTTAACGGAAGAACGCTATATGAAAAGACAAGCGCTGTCCGCTCGGCGTTAGGTGACATTAAAAAAGAAACATACTATATTGACGAAGTAGACGATGCCTTTAAGCCGTTATGCGAAATTCTAAAAAGCGGTGATATATTCGTAACTCTCGGCGCGGGCAGCAACAGACCGCTTGGAGAAAAACTTTTCGCGCATTTTAAAGAGGTGGAAAATGGTTAGCATGACAGGTTTCGCGTACCGCGAAAATTCAGGACAGGAAATGTCAGTNTCGGTGGAAGTAAANGGGTGCAACAGCCGCTATCTGGAAATATTTGTAAACCTGCCGCCGTGGCTTTCAATGCTGGAAGCNAAAATACGCGAAAAAATATCATCCTGCTGTTCAAGGGGAAANGTGGAAATTTTTATNCGTGTCCGCGAACATAACGCGCCTGTCACTGTCAGTATAAATAAAAACGCCGCGAAGGCTTATTACGAGGCTGTAAAAAATCTCGCAAAGGAACTTGGCATAAAAGAAAAACCGCCTCTTTCGGCGTTATTGGAAATGGACGGCGTTCTTGAAATTGAAAAAAGCCGCGATGAAGAGCGTTACAGCAGGGAGATCATGCCGCTTGTAGATGCCGCATCCGCCGCCTTCTGTCTTGAACGCGAAAGAGAAGGCAAGCACACTGAGAACGACATACTTTCTCATCTTGAGTCAATCGAATCATCGTTAAAAAATATTATCGCTTTTGTCCCGGCGATAGAGCAAAATCTGAAAGATAATATAAAGACGCGTTTCGCGGAAATGCTCGGCAGTCAGATTGATGAAAACAGAGTGCTGGCTGAGACAGCGTCGTTATTACTGAAGTATACAATTTCCGAGGAGATCTCACGCCTTGGATCCCATCTCGGCGAGTTCAGGAAGGAGAACGAAAGAAACTCACGTCCCGGTAAAAAATTAGATTTTTTATGTCAGGAAATTAACAGGGAAATAAACACGATTGGCTCAAAAAGTGTTATAATAGAAGTAAGCGGCGAAGTTGTAAAAATGAAGGAATGTCTTGAGAACATCAGAGAGCAATTAAGAAATATTGAATGATAACGGGAGAACAGAAACAGGGGAGCGGATGAAAAAAAATATTAAAATCGCCGTTTCAGGAAGAAGCGGCTGCGGCAATACAACTGTAAGCAAAATGGTCGCTGATACCTTGAATTTGCGTTTTATTAATTTTACGTTTCGCTCGCTTGCGCAGGAACGCGGACTGGATCTGAAAACGGTGCTTGAACTCGCGGCGGAAGACGATTCGTGGGACAGAGAAGTTGACACGCGTCAGGTTCAAATCGCGCGCGGAAATGATGCAAGCTGCGCCGCTAATAACAGTAATGCAAACGGCTGTATAAAAAACGAACAGGGCTGTGTGCTTGGTTCCCGCCTTGCTATCTGGCTGCTTGAGGAAGCGGATATAAAAATCTACCTTGATGCCAGCCCGGAAATAAGAGCGCGGCGAATTGTCGGCAGGGAAGGCGGCAACGCGGAAGAAATTACAGCATTTACGCATGAACGCGACAGGCAGGATCACGGCAGGTACCTGCGTATTTATAACATCGATACCGATAACCACGGTTTTGCCGATTTAACTATTAACACTGATCACCTGACTCCCGAACAGATTACGGATATTATTGTTGAAAAGGTTAAGAATATTTAACCGCGGACCGCCTGAACCAATACGAACAAAATATATTACTGAGTAAATTTATAAAAAAGGAACCCTGAATGATTGGTGAAGCCGGTTCGCTGAATATTAATTCTGAATCATTAAATAGTAAAAAATCTGTTAAAGGTGATACTCCGCCGGTTAAATCTCAGGCGAATGTTTCTGCTTCCTCTCCGGTGCGCGGAGCCGCCCGGCCGCCTCAATCCGCAGCTTCATTGGCCGCTTCGGCGGGACTTCCCGCGGATAAGATTTCCGCTTCTGTTGTTTCGTTTGCGCGTTTTTTTTCGCTGCCGCTAAAGCCGCAGGTGTTAGCTGATATACGAAAGGCCGCGTTTCCGCCTCAGGCATTGTCTCAATCCGCGCTTCAGTCCGCGCAGCAAAGTACGTTACGCGCTATGCCGCATCAATCAGCGCAGCCTGTTTTAGCGGGAGCCGGACAGGAGGCATCGTTAGCTGCAATTAAAACCGCTTTTGAGAAAGCGCGGGAGGCGGTTTTATTATCGGTGGCCGCGGCTGAGAGTAAAGGCGTGGAACTCAATCAGAAAGCGCTTGATCATTATACAGAGGCGGTTGACCCGCGGCAGAACAGCGATCAGCGGAGACAAAAAGATCATAATGATCATGGTGAAAAAACTAATAAAAAACTTGAAAAAATTTCCGCCGATAATCTTAAAAAAACCGCCGGAGATTTTCTTGAAAAAGATCTCCTGTTAAATATTTTAAACAAGCTGCCGGGGAAAAACGGACAGCGGTGGATCGTGATCCCCTTTGATTTTTCGGATGATGGAATTGAGTACAGAGTATCAATGAGAATATTACTAGAAAATGATGAGCGCGCGGCCGGTATGGCTTTAGATATTTATACAGTGGACAAGGATCAAGGTTTAGATGCTAATAATAGGCGGCTGTTTGTTTTTGAATCTGCTGACAACAGGCTTATGAGGCTTACAGTTTATCTTCAATCTGAAAATCAAAAGAAAAATCACTCGCAGTTTATCAATGATTTGTCACAGGTTCTGGAAATTCCTGTTGACCGGATTTCCGTAAAAATTAGCGATGAATCTTTTCCGTATGAAGGCGCGGATCAATTTGCGTCTGTGGATGAGGCGGTGTAGTTTGAAAAAAAGGAAAACCGCGTCTGCAATCGGGTACGCACACGGAGATCTGGCTCCGAAACTGTTTGCTTCGGGAAGGGGCAGGGAAGCGGAGCGGATTGTGGCTGCCGCCGAAGAAGCGGGAATCGCTGTCGTGGAAGATGCCGCTCTTGCCTCGCTGCTGGACAGCGCCAAACCGGGCGATTATATCCCGCCCTGGTGCTGGGAAGCGGCAGCCCGAGTGCTTGCCTTTGTAATGAAAACCAAAACCCCCTCTTGACTTTTTACGGTTTTTTTGTAAATATCAATTCAGGATGGCTTAAAACCTGTGTTTTGAAAAATCCTGAAATTAGCGGCTGTCGTATAACGGCTATTACCCCAGCCTTCCAAGCTGGAGACGTGGGTTCGACTCCCATCAGCCGCTTTAATTTTCTTATTTCATAAGAAAATTAAAGCGGTTGCCTGCGGATCAATACCACAATTTTCTTATTAGCATAAGAAAATTACAGTATTGCCTGCGGATCAGCCGCAGGTATCGGTATTTTTTTTGTAAAAAATACCGGCGGCNGCCTTCGGAACAGCCGCAGATGTCGTAATTTTTTACNTTGTAAAAAATTCTGGCGGTTATCTNTAAAT
The DNA here is from genome assembly GCA_009786625.1 of Treponema sp. Lineage (GTDB taxonomy): Bacteria > Spirochaetota > Spirochaetia > Treponematales > Breznakiellaceae > WQXQ01. The sequence goes on from WQRT01000013.1 coordinate 19,575, forward strand.
AAGCCGTCATTATGCGGGCGTATAGCTCAGCTGGTTAGAGCGCTTGCTTTACACGCAAGATGTCCCTGGTTCGAATCCGGGTATGCCCATAAAAATATCGGAGGAAAATATGAAAAAAATTCTTTTCTTTTTATTAGTGATAATATTGGTTTGTTTTGTCTCATGTCAGAAGCAGAATACGGCTCAGAATATTTCTGAGATGGGCGTAACTGTCCGGCTTCTTACCGACGCAACCGGCGTTGATGATAAATCTTTTAACGCCGCGGCATGGAGAGGCATTCTCGATTTCTTCGGTGATACATGGGCGAATCCCCGCCAAAGAGGACGCGCGTACGATTGGATTACCGCGCAGGATTTCAGTATGTTCGTGCCGAATCTGAGACAGGCGACAGACGAAGGTTATGATTTAATTGTTGTAAACGGTTTCTCATGGGAAGACGCGCTGATGCAAGTTGCGCCCGCGAACTTAAAACAAAAATATTTAATTGTTGATGTTGACTGGCTTGAAGGAAGCAATGTCATGCAGGCTGTTTACGCGGAGCATGAAGGATCGTTTCTTGTCGGCGCAGCCGCCGCGCTTAAAGCCATTGAAGACGGCATCGAAAATCCGCGTTTTGGTTTTATCGGCGGAGTGCCGGGTACTGTTATTACAAGATTTGAAGTCGGATATGTGCAGGGAATTCTGTCTATAATCCCCAACGCGCAGATCGTTGATTATTATGTAAATAGCTGGGGCGATCCGGCGCTCGCGAAAACACAGGCGAGGAACTGGTATGATTCGGGCGTATACACGATTTATTCCGCGGCCGGCGGAAGCGGAAACGGAACAATCGCGCAGGCGAAAGAATACCGCGCCGCGGGAAGAAATGTGTGGGCAATCGGCGTAGACTCCGATCAGTTTGACGAAGGTTTGTACAACAACACCGATTCCGCAGTGCTTACATCAATGCTTAAACGCGTTGAAACAAGCGTCGTTTACGCGTTAAACGCCGTGAAGAATAACACATTCAGAGGCGAAGTGATCACGTTCGATCTCCGCGCTGACGGCGTAGGTTATTCTACCGCGAATCCGGCGTTAAGCAGAAATATAATTGACAGACTGGAAGTTATTAAAACGCAAATCTCAAGCGGCCAAATAATTGTCGCGCCTACTCTGGCGCAGTCCATGCAGCTTCCCGGTTTTCCGCAAAACTTGAGAGCCATTGACGACTAACGCAGCTAGATTAGAAGAAAAAATCCTCAAGGTTTTTACAGGATCGAATTTCGCTGTATCCGCGGTGGTTGTAATTTTTGGTTTTCTGACAGCGACAGTTCTTCTTTTTATAATCGGAAGAAATCCCGCCGGTATGTATCAGGCGATCTTGCAGGTGGTAACTGGTTTCGATTCGCGTCGCGGAACATGGAATGTGCGTTACACCGGCGAATGGCTCGTAACGGCAATTCCGCTAATTTTATGCGGACTTTCTTTCGCGTTTTCCGCGCGGTCGGGTTTATTCAACATCGGCGCGGAAGGGCAGTATATAGCAGGTCTTACCGCGGCGCAGTTCATCGCCGTTACTTTTGTGAAAGTTCCTGTGCTTCACCTTTTTGCCGCCGTCACAGGCGCGATGTTCGCAGGAGCGTTATGGGGAGCTGTCTGCGGATTTTTTAAAGCGCGGTACAGGGTTTCCGAAGTTGTGTCCACCATCATGATGAACTACATCGCGTTTTATCTTCACAGAATCATCACATTGAGGATTCCGGGAACATCAACTATCAGAACTGTTGAATTTCACTTAACGTCATCGCTCGCAAGCCCCATGCTGTCGTCACTGACAAACGGATCAAGGCTGAATATGGGTCTGTGGCTTACTATTGCCGCTATCATTGCTTACTGGCTTGTGATGGAAAAAACTACGCTTGGTTATTCCCTCCGCGCCGCAGGTTTTAACAGGGATGCGGCTCTTTACGCGGGAATGCGGGTTAAAACAAATATTACTACAGCCATGGCAATCTCAGGCGCGTTCGCGGGGCTTGCCGGCGCGTGTGTTTCGTTAGGTGTTTTTTCATACGGGAGAGTGCTCTCCGCATTTGANAATTACGGCTTTGACGGCATCGCCGTGGCGCTCGGNGGAAGCTGCACAGCCGCCGGTGTTGCNGTTATGGGATTGCTTTTTGGAATGTTAAAATCCGCTCAGCCGCTGATGCAATCNCGNCAGATNCCGCAGGAAATCGCCTCGATTATTATGGGGCTTGTTGTTGTTTTTCTCGCNCTGCGCTCCGGGATTTATATGTTCGCGCAGTGGCGGAAAAANGAAAGGCTTAGAAGAGGAATCGAACCTAATGATGATCGGCTAACGGGAAGGAGCGCTGATGGATCAAATTAATTTTTTTACATCGATGCTTCCGTCAACACTAATGATAACAGCGCCGATTTTAATAGCCGCCGCGGGAGGCATGATCTGCGAGAGAGCGGGTGTTGTAAATATCGCGCTTGAAGGATTAATGTTAATAGGCGCGATGACCGCGGCTATCACTCATGTGCTAATGGAAACAAAAACCGGTTTTTCAGTTCCGATGTCTTTGATCTTTGCATCACTTTCAGGAGCGCTTTTTTCTTTAATACACGCATTCGCTTCCGTTACGTTGAAAGCGGATCAGATTATTTCCGGCACCGGTATAAATCTTCTTTCCAGCGGCCTGACTGTTTTTATCTGCCAGCTCATTTTCCGGATGGATCGCAGTATGAATTACAGAATGGGAATGCAGCCGGGTTTTTACGGAATATATCCTACGTTATGGATCGCGCTTATTATAATTGTTATAACATGGTTTTTTCTGTATAAACGTCCCGGCGGTCTGCGTCTCCGCGCCGCGGGAGAGAACCCTCACGCGCTTGCTTCCGCGGGCGTTAATGTTACCGCGATCAGATATTTAGCCGTTTTGATATCCGGGCTTCTTGCCGGTCTTGCGGGCGGCTGTGTTGTTCTTACGCAGGATATTCAATTTACTGTTAACTCGATCAATGGAAAAGGCTTCATAGCGCTTGCCGCCGTTTCCTTTGGACGCTGGAAGCCCGCGGGTATTCTAGGCGCGAGTTTTATATTCGGCCTTTCATCAAGCCTTGCTGTTAATATTTTTAATATAAGGAGCCTTGATTTTCTGCCGTCGGAAGTTTTTAACATTTTACCGTATTTTATAACTNTGTTAACGCTTGTTATTTTTAGCGGCAAGGATTACGCGCCNAAAGCGGCGGGGCAGCCTTATTAAACTATTGACGATAGCAATAATACACGTTAATCTTTAAATATGTACCATACAGGGTTAGCGTATATTCTCTTCTTCCTCTCAGGTTTTGGAGCGTTGGGGTTTCATCGTTTTTACCTTGGTAAAATCCCTACGGGGATATTGTGGGCTTGTACGGGCGGTCTTGGCATGATCGGTTCAATTTACGATCTTATAACTCTGCCGGGTCAGGTCAGGAACGCTAATCTTCAAAAGGCGATTGCCGACGGAACCATTAGGATCGAAAAAAATCAAGTGGGCAGTCCTTACTTACGCGCAATAGGTGATGGTCAGTCACGCGGCATCACGGAAAAAGAAAGCATTGAGCGTGTAATTTTAAAAGCCGCAAAAGTGAATAAGGGCATAATCACGGCGAGCGATCTGGCACTTGCGGCTAACGCGTCCATTGAAGAATCCAGGAAAGCTCTTGACGAAATGGTTACAAAAGGACACGCCGAGCTGCGCGTACGCCAATCAGGTTCTCTTGTTTATGTTATCCCGGATTTGATGGACAGCGATGAGCCGCTTGTAGATTAAAATTTTAAATATTTATTAAATAAATCTTTGTTGTTTGATTTAAAATCATTTTTTATTATTTTTTCTTTTATTCCGTAATTTATAATATACATGAATGAACAGCCCGCTTCAATTTCGTTTGAAAAATGATACAGATTCCATAAATACGCCTGCACGGACGGAGAAGCGCACGCTCTGTCAATTTCATATTTAATTACATTGAACTCGTCATATTTTATATTTTTTATCTCATACAGATAACAGATAAAATCAAAATATGAAAGAAGTTTATCAATTTGATATCCCATGTCCGAATAATTTTTATGAAAATCTCCCGTATACCACGCGGGATCATTGTCAATGTTATACATGGTTTTAGCCATTGATTGATCGAACCAAAGTTTATTAATAATTTCATCAAGGAACTCAGTTCTTCGTATTCTTATGGAGGAGTTCCATTGAATTAACGCGAAAATACTGCCTATCGCCATCCCAATTAAAAGGATCAAAGACAGGTAATTATCTATCGTCCAGCCGTTTAAAAAATTCATTGTACCGCCTTATATTAATTTTAGGAAGGCTGTATTCAATTGTCAACGTATTTTTTAGTTTTTTTAGTTTTATTTTAACACAACTTCAGTTCTGCCGAAGCCTCCAAGCTCCGGTCTTGCGAAATAATAATCGGCGACTGCCGGATCCTGTTTTAAATAATCGTGAATGCCTTTTTGCAAAATACCGCTGCCCTTGCCGTGGATAACGGCGAAATTTTTTAAGCCGGACAACGACGCCGCTTCGATCTGACGGCGCAAGGTATCTGTGGCTTCGTCAAGACGCATACCCAGAAGTTTTAGTTCATATACTGCGTTACCTGACATTCCGTATTCCGCCGCCCATGATGTTGTATTTGTTTTAACATTTTGGTTTTCCGCGGCCGCCGGGCTTAACTCGTTCTGCGGAAAACTGATTTTTAACGAGCCGATTTCGACAAGCCATGAAGGAAAGGCTCCGCCGGATTTTTTCTTGTCCGCCCGGATTATTACTCCGCGTTTTTTTAATGTACCGGCGAATACTTCCATACCGGGAGTAAAAATGATGTCACCTTGTTCAATTCCGCCCGACAACTGCCTATTAATGGCAAGCTCTTCCGCTTCCAGCGCTTCACTTTCTTCCTGCGCGTTACGCGCAAGTTCATTTATAAATTCTTTTACTTTAAGCGTTTTCTCGCGCGTTATCTCGCCTTCCTTAAGCTCGCGGACTAGGTTCTCAAGAGTTTTGCGGCTGTCGCGTAGAAATTGCTGAAGTTTGCCTACAGATTCGCGCTTTAACTCCGCTTCCTTCTGGCGGAGTTTTAATTCTTTTAAATCAGTTTTTCGTTTTTCCTCATTCAGATTCTTCTGCTCTATCGCGCTTTTTATCTCAAGCCCGGCAAGCTCCCTCTGTTTTTCTTCAAGGCCTCTGATCATTTCTGATACATCGGATTTTTCTTCATCAATGTATTTTCTAGCTTCTGCTACAATCTTGCTGTCAAGCCCGTTTGAAAGAGCGATATCAAGCGCTCTGCTTTCGCCGGGAAGCCCGTTTATTATTTTATATGTGGGAGAGAGAGTGCGGGCGTTAAACTCAACAGACGCGTTTTGTACTCCCTGCCTCGTGTAGCCGTAGTGTTTTAAAATACCGTGGTGGGTTGTAATGATCATGCGCGCGTTTTTCTCTATAAGATGATCAAGCACCGCCATCGCGATCGCGCCGCCTTCCTGCGGATCTGTGCCTGAGCCAAGCTCGTCAAGCAGAACCAGCGATTTTTCTCCCGCGTATGCCGTTATGGCGGCGATTTTTGTAATGTGCGCAGAAAACGTTGAAAGTGACTGGTTGATTGACTGCTCATCTCCGATGTCTGCGAATATTCCGTCAAAAACGGGAAGAGAGCTGTCTTCATCAAGCGGAAGAGCAAGGGCGCTCTGGTTCATCATGGCAAAAAGCCCCAGCGTTTTTAACGCTACGGTTTTACCGCCTGTATTAGGTCCCGTGATGATTAATGTGCGCGTAACACTATTCATCTCTATATTGATTGGAACGGCCTTTTTTAACATCGGGTGCCGCGCCTGATGCAAAGCCATGTTCTCATGCGCGTTTTTAGCGAAATGACCTTTTGCCGCGGCTGAGTACCATGCCCTTGTCCTTAAACATTCAAGTTCGATGATCGTTAGGTGAAATTTGTTAATATTTTCAGCATGAGCGGAAATTTTTTCCGTTAATTCGCGCAGCAGTTTTTGAATTTCCGCGTCAAGGTTGCGTTTTTCCATGAGGATGTCATTGTTTTTCTCCACAACTTCAAGAGGTTCCACAAAGACTGTCTGTCCGCTGCCTGATACTTCATGCACAATCCCCGGAATTCTCGCACGGAAGTTAGCCTTAACGGCAAGGACGGCTCTCCCATCGCGCTGCGAGGGAATTGCCGACTGCAGCATCCGTTTATATTCATCGTCGGCGCAATAGCGCGTAACAGCGTTTTTTAGATCTCTTTCAAGAGATGCTATGCGTTTTCTTATTGCGCGTAACACCGGAAGATCGCGGAGATTACCTTCTCTGTCTATAATTTTAAAAATTTCCTGAGCGACGCAGATGCAGTCAGGGATTTCATCAAGCATTGAGTAAAGCGCTTTTTTACCGTCAGACAGCTCATCTCTGCCGGCGCTCTTTTCCCTGCCGAGCCATTTACTTAGTTCAATGCCGCGTTCTGTAAAAAGGCCAAGCGCGAGAACCTCGTCAAGATCAAGGACAGCGCCCTGCGTTTCAATTTTTGGAATAAGCGATCCAATGGAAGGAAGCCATGAACGCGGCTCATCGTTATGCGATTTTATTAATGAATGGATCGCGATAACAATTTCTTTTATTTTGATTAACGAATCGTTAAAGACAGGATGAAGTTCCCTGATAATCGCGGCCGCTTCTTCGCTTAATGCGTGAGACGCGGCTTGTTCCATAATTCGCGGATATTCAAGAAGGATTTCAGTTTTCCGCGCGAGCGTTTCTCTGTCAGGAAGAGCTGGTGAAACCGTAAATGCGTCTTCATGCGTTGATCTATTTATGTTATTATCATCAGTCGTCATTATCTTTGCCTTCAATGTCTTTTATTATCCGCAGGAAACTTTCATAACGGTCTTCGTGGATAACTCCTGCCGCTACGGCTTCCAGAATTTTGCAGCCCGGTTCGCTTATGTGGGAGCAAGACATTCCAAAACTGCACTTGCCCGCGAGCGGAGCAAACTCGCGTAAATGCGTAATCACTTCGCCGGCTTTAATTCCGTCAGGAATAAAACGGCGGACTCCAGGAGTGTCGATTAAACGGCATCCGCCTGATAATTCATACATAATTCCCTGTGTTGTTGTATGAACGCCCCTGTCATATTTTTCGTTTAAATTTCCTTCTCTTATATCAAGTCCGGGCTGTAATGCATTAATGATGCTTGATTTTCCCGTTCCCGACTGCCCTGCAAGAAGGCATGTTTTTCCCGCGAGATATTTGCGGAGTTCTTCAATACCTTTTCCTGTTTTCGCGGAAATATACATTACTTTATAGCCGATGCGGCTGTATTCCTCAAGGCGTTCGTCAACATCAATATCGTTATATTCAAGATCATTTTTATTGCAGATAACAACCGCTTCAATCCCGGCAATGTCCGACTGTAATAAAAGCCTGTCAAGAAACCGCGGCCTGAACGGCGGAGAGAGGGGAGTGCAGACGCAAAGTACGAGATCGATATTTGCCGCAAGACATTGGCTAGAAGCGTCTTTCTGGTTAAATCTGCAAAAGACATTGCGCCTTTCTTCCACAGAGAGGATCATGGCGCTTTCTTCGTCGCACTCAATTAAAAGAAAGTCACCGGGAGCGATCGGATTATAAACATTCTCATGACCTTTTAAAACTTTTCCTTTTATTCTACATTCAATATCTTCATGACCGTTTTCTGAATCAACGCGCACTGTAATGATGTTACGCGATCCGCGGATTACAAGCCC
>WQRT01000014.1 GCA_009786625.1 Treponema sp.
CGGCGGAGAGTTGTATCTGTTTTTCCGGGGTATGAATGACCGACAGGTTCGTTTATATGAAGCATCAGCGGAAGGCCGCGTTCTTTACATACTCCTGTAATAAAGGCAGTGTCATTTTTATTTTCAAGATCAATTCCCTGCCCCTGCGGGAATAACTCTCCTGCTCCCTTAAGCCCCGCATTAAAACACCTTTCAATTTCATCAGACGCTTCTTTACCGGCAGGTGGAACTACAGTAAAACCAGAAAGTTTTTGCGGGAACTGTTTTACGCTTTCAATAACATAATCATTCACATAACGGCATAGACCAATGTCGCGGAAACCAAAACCAAAAACGGCGGCTCTGTCAATATCATTTTTCTCCATTGCGGCAATTACATCCTGCGCACAGGAAAATTTATTAACTTTGCTCCGTGATAACATCGAAAAATAAGGCTCTTTTTCCGAGTATTTTTCCGGGTTCGCGCAAATATCAGGAGGCGTTATGTGCACATGAATATCAAACTTCATCGCTTTTAACCATAATCTCTTCTTCCGGCTGAGGGCCTGCGTATATGCCGATTTTATTTAGGCTTGTAAGAAGAGGCGCTCCTACAAGCGCGGCGCATACNGCGAAGACGGCGCGTTCAATTGGAGCTGAGACAGTCAATACCNCCCAGATTTCAACAGGCTGCTTGTACAACACAAGCGAAAAAAAATTCCCTACAGAAGCGCCGCCAATTAATCCGCCGAAAGCGCAAAGCCATATTGCNGGAAATTTTAAAATATTTNTTTCGCTTANAAAAAATTTCCCCGCGAAAATAATTCCTGCAATCATNNCGGTAAAACCAAGCCCGTAAAAAATAATAGGAAAAATAAAAATATTTCTGCCGATTTCCTGCGTAAACCAGAGGATCGTTCCGATTGTATAGATGATAATCCCGCCGTTAAAAATAAAACCGCCGTTTGAGTTTACGGCGACAGGCGGCCATTTACCCCACGCGATACATCCAGTTGTAAACGCTGTTGCCGCGCCGATAATAAATGTCGCTAAGCCCATCCACGCTGTATGCGGCGCGATAAGAGATCCGATAAAACCTCCGGCCGCGGAGCATAAAGCCCCTGCCAATGGCCCGAAAAAAATTCCTGAAAGCGGATTAAGCACCGACGCGAATGAAAATGCCCCGCCTGTGCCGAGAATCGGAAATGCCGGAAGCAAATATCCGGCGGCAATAACCGATGCCCACACGGCAATAACAGCCGGATGCCTTATTGAATGTTTATCAGATTTAAAATATCTATTCACTTTTTTTATCCTGTAAAATCGTCCGTTATTCCATTTAAGTCCATTCGTATAACTCTGCGGGCGTATTTTTTAACAAGAGATATGTTATGCGTAACAAAAACAATTGTAAAGCCCCTTGAGTGAAGCATGGATGCCATATCCATTATATTTATGCAGCCTTTGTAATCATTACCGACATCAACCTCGTCAAAGAGCATAATTTTACACCCCATCGCGATTAAACACGCAATCACAACTCTTGTACGATCTGATCTGCATAAAGCATGGGGAAACGTGTTTTCTTTACCGGTAAGCCCCGCGGTTTCAAGAGCGTCATTAACGCGTTTTTTAATTTCCTGTTTTGACAGATGCATATTCTTAAGCGCGAATGACACTTCTTTAAAGACAGAATCACAGAAAAGCTGAGTGCCGGGGTTTTGCATAACGAACCCAGCCTCTTTGGATATTTCGCTTACAGATAGTTTTTTAATATTCCGGTTGCGGATAAAAATATCTCCTTTCATGGGGCGCAAAAGCCCCGCTATATTTTTTAACAAGGTAGTTTTTCCGCATCCGTTGCATCCTGTAATGGCGGTAAATTCATTGTTCTTTATTACTAAATTAAAATTATTAAAAGAAATGCCGCCTGAATATGAAAAACAAAAATTTGAAAACCTTACTGCTTCTGCGGCGGGATCATTTTCAACAACGATGGAACACCCGGACTCATCATTTGAAGGCACATATGACAGAGATATATTTCCTTCGTGCGCCGTTGACAGCGTCTTAGGCGACGTAATAAGCGGCTTCGCGGTAAAATGTTCCCTGCTTTCAGTATCACAAAGCGGCTGTATACCGTTTTCTTCAAGCAAGGCGTTATTTGCAAATATATTTGCCGGAGTATCAAGCGCGGCGACAGCGCCGTTTTTTAACACGCAGATTCTGTCGGCGTACTCCGCAAAAAAAGCGCTGTTGTGCTCTGCCATGATTATTGTTAATCCATGCCGCAGCTTTAGTTCGTGCAATACGGACATTATCTTTGCCGCTCCCTGCGGATCAAGGCGGCTTAACGGCTCGTCAAGTACAAGTATCTTTCCTTTCATCGCTAAAGCCGCCGCTATTGAAAGACGCTGTTTTTCACCGCCTGAAAGTGTGGAAGGAACCCTACTTTCAAGCCCGGTAAGAGCGGCGCCCGCTAGAGCGAATTCTACTCTTTGTTTGATTTCCTGCGGCGGCAGAAGAATATTCTCAAGGCCGAACGCCGCTTCATCGTAAACCGTTGATGTAAAAAGCTGCGCGTCCGGGTCATCAAGCACAATTCCGGCTATGGATGCCAGATGCGGAACGGAAGACTCATCTGTGCGAATACCGTCCACGAAAATATTTCCCGATAAAATTCCGCCCGACAAATGGGGGATAATTCCGTTTATTAATTTACAGAATGTTGTTTTACCAGCGCCGTTTTCTCCCATAACAGCAAGAAACTCGCCTTTAACAACCGAAAAATTTATATTACTCAGAGCGTAACCGCCGCTTCGCGGATACTTGAATGAAACATTTTCAAAACGAACTATGCCCATAACGCGTGTCTACCGGTAATTAAAATACAGAAAAAAAGCAGAAAACGCCATACAGGCGGCTAGAAATAAAAAATCAGCCTTTTTAAACCGGGGTTTATCGATCCATGTTCTTGTTTTGTAAATGCCGAACGCGCGGCTGTCCATCGCGGCGGAAGCAATATGCGCTTTTCTCATTGCGTCTAACATCAGCGCAGGAAGAAGGCTGATGTATGTTCTGATGCCGGCTTTACGCATACCCCTGAGTCTCTGAGCGTCAATTATTGACAGCGCTTCCTGCCTGAAAAAAGGCATTAAATTAAAGGCTGTCGTTATTATAAACGATGTCCTGTAATTAATTCCGAGAGAACACAGGCCAGCGGCGATCCTGCCCGGAGGAGTTGTTTCCGTGAAAACCGGCAAAATAACGACAAGACAGGCAAGCCGGCAGGCAATAACAATTCCAAGGAGGAAACCTTCGTGTTTAAATGAAATCATGTCACCAAACAAAGGAAGATGCCTGAAAAATGAAGGTTTGGCGAAGAAGGTTTCGCCCGGACCAAAGACAGTCTGCACCGCAATAATAAATGCCGCTAACAATGTAAGATTCCTGAATGTTCGAAACCTCTCTTTTAACCTGAAAGGAACAGCGCATGCAAAACGAAAAAATATGAAACATGACAGAAGACAAACTGCAGCCGCGAGTTTACTAATCAAAAAAACCAAAAGTGTCATCATCAAAATAAAAAATAATTTCGTTCTTGCATCCAGAGCGGACATAATCAACCTTAAAAAAAATATTTATTGCTAACTATATACAAAAAAATGATAATATGCTATATTAATCGATATATCATCAAACGTAAAAAGGAGAGATGCAATGACTGATGAGAAAACCCTCCTGGCTAACAGGGAAAGGCAAAGGAAGTTTCGCGAAGCTCACAGGGCCGAAATTAATGAACAGCGGAGAGACAAGTACAACACCCGTATTGCAAAAGGCAAGTGTCCCCGGTGCGGAGGCAAAGTAAAGAAGGGTTACACCTTATGTGAAGAATGCTGCGAATATCAGGCAAATTTAAACAGAAAATACGCAAAGCAGAAGAAAAAACCTGCCGGAAAAACAGCAGTGAAAAAAGCGGCTCCCAAAAAAGCCGCGGCAAAGAAAGCAACTCCCAAAAAAACCGACGCGAAAGCGGCTCCTAAAGCAAAAAAAACAATTAAAAAAACAAAAGTTAAAAAATAGTCATAATTAAAACAAGGAAAATTCATAAACCGTGTGTCCGCGCACGGTTTTTTTTCGCATAACAGAGTAATATTTTATAAAAGGTTATCCATTTTCGGTAAACGGCAGTTCATTTTGCGGCTCTACAGGCATTGTCTGGGAAAGAAGGCGGTTAATAATACTGGCATTGTCCAGCAAACTCGATACAGATTGATTTTGATGAAGGCGCGAAATAACATGGGCGAAAAGACGGGAAATATTAACGTTCACATACCACTCGCGCTTCATTACCTCTTCCTGATAAACGGCGTTTGTGCCTATTAAACGGTAAAAAAGCCCTTCTTTATACGCTTCGTCAAAATGAGAAATAGCGTTACCGGAAAAAAGCGGAAGGCTTATCGCACAGATGATTCTGCGCGCGCCGTTTTCCTTAAGATGCCTCATGCCCTTAATAAGAGTGCCGCCGGTTCCGAGAAGGTCGTCCGCCATAAAAACCGTTTTATCCTGTACATTGCCAAGAAGGCGGATCTGGGAAATATTAGACTGAGACGCGTCCTTGCTGAATCTGGAATAATCCCTTTCCTTGTACAAAAGCGCAAGAGGCCGTTTCAACGCGGAAGCGTAAAATTTATTTCTGTCAACAGCGCCTGTATCGGGAGATACAACGACAAAATCATCGCTTAATATTCCTTCCATCTTAGTCAAAGTATGTATAATTTGATAACTGGCGTGAAGGTTTTCAAGACGCAGCTTGTCAAATGCGTTCATTATGTCCCTTGAGTGAATATCAAGGGTGATTATGTGGTCAACGCCGAGGCTTTCAAAAATTTTCCCTATACGGCTTGCGGTCAACCCTTCCCTTCCTTTTGCCTTATGCTGGCGTGAATACGGGTAATTGGGTATAACGAGTGTAATCCTGCCCGCGCCTGCCTGCCTTGCGGCATCGACAGTAACGTAAATTGTCATGAGATGATCGTTTGTGGAAAGATTATTTACAGCGGCGCCGTTAAATTTAACAGGGTAACGGTTCTCCACATCCTGAAAAATAAAAACATCCTTGCCGCGAATGGACTCCTCTATTTCGGCTTTTATTTCACCGTTTGGAAATAAAGTAAATTTAGCAGGGATTTTAAATCCGCGGTTTCTTTTATCAGTGCCGCTCTGTGATTCGGTTCCGCGGACGGCGATTCTGTTCATCAGATCGATATGAAGAGCCGCCTGTTCAATGCTGATATTATGACGCTTGGCGAGATCTTCCTCCGTCTGCTTGCGGCTGTGACGGTATTTATTATGAAGATGTTCGATTACCTCATCTGCGAATATTTCACCGCCAGGACACGCAATTATAGCCAAATTCGCCGGGTTGAAGTACTTCATGGTTTAAATTACTTTTTACACGAATATTTATCGATGATCAAGAGGGTATAAAATGACCTGCCGCGGATGACTAATTACAAATAACGAGCAGCCGGCTGCTATTTACAGCGCACTTGCCGCTTCACACCTGCGGCTATACGCTCCAGTTCCGGCTTCTTTCTACCGCTCTGTGCCAGTCATTGATCAGCTTTTCGCATTTAGCGAAGTTATCGCACGGAGTAAAAATTCTGTCGCATGCCTGTCTGCTTTTTACTTCATCTTTATCTTTCCAGAAACCTGTTGTTATCCCGGCAAGGAAAGCGGCTCCGAGCGCGGTAGTTTCGCGGATGACAGGACGCGCAATCGAAGCACGGCAAATATCAGACTGAAACTGCATTAGGAATTTATCCCTGCTTGCGCCTCCGTCAACTTTTAACTCTTTCATCGAAATACCAAGCCCGTTTTCCATTGCGCGCAGAAGATCCATCACCTGGTACGCGATAGACTCTTCCGCCGCTCTTATAATGTGCGCGCGTTTTGTTCCGCGTGTGATCCCGATAATGCAGCCGCGGGCATACATATCCCAATACGGCGCACCAAGACCGGTGAATGCCGGTACCAGATACACGCCGCCAGTATTTTCTACTTTGCCCGCGTAATATTCGCTGTCCGCACTGTCCGTAATAATACGCAATTCATCGCGCAGCCATTGAATCACAGCGCCGCCTGTAAACACGGAACCTTCAAGCGCATATTGAACATTGTTATCAAAACCGGCGGCGATTGTCGTTAATAACCCGTTACCGCTTTCGACCGCCTGCGAACCTGTGTTCATCAAAAGGAAGCAGCCTGTACCGTATGTGCATTTCGCCTCTCCCTTGTCAAAACAACACTGCCCGAACAGCGCCGCTTGCTGGTCGCCCGCGTTACCTGCAATCGGTATTTCAATGCCGCCGATGCCAGCCGCGGCGAAAACCGATCCCGAAGGTTTTACCTCGGGCAGCATGGCGCGAGGGATGTCAAGCGCGTCAAGAAGTTTATCATCCCAGTCAAGTTTGTGAATATCGAAGATCATCGTGCGGCTTGCGTTGGTATAATCTGTGACATGAGCCTTCCCGCCGGAAAGTTTCCAGATAAGCCATGAATCGACAGTACCGAACAGTATCTCGCCGTTCTTCGCTCTTTCCCTCGCGCCTTTAACATTATCAAGAATCCATTTTATTTTAGTGCCGGAAAAATAAGCATCGGGGATCAACCCTGTTGTTTTTTTTATATATCCGCCAAGCCCGCTGTTTTTCAGAGTATCAACTATTGATGATGTTCTTCTGCATTGCCAGACAATCGCGTTGTAAACAGGCTGCCCGGTTTTTTTATCCCAGAGTATGGTAGTCTCGCGCTGGTTTGTAATGCCTATGGCGGCAATATCCCTCACGTCAATTTTCGCTTTAGCGATAACATCCATCATTACGGAGTATTGGGAAGTGTATAAATCAATCGGATCATGCTCCACCCACGCTTCATGGGGGTAGATCTGTCTAAACTCTTTTTGCTCCGCTTCTCCGGCGCATATTTTCTGTTCATGATCAAAAAGAATAGCCCGCGAACTTGTAGTCCCTTGATCCAGCGATAAAATATACTTACCCATGATGTCCTCCGAATAATATTATATCACATCTTGAATCGCGCGAACCAATACTAATTGAAACATTATTAATAACAGATTCGTGAAGTTAGTGCGGTTTTTTATTTTTTTATTTTAAGCAGACGGCGATAAGTTTATTCGCGTATTGATTGTATGCTCTTTCGTCCCAGTCGCCGTAGATATCGACTTTGGAAAAACCAGCTTCAAACAGTAACGATCTTAACTCCGATGCCGAATAGAGGCGCTGGTTGAAAATTTTTTCAACTCTTTGTCCGTCTTTAATTGAGATCCAGCGGTTTTTAAGAAATGTCCACGAGTCAAGAGGCTCGTACTCTGTCAGTATGGTATAGCCGGCGCGTTCAAACCATTCGGCTTCGACAAAATCACGGACATAAATTTCCTTGCCGAGAGTTTCGATGATGAATGAACCGCCGTCTTTTAATGAATCATGCGCGTTGCGAAGAACCTTTAGATCATCATTTTGATCGGAAAAATATCCAAAGGAAATGTAGAGGTTAAAGACAGCGTCAAAATACCCGGGGCGGACAAAATCCCTCGCGTCGCAGCGGATATATTCAATATTAAGTTTTTCGTATTTCGCGTCTTCTACCGCGGTGTCAAGAAATGATTTTGTAATATCAACGCCCGTTACGGCAAAACCCATGCGGGAAAGCTCGCCGCTAATTCTGCCGACCCCGCAGCAAAGATCCAGAACCTTCGGAGCGGATTCTAAAGGCTTATGCCAATTGCCGCTTAACGTCTCTCCGTAGAGATTAAATTTAGACAGCCGCGTAACAGCGTCAGCCACATCGGAAACTTCTTTCCAATGCGCGGTATCGAACATAATGGGAGCGAAACGCTCCCAGAATTCGGCATCCTCATACCAGGATGCGGCATCCTTCGGCACAGTTAACGAAGCGGTTTAAAGCTGTTTACGCGACAGAGCTTTCTGTCATCGGGTTAAGATAACCGGTCTGTACGCAGATATTGAAAAGATGCCTTGTGATGGTCTCTTCAGTTGTTTTAACGCTTCCGCTGTTTTCGCGTGTAAAGCGAACCACATACTCGTTGTCGAGTTCTTTAAGTACATCGATGTACTCGACATTGCCCGGTGTACATTTGATACTATAACGTTTCATACTTTCCATATCGGAATTTCAAGACATACGCTTGAGAAATTTTAATATATTATTTAAACTTTAAAAATGAAAATACGGTTAAAAATGTTCNTCGTCGTTCTCCCTTTAATCATTGTACCGCTGTGCCTTGCGCAGGCCGCTTCCTATTTTCACGCGGTAAACGGCGTCACGCGCCTTGCCGTACAGCTTCTTGGATTTAAACTTGGAGAGCTGGAAAAATTCGCGAACAGCCAGTGGTCGCTTTTAATAGACAATAACTTTGCATCAAATCAAAACATGACAAACGCGGCGAAGAACGCGATAGCGCAATACGGAAACAGCCTTGTAAAAAGCGAAAGCGAAATTATTTTCGCGGTCGAAAAAGAAAGCATGACAATCGGCATGGCAAGCTCGTCTATCACGTTGACACCTTCGGAGATTGCCGGGTTAACGCGAATCCTCGGCGAGGAGAACCACGGGCTTTCAAGCGCGGTCATTGGCGGCGAAAAAAGAATTTTTAGTTCTTTTTATTTTACTCCTTTTGACTGGTATATATTGATCGCCGAAACAGAAGATTCATTTTACAAAGACGCGAAAAATATAACGCTCCAGACAATCATCACATTGTGCGCGGCGATCGCGGCCGCGATCATTCTTCTTATATTGATAACAAACCGATTTACAAAACCGCTTGGGCGTATCTCAGGCGCGATGAACGGAATAATCAGCACGGCGGATCTTTCATCGAGAGTCGAAGTCGAGTACAACGACGAAACAGGCGTTCTTGCCGCCTCCTTTAATAAAATGACGGAGGAACTTGACAGGGCATACACCCAGATAAAACGTTACGCGTTTGACGCGGTTCTCGCCGGAAAAAAAGAAGAACGAATCCGCCATATTTTTCAGAAATATGTTCCCAATGACGTGATCGAGCGGTTTTTCGCGTCCCCGGAAAAAATGCTTGTAGGAGACAACCGCGAACTTTCCATTTTATTTTCCGACATCAGATCTTTTACAACAATTTCCGAAGGTATGGCTCCCGATGATTTGGTCAATTCACTCAACCGTTATTTTTCGGGGCAGGTCGATATTATCTATAAAAGAAAGGGCATTGTAGACAAATACATCGGGGATGCCGTCATGGCATTCTGGGGCGCGCCTGAAAAACATGAAGATGCCGCTCTTCAATCCGTATTATCCGCGCTTGAGATGATCAATGCAGTCACGCAATTCAACGAGAACCAGAGGCGTCTTGGTAAATGTGAATTTAAAATCGGCATCGGCATAAATTACGGCGAAGTGACTGTCGGCAATATAGGAAGCGAGCGCAAGATGGATTACACCGTCATAGGGGACGCGGTAAATCTCGCCTCAAGAATGGAAGGATTAACAAAAACATATCACTCGGATATTTTAATAACGGAGAGCCTCTTTGAGCAGTTGCGGAAAACTTCGCCTGCCTCCGGTCTTCACTACAGGCTTCTTGACACAGTAGCGGTAAAAGGCAAAACCAGAGGCGTCAGGATTTTCACCGTAAAAAACGAACTGCCCCCCGAAGAGCAAAAGGCGTGGCCTTTGCACAATCAGGGAATGAAACTCTACTATAACCGTTCCTTTGCTGAAGCCGTTGAAAAGTTCAATGAAGTTCTAGCATTACTGCCGGGGGACTTCAACGCCGAAAATCTCCGCGCAAGATGCGCCGAATACGCTTCCTCCCCTCCGCCGTCAAACTGGAACGGCGTGGAAGTAATGAAAACAAAATAGTTTACTCCGCGAGCATTTGGCGGATGGCTGTTATCTGATTACGCAAATTTGTTATCTCCTGCTCCTGTGTTGCGTTTAACGTTTGCAGGTTCGTGACTGTTGCGGTTAGAGTTGACCTCTCGGTTTGAAGCGCCGAGATTGCGCTGTCTTTTTCCGCCGAAGCGCGTTCAAGGGAGGAAACAGCCGCCCGCTGCGATGAAACAGTTTCCCGGAGGGAAGCAGCCGTTCCTTCAAGCTCTGTTATGCGGCTTGTCTGATTGGAACTGCCGCTTGAAAAAGAATCAATCGTTCTTTGCATCGCTGCAATTGTTTCCTGAAGCTCATTTATTCTCGGCTGTAAATCCGGCTGCCGCGTAACAGGCTGCCCCTGGTTTTGAATGTCGTTTATCATCGTTTCAAGTAAATTGAACGATTGATTGTAAACTTCCCTTTTTGCCTGAAACAGTCTTGAAGAGGAAAGCGCATTATTATTACAGAATATCCTGAGGCTTTCGATTGTCCGCAGTGCCTGATCGCTGCGGCCTTCATGTAAAAACGCGCTTATCGACGAGAAGCCGCCTGAAATCTGCGCGTCTATCGCGGCAAGCACTTCCTGTTCGCTTGTAAGCCTTTCAAGTTCGCTCTGCGCGGATTCAAGTTCCCCTGACGTTCTTTGCGCCGCCGTAAGCTCCCTTGTTCTTTCTTCAAGCTGAGTTCTCAAGCGCGACTCCCTCAGGCGTGATGCTTCCAGAATCTGCGCTCTCTCATCCTGCAGCACCGAAAGTTCATTGTTAAACGAAACCTGCATCGCAAGAAGAGACTCGCGCGTTGAAATCTGTTCATCCGAAAGATTTACACTGCTTGAATTAACTTGAGACAACTGCCTGTCTACTTCCTGAAGACGCAGCCTTATAGCCGCGATTTCAGCTTCTTTCGCGGTAACCGCCTGCGCCGTACTATTACGGATTTCTTCTATCAGCGCTTTTTCCGTAAGATTGTAAACAGCGCCGCCGGTTTTCGCCTGTGCGTCTACCCTGCCGTTAAATGACAGCAGCAGAAAAACACCTGCGCAAAGAACTGCCGCCGCGGCGGCATTGACGGCAAACGGGAAAAGAAAGCCCTTCTTTTTCGCGTTAATCACAATTTTTTTTCCATGCCGCTGCGCCGTTGAAACAGCGTCTTCTGATAATTTATGTTTATTCTGCTCGGCAATGCCGTTTATCTGTGAAATTATTTCATTTTGCTCTTCGGCAGAAAAACACAAATCGGGATCAACCGAGATTTCTACGTTATTCGCCATACACATTCCTATATTTTATCATGTACTGACAGATTTCTCCAGCCGCGAACCTCACAACTACGCGAACTGTACAGGCTGCAATTATTTACCGGCAAATTTTTCCACTTCTTTAGCGGCGAGTCTTATGCCTCCGGCTTTTAAGCCCCGGACATTGTAATCCTGCGCTTTAAACTCCTCTGTCAGAACTTTAAGGCGCGGCTTGGGTTTGTATTTTAATGTAAAGGAAAACTTTGGTGCAGTGTCTATATGCATGACCGCCGCGCCGTCCGGGACGAGGAAATAATCCTTGTTCATTATCCAGCCTTCGATAACACAGCGTTTAATGTACGGGAAACCGTCATCCTTATCCTTGTAGATTATTGTAAAAATTGTTTTCGCAAGAGCGTCCTTGTCAGCGACGCCTATCCACCATGCATCGGCTCCCACAAAAGTTTTTTCTGGGAGATCCATAACCGTGTACATTCCGTTCTTGCGGATAGTAAGAATTCTGTCAAACGGAGAGACTTCGGCGATTTTAGAACCTGACACATTTGTGCCTAGATAGCCTGTTCTCGCATCGTACTTTAACTCGACATCGCGCTTTACAACTTCCTTGGCAACCACCTTGTCAAACGTTCCCACAACTGTTTTACGCGCTCCTTTACCGATTTCTTCATTTGATTTTATCTTGGCGATGATTCCCTTAAGATACGCGGTTGAGTACGCTGTAATGTTTTTAAGGTGAGAGCCGATTTCTTTGATACGCGCGTTTATCTGCTCCATCTCGTCGCGGGCTTTATTAATGTCGTATAACGAAATTCTGCGGATTGGAATACGCAGAAGATGATCGACATCGTCCTCACAAACGCCGCGCAGGCCTATCTCTTTTAAGAACGGTTTAAATCCCGCGATCACCGCGTCCTGCACTCCTTTCGCTGTCTTCATTTTTTCGATGCCTTTGTAGATCCGCTCTTCGATAAAAATTCTTTCCAGCGTGCGCAGGTGCAGTTTATCAAGAAGCTCTTTTTTCTCAAGCTCAAGTTCTTTAGTAAGAATTTTTACAAGCTGTTTCGCGTGATACTTGATTACATCGTTTACTGTCATCACGGCGGGAAGGCCGTTTTTAATCACAAGCAGGTTGACAGAGATTGACTGCTCACATTCTGTAAAGGCGAAAAGCGCGTCTATCGTTTCCTGTGAATAAACGCCGCGCGCCATTTTAATTTCGATCTCGACCTTATCAGTTGTAAAATCATTTATGCCGAGGATTTTTATCCGCCCGTTTCTGGCGGCCGCGTCAATGCTGTTGATTATACTCTCAGTTGTCGAGCCGAATGGAAGCTCCGTGATAAGGATGCGTTTGGGATCGGACGTATCAAGTTTCGCGCGCACTAAAACCTTGCCGTTGCCGCCTTCGTAACCTGAAACATCAACATAGCCGCCTGTGGGAAAATCAGGGTAAAGTTCAAACTTTTTACCGTTAAGGCAGGCGATTTCGGCTTCCAGCACTTCGATCGCGTTATGCGGCAGAATTTTTGTCGACATGCCGACCGCGATTCCTTCTACTCCCATGATTAAAACAACGGGGACTTTCGCCGGAAATAACACAGGCTCCCTGTTGCGGCCGTCGTAAGAATCCGTCCATGTTGTCAGTTTTGGATTGTAAAAAATATCTTTCGCGAGAGGCGTTACGCGACATTCAATGTAACGCGGCGCGGATGCGTCATCGCCGGTGTAAAGATTACCGAAGTTTCCCTGCCTGTCAATGAAAAGTTCCTTGTTGGCAAGATTTACAAGCGCGGGATTTATAGAAGCCTCTCCGTGCGGATGATACTTCATGCACTGGCCTGTAACATTGGCGACCTTGTGGAATTTTCCGTCGTCCATTTCGAACAACGTATGAAGAATACGCCTTTGAACGGGTTTTAGCCCGTCCTCAAGATCGGGAATGGCCCTGTCTTTTATTACATAAGAGGCATATTCCAGAAAATTGCGGTCAAAAAGATTTTTTATAAAAGCCATTACTACACTTTACAGTGCGGGCGGTTTCGCGTCAATAATCCCGCGATCCTCTCGATATAAAGCCAAACTTGTAACCGACTCCGATTTGGATGCTGTAGCGATCATAATTGATGGATCCTCCGATTACAGAGTGGAAAAAATCAACGGCAAAACGCGGATCAATAACGATCATGCCGGGTCCTGCTCTTACGCCGAATTGCAATCCCGCGAGCCATGAAAACATGGACGGTTCTGTAGTGCCCATGAGGGAATAATTAAAAACAGCTCCGCCGTAAGGAGAGATAACAAAATGATCCGAAGGTTTAAATACAAATTTTAATGTTAATGGCACTTCGAGGGTAAGATCGCGGTATCCGCTCGTGGAAGTTAAAACCCAGTCTTGAACAAACTGCATTCCAAGATCGATTGATAAAAAATCCAGAAAATGGAATTCAAGCGCGAGCCGCACACCAAAGTTCATCCAGTTGATGGATTGAGTTACTCCTGAATACAGGCGCGGCGTCCATAGTGCGCTAGTTTCGAGAAACAACCATTTGTCGCGCCAGTCAACAACTTCTTCGATATCGGGAATACCTGCAAGCATGTTATAAACCATGATTGACAGAAAATCGCTTACAGAGCCGTCAACTCCCTGATAGATAATATATTGATTGCCGATTACTTCGTTCGATCCGCTGTCTAAAAGTTCAAGTTCAAAAACAAATTCGCTGCGCCCCGGCGGAATCAGTACCGGCGCCGGCGCTTCAGGAACAGGAGCGTGAACTGTCATCGGCACCTGAATATATTCAGTTATTTCTTCAGGCTCATAATTGCCTTCTCCCCTAACATCATAAAAATGAATACCGTCATCAATCTCCCACGAAAAAAACTCACGTCTCGGGCCTGTGTACCTTACAGCCGGTATCGGCCGCAGAGGAACAGGATGAGGCTGCGCCCTGACCACAGGAACATCAACCATTACAATTTCAGGTTCAGGCATAACGATGACAGGCTCCGGCTCACGTTCGGCGTCTTGCGCGGTAAAAGGTCTAATCGAACCTCTCAGGACAAAATCGGAAATATGCTGCGTCCTTACAAGCGCGTAATATTGAAGGACCACTTCGTAGGTAAGCTGCCTGTAGAAAAAAGCCGTATCTCCGTCATTACCGCCGCCTGTTACAGGCGGGACAAAGATCCTGGCTTCGCGGTAGGCTTGCGCAAAAAGGACGGAACAAGCAAGAAAAAGAATGATAAAAAAAGCCGACTTCCTCATATATCTATTTTAATGCTTAATTCCAGATAATTCCACTTTTTTAGACACGTGAGATCGGCGCATAATTACAACCAAATAATGTCGACAAAGTCCGAGCCTTCGCCGGGGTTAATAAACGAGCCGCGCACNTCCACNGAATATTCNTCGGATTTTTCATTATACGTCCCCCTGATGAGGTATCTTCCCGGAATTGAAAAAACATAATAACCATTATTTACGACAGTTATTGTTTCAGAATTTAAACCCGGATTCTCGATTACTTCGAGAATCAAACCGCTGTCGCTTGTTTCTATTTTTTTAAATTCGCCGTTATCCGCCAAAAAAACGCTTAAATCCTGCTGGCGGCTAAATCTTGAGTCCGCTCCTGAATTTACATCGTATAAAATTCTATTTGGGCGCAGCATTAAAAATTCATATTGCGAGCCGCTGCCGTTTCCAATCCCATTTCCGTTAGAATCAATATATCCGACAGGTTCAATGCAGCTTGAAAAACCGCATAATACGAGNAGAATTAAAATAACAAGCAGCCGCCGAATCACATTACACTCCGTCATTTATGTATTATCCGCAAAATTAACGGTTATATTCCCGGGATCAGTACCCGTATAAATTAGAATTGAACCGCCGGAATTTCCATTACCATCATCAAAATCATAAGCGAAAGGAATAATCCCTGGTCTTATAAACCACGGTACTTCTCCTCCATCCGCGATCGCGTAAACCGGTATTTTAAAGGAAAATGAAAAAAGCTCATCTGTTGTAACGATATTTGAAAATAAAAAATCAATCTCATTTTCAAAATTACCTCCGGTATTATTTATCATAGTAACTGATACATCATTATTATTTAACTTACTATCATCAACAAGCCAGTACTGCCCGCCTTCGCGGAAACCTGTTCTGGCGGCGGCGTTTCTTTCGGCAGTGCCTCCGGTATCTTTAACCTTG
This sequence comes from Treponema sp., assembly GCA_009786625.1. Lineage (GTDB taxonomy): Bacteria > Spirochaetota > Spirochaetia > Treponematales > Breznakiellaceae > WQXQ01. The sequence continues at coordinate 15,402 of WQRT01000014.1, forward strand.
ACTGCATTAAAGTAATTATTAATTGCGCCGCCAACTACGTTGATTGTATACCGCGCCGCAATTTCACTTGCTCCAGCCGGAATTAAAAAAACAGGAAAATCTTTTTCTACATCACTACCGGAATCATTACCGATAAAAGTTACACTCACTATATTAGTATTAATTGATAAAGCGTCATTAAGATCATCTGTATTTGCTGTTAAGAAACTCGATTCAGACGCATCAAAACTCACACCTGCTTCCAACGCCGCTACCTCAAATGTAATCGTTCTTGTTGATGAATCAATAATAGTTCCCGCAATGCCGTCTACAGCAACAAGCCGTCCTATGCCAAGCAAAGTATAGTCCACTTTTGTTCCAACAAATATGACAGCTTTTCCGGCAGTAACACCCGCAGCGCTTCCGTCAACTGTGCCGTAATCTACCCCGGCATCGTTACGGTACACGCCGCTGATACCGGTAACATGTCCTAGTTCCCATGAAGCTCTGGCTGTATAGTTTTGCGTTCCATCGAAGTAGTCAAAAACAACTTCAAAAAAATCATGCGTCATTTTCGCCATACCGGAAGTAAGCGCGCGGGATGACTCAGGCGCGCTGCCTTCAAGGTATATAGTTAATGATCTGCCGTCAGGCGAATACACGACATCGGTGACACCGCCGCCAGCCTCATCAGAAGACGGCAAAGCGCAGCTTGAAACGATATATAGCGAGAAAATTATTAATAACCCGTTTATACGGTTCATACTGCGCCTTAAACACTATTACCAGGGGCGAGTGATAACGCTAATCGGATCATGACCGTCAATATTCGTACCAAGCAATATCATTCCTCCGGGTCCATCTTCGCCGTCATCCAGATCGTACATATATGTTCCGTAACCGGGACGTATATACCATGTTTCTGCGGGTGTTTCACTGGAAAGTGAGGAGGCATTTTCACTCGTTAAAGCATAAACAGGGATACTAAAAGTAATCGCAAATAAACTCTTTATTGTCTTTTTTGTATCTGTATCAAACATAAACTCGATGCGATTATTAAATTGCTCATCTGCGTCTTTATTATTATTAAAATCTACGCCAGTTCTCTGATCAATTGTAAAGTTGGCGTAATTATAGAACCCCCCACCTGCAGGATATCGAGGCTCTCTTTTGGTTACAACTCCTCCTATACTAGATATTCTTATTCCTTCTTCATAATCAGGATAATTACCTGTACATCCAATATTATATACAGCGGCTATTGCTGGTTCCTCTTGTGCAAGTTCAAACAACGGAAATACCACTCCTCCAATAGACAGCATTTTCACTAACGTATTTGGTACAGTGGCATTATCAGGATCATCTATATCTTCAGGACTTCCTTGATTTGGACCATCGACTGCTGTAAGAAAACTGGAACCTGTCGCGATATAAGTTGCGGGTGGACCAGAACCATCTAAAACCGCGGCTACTCCAGCCGTCAAAGCGGCGACCTGGAAGGTAACACTTTTTGTCGCGTTTGTTATTACTGCGGTTGAATCGTGATCCGTAGAAACAATTCTACCTACAGCAAGAAGGGTCTTATCAGATTTCCTGCCGATAAAAATAACCGCGGTAGAAATTTCAGCTGCATCGCCTGAAACGTCCAATAATGCAGGTATTCCCATAACTGTACCATAATCAACACCGCCATATGTACGATGAACACCTGTTATACCTACACTCTGACCGATCTCCCATGAAGCTCTGGCGATAATACCTGAATCAGTAATTGAACCACCTGAAGCTCCGCCTGTAATGGCTTCACGGTGAAAGAACACCACTTCAAAATAATCATATCCCATTTTGGCGAGATCATCAGTTAACGCGCGGGATGCTTTCGTCTGCGGCACTACCGCGCCGTCAAGATACAACGTTAATGATTTTCCGTCCGCTGAATATACAACATCGGTAAAACCGGAACCGCCTTCAACAACGACCGGCGCGATCTCGCACGTTGAAAGGGACAATGCAAGAAGTATTGCGAGTCCAGTTAAAACAAACTTCTTCATAAAACACTCCATATTGAATAAGTTAAAAGGTCATACGACCCCCAAAATACAAATCAGACCGAACCCTCCCTTCGATTGGTTTGAGATTTCCTTACTATTAATTATGATATGTATTAACAATTTGTCAAATTTTTAAAGTAAAAAGTCAAATTTAAATTTTATGTAAAAATATTTTAATAATTTGGAAAATCACAAATATTCGTGCGTAAACTCACGGTTTTTATAAGGCAAGGAGCATTTTTTAAAAGTGATTATCACTTTTTATAAGGAATTTTACCAAATTTTCATTTATCCGCAAGCAGGATGACATCCCCGCGCCATATATAAGCGGAGGTTATAATGAAAACAAATAGAAATTTCAAAGATAGTGTGTTCACTAGGCTGTTCACAGACCCTGCTCTGCTGCGGGATTTATATTGCGCGCTCAGCGGTACAGACCTGCCGCCGGACGTGCCTGTGTCCATTAACACACTTGATAAAGTGCTGTATATGGACTTTAACAATGATATCTCTTTCGAGATTGGCGGAAGACTTGTTGTGCTTATCGAACATCAAAGTACGATTAATCCAAACATGGCTCTACGGTTTTACATGTACCATTCCCGCATACTGGAAAAAATAATCGAAAACAAGAACATGTACGCGGAGAAAAAGCTGTCTATACCATGGCCTGAGTTTTATGTTCTGTACAATGGGGAAAAGCCTTACCCCGATGAAAAGATATTAAAGCTGTCCGATCTTTTTGACAGACCGCATGATTTGGGGCTTCCCGAAAACGCGTATCCGCTGCTGGAACTTGAGGTAAAAGTATTAAATATCAATGAGGGCAGAAACGCGGATATCGTAAACCGTTGTAAAGAGCTTTCGGAATACAGCGCTTTTGTCTCTGTGGAACGCGCGTTCAGGAAGGAATCAAAAGACAGAATGGAAGCGATAAACGAGACTGTTAAATACTGTCATAAACATGGTATACTAAAGGAGTTCCTTGAGAAACACGGATCGGAGGTATTGGGTATGGTGCTGGAAGAGTGGAATTTGGAAGACGCGAAAGAAGTATGGCGGGAAGAAGCCCGCGAAGAAGAGAGAAAAGAGATAGCCAGAAATCTACTAGCCAAAGGCTCAACACCGGAATTTATAAGCGAGATAACAGGGCTTGAAATAAAAGATATAACAGAAATCACCATATAACAAATCAATAAAGGCCGCGTCTTAACCCGCGTCTTCGATTAAATTCTTCATGATGTATTCCCGTCTTTCAGGCGTGTTTTTACCCATGTAAAAGTTGAGAACCTGAGGAACTTGTTTTAACGTGTTCACAGAGACAGGCACAAGGCGGATATCCTCGCCGATAAATTGGCCGAACTCTTTCGGGCTGATTTCACCTAACCCCTTAAAGCGGGTTATCTCGCTTTGGGAGCCGAGAGCGGAAGAGGCTTCGTCGCGTTCTTTTTCCGTGTAACAGTAGCGGGTTTCTTTTTTTGTGCGTACGCGGAACAGGGGTGTTTCCAGAATGAAAACGTGTCCTGCGGTCACAAGCTCTTCAAAATATGAAAGGAAAAATGTTAATAAAAGGTTTCGGATATGAAAGCCGTCAAAGTCGGCGTCTGTGGCGATAACGATTTTCGCGTAACGAAGCCCGTCAATGTCATTGTCAATGCCGAGCGCCATCATCATGTTAAACAGTTCCTCGTTTTTGTAAATGGCGGCGCGTTTTTTGCCGTAAACATTTTCCACTTTTCCGCGGAGCGCGAAAATAGCCTGCGTCATTACGTCACGGCTTGAGACGATCGAACCTGAAGCTGAGTCGCCTTCCGTTATAAAAATCATAGACTCCGCTCCGTTGTCCCCGTCTTCCAGATGATACTTGCAGTCTTTTAATTTTGGAATTTTCAAAGCGATTTTCTTCGCGGCTTCGCGNGCTTCNTTTTTTACGGCGTTTAATTCCGTGCGNAAAGACTCGTTGGCGATAATTTTNTGTTCAAGCTTTTTNCCCGCTTCCGGGTTTTTATGCAGCCAGTCTTCGACGGCGTTGCGCGTCTCCTGCACAACCCACGCGCGGATATCGGAATTGCCGAGTTTATTTTTTGTCTGGCTTTCAAAAACAGGATTTTTTAGTTTGATGGCGACGGCGGCGATTGTTCCCTCGCGGACATCTTCCGATTTGTAATCTTTTTTAAAAAAGACCTGAATCCCTTTTAAAAATCCTTCCTTAAAAGCGGATAGATGAGTGCCGCCGTCGGATGTGTACTGCCCATTTACAAACGAAAAATATTCCTCGCCGTAATTGTTTGTATGGGTAAAGGCGATCTCAAGCTGTCCGTTCGCGGAGTGCGCGCCTTTGTAATAGCCAAGCGGGTACAGGCTTTCGTCACCTGTTTCCTCTATCAAAAGATCGTGAAGCCCGCGGTTTGAAATAAATTTTTTACCGTTAAACGACAGCGTAAGACCGGCATTAAGGTATGAGTAGTTCTGCATCCGTTTTTCGATAAACTCGGGGTTAAAAACATAATCTTTAAAAATCTCAGGATCGGGGGTAAACTCGACAAAGGTTCCGTCTTTTGTTTTTTCCTTGACATTTCCCTTACGTTCGCTCTTTAAGGTTCCCCTTTCAAAGACAGCTTCTGCGAATTTGCCGTCGCGGACAGCTACCACCCTGAAGTTGATAGAAAGCGCGTTTACCGCCTTTGTCCCGACTCCGTTAAGGCCGACAGAAAATTGAAACACATCATCGTTGTATTTCGCGCCCGTATTGATTACAGACACACATTCGACAAGTTTGCCTAAAGGAATTCCGCGCCCAAAGTCGCGCACCTTAATGGAAGCCATACCCGGTTTATCAATATCTTTTACGGCGACTTCGATTAGCTTGCCGTTCCCCATGATGAACTCGTCAACGCCGTTGTCGATAACTTCTTTTAAAAGGACGTAAATGCCGTCATCGGGATTTGAGCCGTCGCCGAGACGCCCGATATACATTCCTGTCCTCAACCTTATGTGTTCAAGCGAGGAGAGGGTTTTAATTTTTGATTCATCATAAACCCCGGCTGCTTTTGCAGACGCTTTCGCGGACGTTGTTGCGGAGGCGGCGTTCTTGGCAGACGCTTTAGATGATGCTTTTGATTCAGTTTTTGCTCCCTTAGAAGAAGACTTCTTTGCAGAAGACCCCCTCGAAGAAGGCACCTTTGCAGAAGGCTTCTTCGCCGCGGGTTTTTTAGTTCCGGTTTTTAATTTTGCTTTTGCGGCAGGTTTTTTAGGAGGCGTTTTTTTTACAGTTTTTTTCTTTACAGGCATTTGATATTACTCCCAAACCAAATTCTTTTTATTAAGCACGAACCGCGCGGTCAATTTTTCATTTTAAGTCCGCGCCGGTTTACGAAATAATCGCACGATCCCTAGAGTTGTTTTTGCAGCTCCACGATAGATTTTTCGCAGTCGCGGACGCTTTCTTCAAGATCAGTTATACCTTTTTCAAGATCGCCGATACGGGTCTTTTTCTCTTCAATCTGTCTTTGGAATCTTTCTATCTTGGATTTTTCATCATCAATAGCGAGCGATGCCCTCAGCCTCGCGATAGCTTTTTCATTTTCATTGATGGACTGGTTCAGCCTTACCGCTCTGCCGATAACTTCACCGTCTTCGGCGGTCACGATTGAATCAATAAAATATTTTCGTTCGGGGGGCAGATCGGAATCCATTATTCCGGATGCTTGAGATCCGAAATTCCTGTAAAGTCCGGCAAGTTCTTCTTTGACCTGATCAATATGATTTTTGATTGACTGGATTTGCTTCTGCGGATTACCGTCTATGCCGAAAGACGCGGAAATCAACCGCCTTTCATCCTTCAGCGAGTTAAGCTCGGTTTCAACAGCGCGGGAAGCCGCTTTGGTGTTATCAATATCGCTCCGTATCGAAGCCACCTCGTCATCTTCCTTGACAGCGCTGCGGCTGGAGTAACGTTCACCGATATTAAGGTGAAGCTGCTCCTGACTCTCCTGCGCTTTTGAAAGAAATGACTTTAAAACAAGACCTTGAGCGCTCTTCCCTATCCATGAAAAAACATTCCCGCCTTCTTTGTTGTCAAGTTCCCCGATCCGGGATTCAAGCGATTCAAGTTTGGCGTTTAAGGCATCGGCTTGCTCCCTGAAAAGCGATGTATAATCGTCATAGGCGCTGTTTTCCAGCAGAGCTTTTCCAAGTTTCTTGTGAAAATCGGAGATTTCTTTTGCGCGTTCCTTTTCTTCCTGTTCCTTAGTTTCGATAGCTTCTTCAAGTTCCCTGAAACGGCGGTTTTTTTCTTCGATTTTGGCGATAGCGTTATTTGATTCTACAATATCCTGCAGACAGACGTTNTATTGAAAAATATCCTCGGAATCTGATTGTAAATCCTTTGTCCGGGAATAAAGATTTTCCCCGAAGTTCTCCAAAAGNGCGCTTAAAGAGAGACGGCTCTCCTGGCTGTTCTTTTGAAGGTCATCTATTCGTTTTTTACGATCATCCATATAACAATTATACGCCTTTTTCGCGACATAGGGAATAGGTTTATTATAACGCTTTGATTTTTCTTGATTTATATAGAAAACAATAGTATAAATGATCAAACAAGATGAAAATTCAATAAAAACAGGAGTTAACATGAATTTGAATGATTTAAAACATGCCAAATTGAAGAAATGGGTGGAAGAAGCGGTCGCCATGATGGCCCCCGATTCAGTGGAAATTTGCGACGGCAGCAAGGCAGAATACGATAGAATGCTGCAAATTACGGTCGACGGAGGGATCGGCGTAAAACTGAACCCCGAAAAAAGACCCGGCTGCTACTGGTTCCATTCCGATCCCTCGGACGTAGCAAGAGCCGAAAGCCGCACTTTTATCGCAAGCGGCAAGCAGGAAGACGCGGGACCGACCAATAACTGGAGAGACCCGGTTGAGTTAAAAGAAACCATGAGAGGACAGTACAAAAACTGCATGAAAGGCCGCACAATGTACGTAATCCCCTTCTCGATGGGTCCTGTCGGCTCAAATATCGCTAAAATAGGCGTTGAAATCACAGACAGCCCTTATGTCGTGTTTAATATGCACATTATGACAAGAGTAGGCGCAAAAGTATTAGACGTACTCGGATCAGACGGTTTCTTCGTACCCTGCCTCCATTCAATAGCGAAACCTCTNAAACCNGGCGAAAAAGACGCAAGCTGGCCGTGCGAGCCTGATGTAAACAAAAAGTTCATCAGCCACTTCCCCGACACTTACGAGATCTGGTCATACGGTTCAGGCTACGGCGGAAACGCTCTTCTCGGCAAAAAGTGCCTCGCCCTGCGCATCGCTTCAGTTCTGGCTAGGGACGAAGGCTGGCTAGCCGAGCATATGCTCATCTTAAAAATAACAAATCCTCAAGGCAAGGTAAAATACATCGCCGGCGCTCTTCCGTCAGCCTGCGGAAAAACAAACCTCGCGATGTTGATCCCGACTCTTCCCGGCTGGAAAGTTGAGACAATCGGCGACGACATTGCCTGGATGAAATTCGGCGCGGACGGACAGCTTTACGCAATCAACCCGGAAGCGGGATTCTTCGGCGTAGCGCCGGGAACCAGCGACGCCTCAAACAAGAGCGCCATGGATTCGATCAAATCAAACACAATTTTTACAAACACCGGCTTAACGGAAGACGGCGATATTTGGTGGGAGCAGATCGGCTACGGAGCGTCCGGCGAAAAAATTACAAACTGGAAAGGCGAGAAAGTTCCCGCTCCCAAAACGGACAAAGCTGTCGCAGGCCAGGAAATCGCGCATCCCAACGCACGCTTTACAGTACCCGCGGCGCAGTGCCCGGTAATCGCATCTGAATGGGAAGACCCCAAAGGCGTGCCGATTGCGGCGTTCCTTTTCGGCGGAAGGCGTCCTTCTACAATTCCTCTTGTCAATCAAAGTAAGGACTGGGTACACGGCGTATTCATGGGATCGATCACAGGATCGGAAATAACAGCCGCGGCTCTCGACCTTAAAGCCGGTACAATCAGGCGCGACCCGTTTGCCATGCTGCCGTTCTGCGGCTATCACATGGGCGACTATTTCGCTCATTGGCTCAAGCTCGGCAAGAAAGCGCAGGACGAAGGAAAAGGCGACAAACTTCCAAAGATTTTCTTTGTCAACTGGTTCCGCAAAAATGCCGAAGGCAAGTTCATGTGGCCGGGCTACGGCGAAAACAGCCGCGTACTTGCGTGGATGTTCAACCGCTGCGACGGAGAAGCCAACTTTATTGAAACGCCGATCGGCAACCTTCCCAAACCCGGCAGCATCGAAGCACCCGACGGTGTAAGCGCCGAGACAATGGCTGAACTTATCAAAGTTGATATCGCGGGCTGGAAGAGCGAAATCGCCGATGTCAGGCAAAACCACTATCCAAAGTTCGGCGACAGGCTCCCCAAAGAACTTTACACACAGCTTGACACAATGGAAAAAGGTTTAGGCTGATTAGTGTTTAATGATTAGAGTTAATTGATTGATTAATGGGGAATGAGGTTTTTACCTTGTTCCCCTTTTTTTTGCCGCTCACAATAAATGCTATTCAACCGTCTCTCTGTGCAATTCGCGGTTTAACATTGACAGCACCAGTATACTTCCCGCCGGCAGTTTATACGGGACCGTAAAATTTCCGCCTGAGTAGTTGACTGTAATGATGCGCTGGCGTTCGCCTGAAGGCAGAATCGCTTCGAGGCGTACAGCCAGCGGATATGGATTCTGAGGAATTGAATAACTGTAAATNCCGAAGACTTCATTGTTCGCAAGNCTTTCAGGCATGGTCACCGTAAGGTTCACAGGAGTGTTAAGCTGAACACGGGTATTAGCTGCGGGATTTTGTTCGACAATTGTTTCGCCTCTTTCGTTTCCGATACGCTCTCTCGCTGTAAACTGAAAATTGATCCCGCTTGAGGAAATTAATTCCAGCGCCGCGGCAAGAGATCCTGTCAACTGCGGAACGGTAGCGGAAAGATTCTCCCTCCCCCTGCTTACAACAAATTCAATGGTAATCGGGCCGGAAATTTCTGTGCCTGCCTCAGGTTTTTGCTCGAGTATGGTTCCGGGGTTTTCCGTTGAATAAATATACATAATAGGTTCTTTGATCGAAAGAAGAGGAGTCCCGCCCGCTGTAGCATTAATTGTTTGAATATCAAGCCGCGCGTCGTCAATGTTCTGGGTAATGAAACTTTCAACTTTATTTAAAACAACACCTTGGCTGACTACAAGGCGTATCCGCCGTCCGGCTTTTACAATTGTTCCCGGGCGCGGTTCCTGTTCAAGAATTAGCCCCCTGTCGCGGGATGTCTGGGAATAACGAAGCTGGAGCCGGGGATAAAGCTCTTTTACCTGAAGCTCCATAAGAGCCGCGGTCAGTTCCTTACCGGTTACATCTGGAACCATTGTCTTCTCCTCGCCGTGAACAGCGATAAAAAAAACAGATACGGCGATTATTCCTACAAGGATAATTAATCCGGCGATTGAAAAAATGAATACCCTTAAATGGTTCGCGACATAATCTTCTATTGAACTTAAATCAAAACTTCCCATAATGCTCCGCCAAATCAATTTATGCTTAATCGCGCGGCGGCGATCAAATCAACCGTGTTTCTGTAAAATTCCGCGCACCGTTCAGAAAATCACGCCAGAAAAGCGCTTTTTTGCCTTGGTACTGCAGTTCAGTTACCGCCAGAATTCCATCCCCGGTCTGGATCAGTATACCACAATTTTTATCCGTTCCCAAGACCTGCCCCGCCGGTTTTGTTTCATCTTTATTTCCGTATAGATCGGCCTTTAAAATAATAAGTTCACGTCCGCCGTGCGTAGTCCTGCAAAGAGGCCACGGATCATAAGCGCGGATTTCTGCTTCGATTTCAACGGCGCTTTTATTCCAGTTGATTATTCCGTCATCCCTTGAAAGAAGCGTACAGTAACTCGCTTCACTGTGCTCCTGCTGTTTTCCCTCAATTTTTGAAGAAGCGATCTTTTCCAAAACACAAGGCAGCATCCGCGCGGCCATTTGCGCCATTTGCCCGCTCAGCGAGCCGCCTGTCTCACGCAGCGTTAGCTGCAACTCTTCCTGCGCCAGAATATCGCCGCAGTCCATTTTCAACGCCAGCTTTTGAATCGTAACGCCTGTAACTGTATCGCGGTTTAAAATGGCAGCCTGCACGGGAGAAGGTCCCCTGTATTTTGGAAGCAGGCTTGGATGAATATTAATGCCGCCAAGCGGAAAAAGATCAAGGAACTTTGGACCGAAAATTCTTCCATACGCGAATGAAACAAGTAAATCAGGTTTTAACGCGCTTACCTGCTCTCTTGCGGCTGCGTCAAGTTTTACCGGCTTTAAAACAGAAATCCCTTTACAAGAGGCAGCATCTCCAACTTCCGTAGGATGCAGGGTACTGTGCCGCCCCTTCGCGCTGTCAGGATTTGTAAGCACGCCTGTAAGCTCAACTCCGTTAATATTAAAGAGAGCTTCAAAAGACGGAACAGCGATACCCGGACTCCCTGCGAAAACTATTCTCATTTTTTATTTATCTTCTCGTATTTTTCGATAAGTTTGCCGCGTCTGTTCTCGGGGACGTGATCCAAAAAGAGAACTCCCTCAAGATGATCAAACTCGTGCAGAATAACACGCGCGAGAAGCCCGCTTGCTTCCAGTGTAAAAGGGCGGCCTTTTTCATTCCACGCCTGAATTTTTACGGACTCGCTGCGGGAAACATTCGTATATATGCCGGGAATGGAAAGGCAGCCTTCTTCATACTTGACGGTTTTATGGGACGTCTCAAGAATCGAAGGGTTGATGAATACCCTTTCCTGATCGCCTTCGATATGAACAACAAAAATGCGTTTCATTAAACCGATCTGCGGCCCGGCGACTCCTACACCTTTATCGCGTTTTAATATTTCAAACATCTCTGCTGCGGTATTTTTTATCGTCTCGTCAATTTTGCCGACTTTCTCCGCCTTCTGTCTGAGTAGTTCATTTCCAAGTGTGAGCACCTTCATAAAGCAATAATACTAAATAAAATTATCATCTTCAAGAAGAAAATTGACTGGCGTACTTGGCGTTCCGCCGGGAAAAAAATATAATGAGCTTTATGTTTAACGATTGCCTTATTATGGCTGGAGGATCGGGGACGAGGCTTTGGCCTGCAAGCAGTTCGCGCCTTCCAAAGCAGTTTCTGCCTGCCGGTGATAATAGGACTTTTTTTTCTATGTCGCTGGAACGCGCGCTTGCCCTCGGACAAAGAGTGATTATCATAACAGGCGAGTCATTTATCCCGAATGTAATAAAAGAAACATCGAAGCTCTCCGCCTCCGAAAAAAAACGCGTTGTTATTATCGGTGAACCGGCCGCGAAAAATACGGCTCCCGCGGTTGCCTGCGCTGTTGTTTATTCGCTGTACGGCATCGATCGTAAAAATAATAAAAAAAGAGATATGCTTGTTCTTACAAGCGACCATATAATAAAACCATTTAATGTTTTTAAAGCCGATGCCGGTCTTGCAGCCGCTGCGGAAAAAAAACTTGTCGTATTCGGAATTCCTGTGCAGCGCCCGGAAACAGGTTACGGTTATATCGAAATAAAAAATTCCAAAAGTAAAAGCGAAAACGGAATTTTTACTGTGAACGCTTTCCATGAAAAACCGGATGAGAAAACGGCAAAAAAATACTGTTCAAG
>WQRT01000015.1 GCA_009786625.1 Treponema sp.
AGCGTGGAAAACAAGCCCTGAAGTATTTTCCGCCATAAGACTTGTTTCTATATAAATATTTTGAAGAGAGAAAACCCGCTCAAAAAGCCATTTTAATGAACATGTGTAAAAAGTATGAAGCGAAGAAGCCGATACGCGGTATCTATCATCCTTTAAAAAATGTGCATTGATTATTTTTTTTATCTCTTCCGCGGTAGTGAAAGAAGCGCCGCTTTTTTTACCGCTGGATTGAATCTGCCTTTTTCGCCGTTCACTCCAATTAATAAATCCTTTTATCTGATTCTCGTGAAGAAGAAAGGAAGCATTATTTTTTAAGTATAAAGATACAAGCGCTTCTTCTTCATCAAAATAATCGCGTGTAAATTTATCTTCCATTCCTTTTTCTTGCGCGTAACGTCTTATAGGTTCAGAAGGACACAAAGTTTTGGGATGAGGTATTGTAAAACCTGAAAATGTATGCTCGCTGCAAAAAAAAGCAGTTTGTTTTACAGAATTAAATTTATGAAGATTAATAAATATTTCTGACGCGTCTTCGTCTTTAATTCCAAGATCGCTCCTTTTTTTTCCTGAAAGAAAGCCGAGCCTTGAATAAATTACGCTTAACCCCTCGTGACCCGCGCCGAGAATTATATGGCAGTCAAAGGGAGAAGCCGCGGCTGTTTTGTATGGAAGAATCGCGACTCCTGTTTTCTTTGTTTGGGGAAGATAAAGAACCTCGCCTAATAAATCAGTGAAAAATAAAAAAGGATCAACGGCAGGAACATCGGGAAAACTTTTTTCAAGTTCTGCAAGGTTAACAAGTTCGCTTATACAGCGGGAAAGCACTAGATCGCTTTCTTCGCCGCACTTGTCCATGTCAAAAAATTCCCCGCGGAAAATAAAATATTGCCTGCGAAGATTCGCGAAAGAATCCGCGTTTCGTAAATTTATTAGTCGTTTTTTAAGCTCTGTAAAATATTCACGAATGGTTTGATCATAACTTCTTACAGGATTACTAAAAGCGTCTTCCCAGATATTTATGTGTTTTTCTTTTCCTTCATCAACATTTTCAGCCCATGAGTACAGGCAGTTATTTTCAATTCCAAATTGTATTAATTTTTCAATAGTATCTGTATATTTCCATGGAAGACTATTGTTAGTGATTAAAGAGACAAGCGAAGAAAATGAAAAATCTCCGCGGCAACAGTCGGCGGCGCATCTAAAGAAGCGTCCTGCGGGATAATCGGCAAGCGCTCTACTTGTGCGTTTAACGTATGGAATATTTCTGTTTGAAAATTCTCTGAGTACATAAGGCTCGTAATTCTGCGAATCAGGAATACAAAGAGCGATGGATTCCCACGCGATACCATGTTTTTCATTTAACGCCCTTATATAAAGAGCGGCTTCAGTTATCTCGCTTCTTGAATTTGTATAAAAAAACGCGTCACAGGGTTTAGAGTCCGTATCACAGGCGTTTATTATTTTTACGCGGCCGCTTTGCGAAAGTAGAGCGCTGTATTCGCTGTAATCGGAAAGCGACTCGGGAAAAAAGATAAAACAATATTTGCCTTCGTCATTAAAAGGAGGTATTTCCCACGCAGGCTCAAAAAGTTTATTATCATTTAAAAATGACGCATAGCGGCAGGAGAGCGCGTACATATCAATATCATCGCCTGTAAAATTTGACGCTGTTTTCCGCGCTTTATCTGCGGTTAAATCATCCATGTTTAAGCCGGTTGTTAAACGAAACCATGAACCAAGCTGCGGCAGCATATCTGTCAGCCATGATGTAAATTGAACTGACTGGTTTGCCCATTGGCGCAGTATCAATGAAGAAAAAAAAGTTTCTTCCCCCCGGGAAGCGGACTCGGCGTTTTCNTGAACAAGGCGGCTGACAAAAATCTTTCTTAACGATGATGGAATACTTTTTTTATTCTGAACCTTTGATTTAATNGAATTCTGCTTAAAGACNTCCCANGCGGTGAATTTATTCATCGCAATTGTTCCGCCTTTCAGGCGCAGGAGATGATCCGCCCATCTTGAAGCGGAAATATCTGTCGGGAAAATAAAAAGTGAATCGGGTTTTTCTATATTATCAAGAAGGATTGATTCAACAGAAATCATGTAAAGAACAGTTTATATAATTTGTAATATTTTGTCCAGTAATTTTTTAGCCTAGAATTTTTTCTCTGTACGTTTTACCGATGCGCTCAAGGCTTTTTTTTACGCTTTCACCTTCCCGCGCTTGCTGCCTCAAATCTATTGTAAATTGATTCATGGAGAAATGGCGGAAGATAAAGAGTTGTTTAAACAGTTCTTTTTTATCATTGTAAATACTGGTCAATTCATCAGTATAAGTTTCAAAAACACCGTTTTTGCGCATCTCACTGTAGCCCGTGATCCATACAGGGCAGCAAAGCGTTTCGTGAAATTCAAGAAGGATAGACGCCATGATCTTCTGTGATTTTTTTAACGCTTCCGCCAGTGTTTCCGCGATCTTTTCTGTATTGCGTTTTCCGCCTGAGTTCATGCGCAGCAATTCCCGAAGTTCAACTGTACGCGGAGTGTGAACCGGAGTTTTATTCAGGATGATTACGTTTTTTGTAAAATCTATTCCAAGCGACGGGTTGTTAATAAAAAAATTTCTTGCGATCTTTCCTGAAGGGCCGATTAAATAGCGGCGGCTTTCCTGTTCTCTCCTTCCCGGATTATCCGCTGTTAGAATCAGTTTTATGTCATCGTCTTTTGTAACATCGTCAAGCGCTTCGTTATACACAACCGGAGTTTTAACAACATAGGTAGCGTTAGGTGAAGACGCGCGGCTGTCAGCCAGTTTCTGCTGCATTTTTCGTAAATCGGGAAGAGATTTATCAAGTTCTTTTACCGCCGATTTAAAACGGTCTCTTGTTACGCAAAACTTTTCCCAGGCGCTTTTATTCAATTTATTTTAGTATCATCCTCTTGATGCAAGTTCAAGTATCAGTTCAATTTCTCCTCTTGAACGTTTCATTGAATTGGCGATTTCGTCTACAGTCCATCCGCGAGCTTTAAGTTTAAGAATATTTTCGCGCTCCTGCGGCGTGGCAGACCCTGTTACTTTGACTTCAGGTTTCCCGCTTTCGCGATCCAGAAGAGTTTTAGCGGTGCTAAGGAATCCTCTCGTGTCATTTTCCAGCCGTTTCATCTCGGTTTCCGTGCGGGCTAACCATTCGCGTGCTGTGTTCATTTTTTCAATGCGGCTTTCAAGCTGCGAAAGCGTATCATCCAAAGTGGAAATTTTTTGAGCGGCATCTGTCGCTTTTTCGTTTGAAGCAGCGAGAAGTTCTATTGATGATCGCAGGCTGTCAAATTGATTCGTAAGGCCAGCAAGAATATTATCCGCGTTTTTAACCGCGTTTTCTGTTTTCTGCAATGCCTTGAAGTTACGGTCAATGCCCGCGTTGGTTTGTTCAAGAACGGCGTTTTTATTTTCGATTCGATTGTATTTTTCTTCAGTTTCCTTAATTGAATCATCGAGTTTGCGTATCTGAACCTGAACAGCCTGAAGAATATCGTCGGATGTTGAAATCTGATCGAGTTTCTCTTTAACGGAATTTGAAAATTTAATTACATTGTTAAAGTTTTCTTCCATCTGCTCTATGCGCCGCTGTTCCGAAAGGAAGCGTGTCATCTTGTTGTTTATTTCGTCCTCAAGGCGTTTAACGCTGATAAGTTTTGATTCAAGCTGAGCGATTTCGTTTCTTTCCTGTTCGACGCGGACTAAATCTTCTCTTAGTTCTTCTATGTTTCTTTCCAGATCTTTTTTAATTAAACCTGTTTGATCGAATACTTTTTTCTGCACTCCAAGTTCTTTATGAATATCTTCCACGCTCTGACGGAATGATGCGATACGCTCATCATTTTCAAGCTGAGATTCCCTGCCGCGGTGGCGTAAATCGTCAAGCGCAAGATCCATTTCACGGACTCTTGACATATACTGGCTCTGCCAGTCGTCAAGAGATTGGCGCGTAACGCGGGAAGCCTCTTCAAGATCCGCGTAAGATTCCTTTGAATGCTGCGTAATATCTTCAAGTTCTTTTTCAAGTTCTCTTTGTTTAAGACGCAGCGTTTCCTGCATGGAGACATGATACTGTCCAACCTGCGTTTTAACCTCAGCTTCAGAGGATGCGCGCATATTAGAAAGATCCTGTTTAAGCTGCGCCGCAAACGATATCTGGGTCTCGTCAAAATGGCGCATATCATCCTTGATACCTGCTTCAAAAACAGCCGCTTCCTGTTTAATCTTTTCAAAATCTGCGGTAAAACGCTCTCCAAGAGCGGCGATATCTTTTTTCTGATCTGCCGTTATGCGATCTTCCGCGGTATGAAGGCCGATGATGATTTTTTCTTCGCTCTGCGAAAAACGTTCTTGAAGCTCTGTCTGCCAGACAGCGATCTGCTGCCTGATATCTGAAGATCTTTTTCCAAGTTCTGATGTAAATTCATTTTCAAACGAAGTGAGTTTTTCNGATACATTGCTGTATGCCTGCTGTCTAATGCCGTCAAGCTCTTTGTCCATCTCCTGCAGCTCCTTGCGGAGAGCAAGCGCCTGTTCGTTAAACGCCGCGGAAGCGTTCTCCATATTTTCGCAGGATTGTTTTTCGAATAACGTAAAATCATTTTTAATTTTTGCCATTGATTCCTGCATGGACACCCGCAGTTCCGTATCGAGCCTTGCCGTGTCATCCGCGAGGTTTGAAAGTTGTTTAACGGCTTCCGCGTGTATTCTGCCGTAATCATCAATGCGTTTTTCGTTAGCTGTAATGATCGCGTTCTCTTTGTCCGCGCAAAGAAGTTTCCACGCTTCCATTTGTTTATTAAGAGCCTCGCCGAGTTCGTTATGCTGGCTGGCGACAGCGGCTTCCGATTTTTGCCTGACTTCTTTCATAGCCGAAGATAAATCGTCATTCTGTGATTTAACCGCGGTTACGCAGGTCTGTTTTAATTCGCTTAACGCGGATGTTAATTCTTCATGCTGAGATTTGACCGCGGAATCGGAAGTGAGCTTTAATTTACTTAATTTGGAAGTGAGTTCCTCATGCTGATAATTGATCGCGGTATCGGAAGTAAACTTTAATTCACTTAACGCGGATGATAATTCCTCGTGCCGGGATTTAACCGATGTTTCTGTAGTTAGTTTTAAATTACTCAACGCGGATGATAATTCCTCGTGCTGAGATTTAATTGACGTATCGGTAGTCAGCTTTAATTCACCTAACGCGGATGACAGTTCTTCATGCTGTGTTCTAATCGCGGCATCTGAAGTAAGTTTTATGTTATTTAAAGCGGAGAATAATTCATCATACTGAGCTTTTACTGAATTATCTGTTGTTTGTTTTAAATTATTCAAAGCGGATGACAATTCATCATGCTGAGATTTAACTGATGTGTCGGATGTCAATTTTAAATTACTTAACGCGGAAGAAAGTTCATCATGCTGTGATTCAATCGCGGCATCGGAAGTTTGTTTTAATTCACTTAGCACGGCAGCTAACTCTTCCTGTTGGAATTTAACTGACGTTTCAGCGGTATGCTTAAAGCTGTTTAACACAGACGACATCTCATCAAGCTGGGATTTAACTGATGTTTCAGAAGTAAGTTTTAATTCGCTTAACATGGACGATAATTTTTCGTACTGCGATTTAATTGAAGTATCGTAAGTGAGTTTTAATTTACCCAATGCGGATGACATCTCCTCATACTGGGATTTTATTGCAGAATCGGATGTGAATTTTAAGCCGCTCAATGCTGATGATATTTCTTCATGCTGAGATTCAACCGACGTTTCGCAAGTGAATTTTAATTTACTAAGCGCGGAAGTCAATTCATCGTGCTGGGATTTAATTGACGTTTCGGATGTGAGTTTTATATCGCTTAATGCTGATGATAGTTCATCGCGCTGAGCGTTAACGGCGGTATCTGAAGCAAGTTTTAATTCTTTAATGACAGCGGAAAGTTCATTATATTGTGATTCAACAGCGTTATCTGAATCGCTTTTTAATTTAATTAGAGCGGAAGATAACTCTTCCTGCTGAGATTTTATCGCAAAATCTGAAGCGGACTTTAATTCGCTGAGCGCCGCGGATAATTCACTCTGCTGTGAATCGGCCGCTGTTTTGGAAGCGAGCCTTAGTTCGCTTAATGTAGCGGAAAGATCTTTCTGCTGCGATTCGGCGGCTGTTTCGGAAATTTGTTTTAATTCATCAAGGACACCTGTTAATTCATCCTGCTGCGTCCTTATGGCGGCATCTGATTTTTCTTTTATATCTTTAAGCGCCGCGGAAACTTCGTCACTTCGCAGTTTGATAGCGGTTTGTGATTCCTGTTTTGCTTCATCAAGAGTAAACTCAAGATCGTTTTTATGCTGTTTTATAATAGCATCCGATTTTGTTTTAAGATCCCCGAGTACAGCGTCAAGTTCTTCCTGCTGTTGTGTCTGAAGGTTTTTTGACTGAGCCTGTAAATCGGTAAGCGATGTATTGAGCCTTGTGATGATCTCTGTTGTCTCTGTCTGCTGGAGTTTAATCGCGGTTCCCGATTTTTCCTTAAGTTCTGCAAGGCTGGAGCTGACATCCTTGTGTTGAAGTTTTATAGCGGAATCAAGTTCATCATGCTGCTGCTTAATCGCGGAAGCGGATTTTGTTTTAAGGTCGGTTATATTCTGGTTTAAATCGGATTTTAACAAGACGAGGCCTGAATCAATGTCCTTTCGCTGTTTATCAATTAAACCTTTTAACTCCGTGTAGTGCTGTTTCCAGTCTGTCTGCTGTTGTAAAAGGGAAGCATTAATCGCGTCACGCTCTTTTACAATAACGCCTGATACCTCTTCCTGCTGTTTCGCGAGTGATTTTATAATTTCTTCTCTTTGCTTTTTTGTCTGGCTTTCAAGTTCGGCGCTGCCTTTTACCCATTCCTGCTGGAAAATTTTCTGTTTTGCGTTTATATCGGCGATTTGTGTATTCCATGAGTCGCCGCTTGATTTTATTTTTTCGTTTATTGAGGCTTGCTCTGTTTTTAACGCGTCCTGCGTTGTTTTTATTTTTTCATCAAAAAATATTTTAACCTGATTCACCCTTTCCTGCGCCTGTTCGCGTAACTTGGTAAGCGCCGCGTCTTCCATTTTATCCGCTCTTTTTCCCGCGTTCTCAAGAACATCCTTTAAAAGTTTTTTTACCTGTTCCATGTCGCGGTTTAAAACGGCTTCTCTGTCGCGTTCAATTTTATTCACAGCTTCGCGGTGTTCATCGATCTTGCGTTCAACAACATGAGCCGCGTTTTCAAAATCCGATATTTTTGTTTTTGCCGATGTGATTACTTCCTGAAGCGATTCTTCCAGCGCTTCGGCGTTTTTTTGCTCAAGGCGAGCTTCGGTTCCAGCAAGATTTTTTTCCGCGGCGGATAACGCTTTTTCCACCTGATCAAATTTTTCTTTCGCTTCCGTTACGCGCTTATTAGTGCTGTCAACAAAAGCGGATTCGTCTCTTATTCTGTTAAGATTTTCCTGAACCCTGTCGGTCATTCCGAAAAGTTCGTTTAATGATGATTCAAAATCATGTATATTGGTTTCTATCCGCGCGATTGCTTCTGAATTTTTTACAAGTTCATCTTCGGTGTAACGCTGGATGTTCTTCATTAACTGGGACGCGGCTTTTTTTTCCACATCAAGATCAATGCCGAAATTTTTTACCGCCATGCTTTTTTCTTCGGCATAGGCGGCGATTTCTTCCTTGCATATATCCGCGTATTTTTTAACTTTTTCGATTGAACGGTTATTCTTGTCCATCCATCTGAAAAGAACAAGAACGCATACGACAATCGCAAGCGTGATTAAATTTCCAATACTAAAAATCATCAGTATTATTCTCCCTCCCCGGATAATACCGTAGTCCAGCCCTAAGGCGGGCTGTCATAAATATATCATATAATTGTATAGTTGGCGATAGTTGCTGAAGGCAAAATCCGCTTTTGGAACTTTCGCGCTGATAACAGGGAAGACCGAAAAAACCGAAGCCTTGATCCACGCGGTTTTCATGCCGGCTCCCGCCGCTCCCGCTACATCGTATCTGCGGCTGTTGCCCACATAGAGGATGTCATGCGGCGCAAGCGACATCGCTTCGGCAAGACGCGTAAACGAAAGCGGATGCGGCTTAAGAGCGCCGCAGCGTTCTGAGCAAAGAACGGCATCCCAGATGCCGCCGACGCCGAGATTTTCCAGCTTTGTTTCAGGAGGAAAATCCGATAAAAGCCCCAGTTTATAACCGGCGCCGCGGAGAGCGTTAAGCGTTTCAGGCACACCCTTAAAAAGTTTTATTTTTTTAAAGAGAGGTTCCCATCCCCTGTAGATAAGATTGTCAATTTTTTCTTTTAAAAGCTGCGCCGGCGCTGACAAGATCTTTGCCGTTATCTCAGCCTGATACTGATAAAAATCATCCTGATTGCCGGAGCTTTCCTTATACTCGCCGCGGATAATATTTCTTGCTTTACCGAATGCGGAAAGCAGCCGCATTTCTTTTGCCGCAAAGGGGATTAGCTGGAAGTAAAGATCATGATTCGGATAAAGTGTGCCGTCAAGGTCAAACGCTATCCCCTTTATACCTTCGCGCATAGCGAATTATATCTTAAATTAAAAACTTTTGTCAGGACTTTTGTCAGGGATCAAACGCTGTTCTTACGGGAATTCTGACTAAGTTCACATAGTGGCCGGGATATCTTGCGACGAAGTTATTAATCGACGTTTCCTCGGCGCTTTCAAAGACTGTGATTCTGAATGTGCCGTATTCATCGAAATACGGGACTAAGGCGGCTACATGAAAATATTGGCGCAGATTCGGAGGCTGAGAGTCTCTGTCATTGCTTACAGCCGCGAGATAAAAGCTGAATGGATCATCGACAGCAAGGGTATAAAGCAGCGGCCGCAACCCTTCAACGCCGTACCCTGCTTCGCGCAGAAAACCGGGGTAAGATCGGTCTACAAAGGTTCTGTTTTCGCTCACCCGTACATAAGCGAATACATCGTTGTTTACTTCAAATTCTTCAAGGACGCTGTACCCGGGGGATCGCAATGTTCCGTTCGCCTCTGCCGCGAGATTTCTGATCCAGTCAAGACCGAAGAAAGGGTCTCTTCTTTCTTCCCAGTTAGCGGTAAATGATGATCCGCGCTGTCCGAAAGGAGCGCGCAGCGGTTCAATTGTCAGCCTTCTTCCCGTAACGGGGCGGAGTATTCCGTCAATCAGCCACTTTGTGAAACCCGAGCAGTTAAGCCCCTGTCCCGCCGGGTTTTGCGGCTGGAGTGTTTTAATTAGTACATAATTTCCGTTTTCATCGATCGCTCCGTCATCCGCGAACCGCAGAGGGGCAATGCTTCGGCGTACTTGTGATATAAATGTCCTCGTATCTCTGTAAACGACAGGATCAGGTTCGTAATAGTGAAGAGGAAATTTTCCTTCGACGAGTGAAAGGATGTCGTTTAACTGCATCGTATACAGACGTTCAAACGGAACGGCGACAGGAAGCGATCGCGCCAGATAGCCGTTATGAACAACGGCATCCATCCGGCATTTATCTGTGTCATACGGCCGGAATTGAATATATGTTGATTGATCGCTTCGTAAAAAAATCCTGATTAAAGAAGGCGCTCCTGTTGATTTATTACGCGTCAGCATCCATGAGCCTTGCGCGTATCCGGGGAACCGGCCTGTGGGGCGCCTTTCCAGAGCCGGATTATCTCCTTCTTCAATGCGCCCGCTCGTCATTTCGCGAGAAAGGAGGATCATTATCTCATTGCGTCCGTCTACCGCGCGGACTTCCACCCTTTCGCCAGTTTCAAGGCTTTCAATCGTTGTTCTGAATGACAGCACTCTGCGCGGCGTGTCTATAAACCACGAATCCCTTAACCTGCTTCTTAAAATTGAATCGTCGGTAATCTGCGAAACCGGCAGGTCAAGACCGTAAACAGGTAATATGTTAACAAAAATAAATAAAATAATTAAAAATTTAGGCATATCCGCTTCTATTATCGGCTTTTTATATATATAATTATTAATAGTTTTGGGGGACGCATTATGAAGTTGTATAGCCGCGGCCAGGTATTGCTTTTTTCCGCCTTAAGCGCCGTTATTGTTATCCTTTTCGCAGTCGGATTTGGTTTTTTAAGGCCGAAAACATCCGCGAATACCGAAAATGTAAACTTGAGCATCAGGGATAAAGAAAACGAGTTTGCTTTGATGCAATCGGAGTATATTGCGCTTAATACCGCCGATCTTGTTCAATTTTCCGAGAGCGAACGCGAAAATATCGCCATATATGAGCAGCTCAACTCCGCTGTTGTAAACATTACAACGGAAACAATGGCAATAAACTGGTTTCTGGAGCCTGTTCCGCAGGAGGGAAGCTCCGGTTCAGGTTCCATCATTGATATGCGCGGATATGTTTTAACGAACAACCATGTAATACAAAACGCCCACAGGGTGCTGATCAACCTTGCCGACGGTTCTCAGTTTGAAGGTTCTGTTGTCGGCATTGACCCGGAAAGCGATCTTGCCGTTTTAAGATTTAACCCTCCGCAGGGAATGGAACTGCGGACAATCCCGTACGGCGATTCTGATTTCCTTTTAGTCGGGCAAAAAGTTCTGGCAATCGGCAATCCCTTCGCGCTGGAGCGCACATTGACTGTGGGAATTGTTTCCGGCCTGGGGAGGCCGATTCAAACATCCAGAAACAGAATTATCCGCAATATGATTCAAACTGACGCTTCGATAAATCCCGGCAACTCAGGCGGCCCGCTTTTGGACACGCAGGGAAGGATGATTGGAATCAATACGATGATCTATTCGCCGTCAGGCGGTTCAGTGGGAATCGGTTTCGCGGTTCCCGTTAATACGGCAAAGCGCGTTGTAACGGAAATAATGCTGCACGGAAGAGTGCGCCGCGGCTGGATTGACGCGACAGTGGTTCAGGTTTTTCCAAGTTTGGTACGTTATGCGAATCTTCCTGTCAATTCAGGCCTTCTGGTTTCGCGGACTCTGCGGAGCGGCCTTGCGGAAAGAGCGGGGCTGCGTCAGGGTACAGAGCCTGTGCAATACGGCCGCACCGTGATCTACCTGGGTGGCGATATAATCACTTCTGTTAATAACATAAGAACAAATACACTAGCCGATCTTTACTCATCGCTTGAAGCGTGCCGGCCGGGAGATGTCGTAAACGTGGAAATAGTACGCGGCGGGCAGACGATCACATTGCAGATAACGCTTGCCGACCGCGAAGAAGTAATGAATTAGTATCTATCCATAAAGTCGGTTAGTTTATAGACAGACTTTGATTAATTAGGCCACAGTCCGCTTGCGGTTTGGCGGTCGGTTCTGTTCCAGTACTGGCTTCTTCCGATTCCAAAGGCTATCTCGCCGCGCATCTCCAGAGTATCGGTCTGGAATGTTCTGCTTCCGGCGCGTGAACCTGCCGGACGGAAAATAATTCTGCAATTGTAAATATTGCCGTCGGCGGGATTAATTACTTTGCCGCCTCTCCATTCGCCGTTATTCTGCCTTCTAAGCCCGTAAATCCATGTAGTACCGGCGACTTCCATTGCGTTTACCCTGCCGGCGGTTGGGAAACCGTCATATCGTTCCCTGCACGCGGACGCGATGGTTCCTCTCGGTTCGTCAGCCAATGACAGAATCCTGCCGAACAGTACGCCGTTTTCCATGTATATTTCCCATCCGGCGGTAACCCGGTTTGTGTTTTCATCGACGCTAATCCAGTAACCTACAACAGGTTCGCTTTGAGCAAAGCAAACGGCGGCAACCGTAAGACCTATTACCAGAGCTGATATTTTTCTCATATACGTCTCCTTGTACTGATTTTACCCGGACGGGTATACTAATATATTACCCTGTACGATTTCAGCTTGCAAGTGTATAATCCTAATATGAAGATCAAAGAAAACGATTTCGGCGTATTATCCAACGGCAAGAAAGTTAAAATATGGACGCTCAGCGCGGGAGATTTAAAACTTTCCCTTTCAAGTTACGGCGCCGCATGGACAAGCCTGATTGTCCCCTCACGCAATGGCATTAAGGATGATATTCTTTTGGGTTATTCCGGGCTGGACGGTTATTTGAATAACGGTCCTTACATCGGCGTTACAGTGGGGCGTTTTGCCAACCGCATTAAAGACGCGTCTTTTGAAATTATGGGAATGAGACACGCTCTTAATGCAAACGACGGAGTGAACTCGCTTCATTCGGGGCCGCGCGGTTTTGATAAGCTTCTCTGGAAATCGGAAGCATACGAAGAAAACGAAGGCGTCTATGTACGGTTTGAACTTGACAGCCCGGACGGAGACTGCGGTTTCCCGGGGCAAATGAAAGCTGTGGTAAATTACGGGCTTACAAAATCCAACGAAGTGATCTGCGATTATCAGGCAAAGGTTGACAAACCGTGTCCTATAAACCTGACCAACCACGCCTACTTTAACCTCGCCGGAGAAGGGAATGGAAACATACTGAATCATGATGTTGTTCTTTACTCTTCTTCATATGTTCAAGTTGATAAGACCGGTATTCCCACGGGAAATATCGTCCCGGTTGATGGGACAATCTTTGATTTCAGAAAACGAAGAAAAATTTTCTTGGGCGGTTCTTTTTTAAAACCGTTCAGAGGATATGATCACTGCTTTGCCGTGGACGGCGAACGCGGCAAGCTGCGCCCCTGCGCCGAAGTGCACGAAGAAGACACCGGGCGTTCAATGGCTGTTTTTACATCGCAGCCTGGTGTTCAGTTTTATACCGGGAACTTTCTTAAAAACGCGGCGGGAAAACACGGCTCCGTTTATGGTAAACATTCAGGTTTCTGCCTTGAAACACAGCATTACCCCGATACGCCGAATCAGAAAGGTTTCCCGTCCTGCACAGCGGCTCCGGGGAAAGACTACCATGAAAAAGCGGTTTTCAAATTCGATGTCGGATGAATTTGCAGATAACGCTTTATTGTAAAAAGTGTTAATTTAAATCCGCCTTCTTTGACAGAGCCTCCCACTTGTTTTTTAGCCTGTAAAGATTTGCGTCCACCGTACCCTTTGAAATACCGATAACATCCGCGATCTGCTGGTTTGTCGCTTCCTTCCGCACTTTTTCCATACGTCTGCGCATACTTTCCAGTCTGCGCCTTGCTCTTGTAAGACGGTCTTTCATTATGTCACGGGCTGTAATGTTTTCTTTTATCATTGATAATTTTTTTTCATAAACCATACACCTGTAATACTGGCAGTACATACTTTCCCTTAAGCGGTAAATCTTGTCGTCTCTTTTCTGCCTGATCTTCCGCATTTTTCCAAGCATCCGTGAAAGCTCTTTTTGGTCAATGCCTATTTTCTGCGCGATTTTATCCGCGAAATCATCGGAGATATAGTAATAGCATTTAAGTATTAACGAAAGAATCCGCGTAGTGTTTTTTCTTCCTTTTCCGTCAATTGTCATCTGTTTAATTACCGAAGGCTTAGCGTTATTCAGATGATACGCGGGCGGCTCTTCATACGCGTACATCTCTTGAATCTTCGCGTTCCACGCGGAATGTTCAGTGATGGCTCTTGATGTTATGCGCATACGGAATTCCCTTGATGATATGAGCATGAACTTGCTGATGTAACTTTCAAAGGACGCGCCTATATCGTTATATGTGTCAATAACCCTGGAAATTCTCTGGTAAAACCATGATATATAATCTTCGTACTCGTCGCGCTTCCAGCCGCTAAGACAGGTTTTTTCCTGATTGTAAAAAAAATAACTGTAAATTAATCCCTCAAGATCGGGGCGCGGCAATATTCCGGCCGTGTAATCTGAAAAAAATTCGTTTAATGTTTCAATCCGCATTATTTACCTCTGGTTCCAGATATCGGACTTAAGGTAATGCGTCATGTGAAGATCGCGCGGAAACGGCTGATTTTTACTGATTTTTCATTTCGATATGTTTTTAGTTAATAAACGAAAAAATTATGGAACGATTCGAGCATTGTTTGCTTTACATACGAAGGACTTCCATTCATTGTGAGGCCTGCAGCGTTTTTATGGCCGCCGCCTCCAAATTGCGCGGCAATCTGCGATACATTTATTTTATCGGTAGATCTTAAACTTACAGTACAGTTTTCTACACACTCCTGGCGGATAATTATTATCGCCTCCACGCCTTCGATAGAAAGGAGAAGCTGATTCAGATTGTCGGAGTCCCTGTTCTCGCTGCCGAATGTCATGTATTCTTCCAGTGTTTCGCAGCTTAAAAGAAGTTTGCCGTCATAATGCGACTCTGTTCTCGCTAGAATCCGCCCCAGCAAAATTCTTGAGCTAAGGCTTTTTCCGCCGCTGATTGTATTGTAGGTATTTTTGGGGTTAGCTCCCAGGCGGATCAACTGCGAGGCGATTTCCATCACATCCCAGTTTTTTTCATTCAGAAAACGGAAAAACCCCGTATCTGTGCAAAGGCCGAAGAAAAGCAGCACAGCTTCTTTTTTTGTCGGTCTTAAACCAAGCGCGTAGATCAGTTTAAATATTAATAGAGTGCAGGATGGCATCTGCGAATCCGCGTAAACCGGTTCTTCAGGCGTGGAAGGAGGGAAAGTGACGGAACTGTGATGGTCGATGATCGCGCAAGGGTACATATCAATCGATTTTGAAATATCCCCCGTTCTCTCTTTGCCGGAACAATCAACAATAATTACCCTGGCTTCGCTTGGATTAAGTTTTGGTATGTCGGAATATTGATCAATGAAATTTCTTATCTCGGTTCGTTTGTACGGACCCGATGAACAGGCGAAGGCGATTTTCCCGAGACGCCGTAGAGCGCTGCGCAGGGCAAGCTGGCTCCCTACACAGTCCCCGTCAGGCTCTTTATGCCCCGCGATGATAAATTGTGTGCCTGTTCTAATATACTGTACAAGCTCTTCAGGTACGCCTTCTGCAAGCGGATTTTGAACTCTGGCGTCAATTTCCATCAGTGCTGGATTTCAAATGTATCACCAAAATATCTGCTTACGTCAAAGCCCATTGGTATACTTCCCCATGACTCGTGCCCTCTATTCCTGTGTATATACAGTCTGACAAAGGAAAACTCGCCGTCGACATAGAAAACTGTCATGGACGGCCAGTCGGAACCTGCCCCTAAACGAATCAGTTCCGCCATTCCGGCGGCTTCTCTGAACCACGGATTTGGAAGGCCTATCAGCGCGGTACCGGTTTGTGTATGGTACAGAACAATGTAGCCTGTATGGCTGGGATATATCTTTTCAACCCGCACGTTTATGTAATAAAACGTGTGCGCATTCCCCGAAGAGCTATTTTGGGCAAAAATAGGCGTAATAATCGCCATAAAAATAAGTGTAAGAATGAGTTTTTTCATGTATGACCTCCAGAACTTAAATTCTAACCTATAATTCTAAGAAATTCAACAAAAATTTTCACATTATTCGCAAGCAGGACAGCATTTCCGCGCCCATATATATATGACACTTTTTTGTGTCGGCAGGTGATCTTTTCATTTTTGTACCAAATGTCAGAAGTAAGGTATTTTTATCCGTTGGATAAAAGCCTGTAAAAACTTTGGACTTGGCATTATCACGGAGATTAAATTATGAAACTGAGTATTAATGACGTTGACAAAAAAATTATTGAAATTCGTAAGACAAAAGTAATTCTGGATATTGATGTTGCTTCAATCTACGGAGTCGAAACAAAACGAATAAATGAAGCGGTAAAAAATAATCCGGATAAATTTCCTAAGGGTTATATTATAACAATTAATAATAAAGAGAAAAAGGAACTGGTCGAAAATTTCGACCAGTTCAAATCCCTGAAACATTCCTATGCGCCATTAAAAGCTTTCACTGAAAAAGGGTTGTATATGTTAGCCACAATAATTAAAAGTCCGAAGGCAACGAAAACAACTTTAATAATAATCGAAGCATTCGCGAAAATTCGTGATTTAACAAGAACTGTGCGGGAATTGGCTGTAAAAACAACAAAAGAAGAGAAGAAACCTTTAATGCAAAAAAGCGGTGAAATCATTTCCGATATTTTAGGTGATTCCATGAATATCTCAGAAACAGAAACAACCTTCGAAATTAATCTGGCTGTAATGAATATTAAACATACGGTGAAAAGAAAAAAAGATATAGATCAAAGTGATTGTTACAATTAAAAAAGGTAATAAAGGAAAACCGCCGAAGGTTTATGTTGTCCGCTGATAAATTTTTATCTAACGCGGTTTGCGGTTAAAAATTAAGGCAACATCGTATTTGCCTTTCATCCGCGGTTCGCAGTTCCGGCGCTTTCTTAATACATTCAGGCGCCGCTTTGGAGCATCTTGGAGCGAACGGGCAGCCGGGTTCAGGATTCGCGGGATCTGTGACTTTACCTGCGATCGTAACAAGGCGCTCTTTGGTGTAGTGGCTCCCAAAACGCGGAGAGGCGGCTAGAAGCGCCTGAGTATACGGGTGGCGGGCGTTGTTGATTATTTCTTCGGATTTTCCGCTTTCCATCGCGAGGCCGCCGTACATTACCATTATCCTGTCGGAGATTTCCGCCACAAGATCGATGTCATGGCTTATAAATATTATCGAGATATTTCTGGTGCGGCGCAGCGTTTTAAGCAGTTCCACAATTTGCTTCTGGATCGTAAGATCNAGAGCGGTCGTCGGCTCGTCGGCAATTAANAGTTCGCAGCCCTGCGCGAGCGCGAGCGCGATTCCGATACGCTGTAGCTGTCCGCCTGAAAATTGATGNGGAAAATTAATCAGCCTTTCCATTCCGTTATCAAGCCCTGTTTCTTCAAGCAGCGCCGCGGCTCTTTTCGCGGATTCTTCTTTTGTGATGTTTTTATCGCTGTTTTTAAATGTTTCATAAAAAACGCTGCCCATGCTCTGAAGCGGGTCGTGCGATCTTCCCGGCTCTTGAAAAATCATCCCGATTTTTTTGCCGCGGTATTCGCGTAACGCCTTTACGTCAAGCCCCGTAAGTTCTCTGCCTTCATATTTTATCGATCCGCTCACGGCCGCGTTTTTCGGAAGCAGCCCCGGTACTGCAAGTGTGCTGACGCTTTTTCCGGAGCCGCTTTCGCCGACAATGCCGAGAGCCTCGCCCTTATCAAGCGAAAACGAAAGCCCCCTGACCGCCTGAACCGTGATAAGTTCCTTACCGCGCAAAACTGAGAAATCTACGTGTAGATTGTTTATTACTAATAGGGGATAGGTACTATTATTCGCGGTTTGTGCGTTGGGAATATCATTTGTTTTCTGATTACGGCTGCTAACCTCTAACCCCTGTCTCCTAACCCCTATCTTTCTTTTTGCAAAAACTGTGTGATACGGATCAAAAAAATCGCGTAACGCGTCGCCTATAAAATTGAACGCCAGAGTTACACCTAACAGGAACCATACCGGGCTTAACAACCACGGGAAGGCGCGGAGGTTCGCGATTGTTGACAAATCGCGCTTTATAAGAGAACCCCAGCTTACGGCGGGGTCTGTGATGCCAAGACCCAGATAGGACAGAACCGTTTCCGTCATTATAAATCCCGGGATGCTTAAGGCGACGCTTACAATTAAAAGGCTGGCTATCTGCGGGATGATGTGCCCGAATATAATCGTTACCGAGGGGATCATCTCAAGTTTTGCGTTTAACACAAACTCCTCGCGCTTGATGGCGTGAACCATGCCGCGTATTGTGCGGGCGGATCCCGGCCAGCCGACAAGCGAGAGTATTACCGTGATCATCATGTAGGATTGCCCGGGGTCCATGTTAGACGCAAGAAGCGATCGTAAAAAGAGTATAAGGTAAAGAGACGGGATCAGCATTAAAAATTCCGCCGATCTCATTATCGACCAGTCTGTAAGGCCGCCGAAGAAACCTGAAAGCCCGCCCGCGAGGCCGGCAAGCGCGAGTGATATAAGCGTGGCGGCGAAACCGATCGTAAGCGAAACGCGCGAGCCGTAAACGATCCGCGAATAAAGGCATCTTCCGAGATTGTCCGCTCCCATCAGGAATACGGGGTATCCGTCTTCTCCTGTCGTAAAAAAGTGGCGGTCAGAGGGGATTATGCCCCAAAGAAGGTACGATTCGCCTTTCGCGAAAAATTTTATCTGCGAATAATGATCGCGAAGCCGCGCGTATGTCCATGACACCGAATTCGTTACGCGAAACTCCTGCGCGTGCGGAAGCCCGCGGTAAATACGCGCGTTAGGCGGATGATAACTTTTATCCGCGAAGGATGTGTTAGGTGAATACGGCGCGAAAAATTCGGCGAAGAGCATCATCAGATACAGGAGCGCGAGGCAGAAGAGCGAAACAAGGGCTACAGGACGCGTTTTAACATAATTTAAAAACTTTTTCATGCCTTTTACTCTTTTCCATATCTGATGCGCGGATCTACAAGCGCGAGAGCGATGTCAGCTAACGCCATTCCTGCCAGCACAAGGAACGAAATAAACATT
Source organism: Treponema sp. (assembly GCA_009786625.1). GTDB lineage: Bacteria > Spirochaetota > Spirochaetia > Treponematales > Breznakiellaceae > WQXQ01. The sequence goes on from WQRT01000015.1 coordinate 18,491, forward strand.
ATGTTCGCAAGGACCAGGTTTATGTCCTGCTGTATAACGGCTTCATACATCAGTCTTCCGATGCCGGGATACGCGAAAATAATTTCCAGTATTAGAGAGCCTGAGAAAAGACCCGCAAGCAAATTCGCGCTTCCTGTGATATACGGGTTTAATGTGTTGCGGAANGCGTGGGCGAAGTAAATGCGCATCTCTGTGATGCCNCGCGAACGGAGGGAAGTGATATACGGCTGTCCGAGCTGATCGAGCATNGTGGCGCGGATCATACGCAGNGATCCGCCGATACCGCCGAGGAACGCCGACAATAGCGGCAGAAAAACATGATGCGCGTAGGAAAACACAAAACGCACCGGAGAAGATGAAAACGGAAACGGCGGATACGCTGTAACAGGAAAAAGCCCCGACACGGAAGCGAATAACTGTAAAAGTATTAAAAGTAAAAGACCGGGAAACGCGTGCAGCACAAGAGCGAAAAACGTAACGGCGTAATCGGTTCTTGTTCCCGCTTTTGTGGAAAAATAAATTCCGAGCGCGAAGGAAAAAATCGTTATAAAGACAAGAGAGATCAAATTTAATATGAGAGAATTAACTATTCTTGATGATATTAAAAATGAAACAGGTGCGCGGGAAATGAGGCTTACGCCGAGATCATGATGGATAACTACGCGGTTAAGCCATCTGAAGTACTGAATATAAAAAGGCTGATTCAAACCGAGTTCGGCGCGGCGCTGTTCAAGCTGTACCGATGTCAGCGATTGCAGGTTCTGCCCGGCCCTTCCCGAATTTTCGCTGAAGAGCTGCTGCATCATAATTTGATCGACGATATCACCCGGTGCGAGAGCCATCAATCCGAAAACCGCCAGCCCGAGAAGGAAGAGCATCACCGCCATCGTAAAAAGCCTGTTCAGTATATATGAAGCAAGGGGAAAGCGTTTTCTGAAGGCGTAAAAAGGTTTTAAAATAATTCCTGTTATCCGCCCGCTTTTTTCAGGCATTATACCCCTCCGTTTTAATTATTTTATTATCCGCTTATCTGTTAGTCAAGGAATCCGGTATTTAATACAACCTTGACAACAGACAGAAACGGCTGTATATATAGTATATTGACGGTGTTTTGTTTGTAAGGGGATTTTATGTTAAAGAAAGCCGTTGTTATTTTTCTTCTGCTCTGCATGGCGGTTCCCGCTTTTACGCAGCAAAGACGTCTTGCTATACTCCCGATTACCGGGACCGGTAATGACGAAGGCAATACTCTCGCGGATTTAATGGCGATTCAAAGGGATCTCCGCAGGGTTTTTACTCCCATTCCAAGAACCAGCACTGCGGACGCGATAAGGGTGGAACATAACTTTCAATCGTCCGGCCTTACAGACGCCGCTACATTGGCTAGGATCGGCCAGCAGTCAAACGCTCAATATGTTCTTTCAGGTCATGTTAACAGGCTAGGATCGCGGAACCTGATTACAATTTCTATTATTGATGTTGAAACTCTTGAACAGATAGCGGGGGATTACCGCCACTACAGTAACTCGGAAGAAATAATTGATATGCTTCCCGGTATGGCAACTCGCATCGCAAGGTCGGCGCAGATAAACCGCGGTAATCTACAGCGGCTCGCCGTTTTACCATTCGCTGTCAGGGCGAGCGGGGTGAGTCAGAACGAAGCGGAAATACTCGCACAGCTTTTATCCATAGACATCACCAACTCGGGGATTTACCGCGTTCTGCCCAGAACCAGCCAGCTTGATGCTGTAATGACGGAACATCAGATACAACGATCAGGAATTACGGAAGCCGCCGATGTCCGCAGAATCGGGAACGCGTTTAACGCGCAGCTTGTCCTGTCGGGCGAAGTCAGCCGTCTTGGATCAAGCAATATGTTCAAAGTACAGATATTGAATGTTGAAACAGCGGCGTTATTACAGGGGAACCATCAAAATTACAGGGATGTTACGGAAGGTCTTGCTTTAATGCTTCCGATTAGCAACGCTTTAACAGGCGTAAATCAATCGCCTTCACAGGGTCCGCCCCCGGCGGCCGCATCAAGACCGGCGGTGCAGCAAGCGTCCGCGCCTGCGGCCAGATCCGCAACAACTCAACAGGCTGCCGCTCCGGCTGCACCTGCGCCAGCACCAACACCTGCTCCTGCTGCACCAACTCCGGCTGCGCCAGCGCCAGCAACGGCTGCACCAGCGGCAACACCTGCACCAGCGGCAACTCCGGCGAGACCATCAGCGGCGGCAACACCTGCTCCTGCAAGATCTTCGGGACCGGCAATTCCGTCAGGGTATACGGAGCTGCAATTGGGAGCGCCGGCTACCGGTAATATCACGCGCGATGCGGTGTTTAACGTCGCTGTAAGGACTACCGCGGCCGGTGTTTTAGTTGTAGAAACTACCGGAAATACCGATACATTCATGCATGCATTCAATTCAAGCAATGTAGAAATCGCGACAAACGATGACGGCGGCAACGGATCAAACGCAAAAATTGAACTCAGAGTTAATGCTAACGAGTTATATCTTTTTAGAATAAGGGGTTACAGCGCTTCAACCACAGGCGCGTTCACTTTGATGGCGAGCATGATGGGTCAGAACATTTCTCATATTGAATTAGCCGTCGGAGGCTCGCAGACAGGGCGTTTAATACGCGGCGGTGAAACATGGTATGTAGTAAGGTCAAACGCAGCCGGTACGTTAATTGTAGAGACGACAGGCACTACCGATACATATATGCATGCTTACAACGCAAGTTTCTCTGAAATCGCGGTAAATGATGACGGCGGATCGGGGAGGAACGCCAAAATCGAGTTAAGGGTTAATGCAAACAGCGTTCATTATTTCAGAGTGAGAGGATTCAACCCCAGCGCCGCGGGTCCATTCAATATNACCGCCAGGAGGCAGTAAAAGGCCGAACCCCTTAACTATTTTCCTCAGGATTATATTTNTTGTAAAAATATGTCAAAATATCGGCGTTTGTATTGAAATAATTAAATGATTGATATATATTGTTACGGAGGAATATGTAATCCGTTTCCAAAAGGAGCGAAATAATGATAAAAAGTCCTGTATCTTTTCTTCTATTAATACTGGTATTGATGGTTTCCGTGCTGGTAGTTTCATGCGTGACTACGCCCAGACCTCCGGCGGGCGGGTCTACAACCGCGCCTGTCGCGGCCGGACCGAAGCCGCGTCTAGCTGTACTCCCGTTTACAGACGGCAGACCCGGTTCTGACGGTGGNGACGGGGAAACAATCGCNGACTTGTTCGCGATGCAGACCGAAGTAAGNCGCGTATTTGAACCGATTCCGAGAACCAGCAGCGTTGACGCGATTAGGCACGAACAGCGGTTCCAGTCTTCAACAGGTCTTACAGACTCTGATACCATTGCAAGACTCGGAGCGCAGGCGAACGCCCAGTATGTAGTCGCGGGGCATATAAGCAGCCTCGGCAACCGTAATTTAATTTTAATCCAGATAATTCATGTAGAAAGCCTTCAGCAGGTTGCCGGAGACTACAGGCGGTACGGAGAAATTGAAGAAGTTATCTCGCTGCTTCCTGAAATGGCGCGCCGTATAAGCATCGCCGCCGAGCTTGTCCGTTCCGATAAACAGACACTCGCGGTACTGCCGTTCTCTGTTCCTGCCGAGATTAACAGGAGAGACGCCGAGATACTCGCGCAGATCCTGGCAATCGATATAACAAACTCCGGTCAATATGTCGTACTTCCAAGAACATCATCCATTCAGAGCGCGATAGATGAGCAGACAATACAACGATCCGAGCAGACTGAAAATGAAAATATTAGCGCGATTGGACGCGCGATAAATGCCGAGTACGTCTTATCGGGAAATGTAAGAAGAATCTCGACTCAGAATTATTTTTACACGCAGATATTACATACGGAAACAGGTATTCTAATCGAAGGCGCGCAGCAGCCTTTTGGACAGATCAGCGAAGGTCTTACCCTGATGCTTTCATTGGCTAATGAGCTTACCGGCGTACAGCAGACACGGCCTGAATTCGTCGCAGCCGGGGTTGTACCCACGCCTGTAACGCCTGTAACGCCAGTAGTTCCTGCGCCTGTAACGCCCGTGGTTCCCGCGCCTGTGACACCGGCTCCTGCCTCTTTACCGGCGGTTCCGGCAGGTTTTATCGAATTGCAGGTTAACGGTTCCCGCAGCGACACAATTACCGGCGTACAGAATGAAGGCGGACGCGCCTACGCGGTCAGGCCGACTCAGAACGGAAGGCTTGTGGTTCAAACATCGGGTTCCAATGTAGACACATGGATGCGGCTATTAGGTTCCGATATGAGGCAGATACGCTACAATGACGATATCGGCGGCGGAAACACCTGTTCAAGAATTGAACATGATGTNGTCGCGAATCAAATTTATTACTTTTATGTAACCGGTTATAACACNTCTCAAGCGGGTAGAAATTACACCATTACATCGCAGTTTACTCCCACAGGACAGACAGCCTCCGTCGCCCCGGCAGCCCAGCCGGCGGTTCCTTCAGGATATCCCGAATTACGGATAGGTTCGTCGCTTTCAGGATCAATTAACCGCGGCACCGGCGCTGATTATGTGGTAAGACCAACCGAAAGCGGTACGCTTACCGTGTATACAACCAGCAGTATCGACACATATATGCATGCTTTCAATTCAAGCATGTCTCAAATAGCGACAAACGATGACGGCGGCTCAGGACTCAACGCTAGAATTCAAATTCAGGTATCCGCGAATCAGATTTACTACTTCCGGGTAAGAGGTTACAACTCTGCTGTCTCTGGGAATTACACGGTTCACGCCACATGGTCAACAGGCGGCGGTACAGCAAGCAGACCGTCATCCGCGTCATCATCATCTTTCGCTTCTCATACAAATAACTCTGAAATGAGTTCATTCGGTGTAAATTTCGGATCAACGTTCCACACTCCTTTAATCACGATTGGAGCGAACGCTACATTCTCACTCGGCGGGCCTTTATATATTGACGCAGGTGTGGATATCGGACTTATTTCATCACATGATAAACTTAAAAATTATGAGAGCGACGAGTATGAATATATTTCATTCTTCCCGTACGCCGGCGTAGGCCTCTTCTTCCCAATCGGTTCTCTCGGCCTGACGCTGTCAGGCGGGATGGGATTCCTGATATCCAGTTATACATTCAACGCAGACGGAAGTGAATTAACAGGATTCCTGCCGGCGCTGGATTTTGGAGTAGGCTTTATATTGAGTGAATTTTTTAAAGTTTCTTACAATGTAAGAGCCGATATGGACTTTACAACAATTACCGGAATCTTAAGAGCCGGAATCCTTTTAAGATTCTAACAGGAGAATAAAATGAAAAGGTATAAAATCTATTTAATTTTTGGATTAATCCTAACCGCAGCGATGTTCACAAACTGTTCACTCGAAGAATCGCCAAGCATGTCCTGGACAATGAATGGTACAGATTTACCTTACAATCCATTTAGCGGCCCCACCGCTCAAGAAAGTCCCGGAGGCGAAAATCCCGGGGGGGGCGGTAATCCCGGAGGCGGCAGCACAAGGGTTTTAGTAATTGATTTGGCTGACGGTTATGGTGACGGCTGGAACGGTGCATCTTTGAGGATTCAAAAGAATCATGTAAATCAGACGCCAAACCTGACAATTCCAGCGGGTGAGACATATAATAGTTATACATTATCTGTTAATACATATGATTTTATTTCAGTATACTGGAATGCTAAAGGCAGTTATGACGAGGAATGTGCGTTTGTAATTTATTATGATGATGATCCATCATCTTTTTTAGTGTACAGATTATATGGAGAACTAGAATATACAGCGGCGGGAGCATTGTTAGGATCATTTACAGTAACCAGTAACTGATGGAAATGGCTAAAAATTGATTTTACAAAGGAGTGGAACCCCCGCTCCTTTTTTTTATCACTAACCAACACGAACAAGAAGAATTAGCCGCGAACCACACTAACTGGGAGAATTCCACACGGAGGCGCGGAGTTTGCGGAGGCACGGAGTATTTTTTAACCACGAACAAATTTGGTATAATATTTACTAACATCCCGCCATGTTCTGTGATAATGATATAATTCAATCCAATCCAATAATAAAGAACTTACTCACAGGAAGCGGACAGCAGACTGGTCTGGTAAAACATTTTTCGGAATTCTCTGCGGAGGAGACCCAGCAATGGGGCTCCGTAGCAGGTTCTTCCGAAGTTTTACCAAACCAGTCTGCTGTCCGCTTCCATTGTGTAAATTCATTTATTACCATTACCCTATCCCACACGCATTAAACCCGCTATAATATAACCACAGGAGACCCCTCATGAAATTAAACGCCGAATCGTTAAAGAATAGAGATTTTTGGAAAAAAGCGGATATTGCTCTTCCCGGATTTAACCGCGATGCGATGATCGCCGCGACAAAGGCATCTCCGAAGTGGGTGCATTTTGGAGCCGGGAATATTTTCCGCGCTTTTCCTGCCGCGTTGATGCAGCGGCTGCTCGAAGAAGGGATCGAAAAAACAGGTATCATTGTCGCGGAAGGTTACGACGGTGAAATAATCGATAAGGGTTTTACCGCATTTGATAACCTGACTCTCTCTGTTACGCTGAAATCCGACGGCGGCACTGATATGCAGATTATCTCTTCCATCGCGTCCGCGCACAGAATGGATAATGATTTCGATGCGGTAAAAAAAGTTTTTGCGTCCCCCTCTTTGCAGATGGCAAGTTTCACCATAACGGAGAAGGGTTACAGCCTTATAGGCCGCGGCGGAGAAATTCTTCCCGATGCGGCGCAGGATTTAAAATCAGGGCCGTCTTCGCCTAAAAGCTATCTCGGGCGGATCGCGGCTTTACTGTACGAACGTTTTACAAAGGGCGCTCTGCCGCTTGCGATGGTCAGCATGGACAATTGTTCGCATAACGGCGATGTTCTTTTTGCCGCGATGGAATCTGTCGCGAAAGGATGGACGGAAAACGGCGTGTGCGATGTAAAATTCCTTGATTATATCCGCGATAAAAATAAGCTCTCTTTCCCGTGGTCGATGATCGATAAAATTACGCCGCGCCCGGATGACAGCGTCCGCGAAATGCTTGTCTCTAAAGGTCTTGAGGATATGCAGGGATTTATCACAAGTAAGAACACCTACGCCGCGCCTTTTGTAAACGCCGAAGAGACCCAATATCTTATTATAGAAGATTTATTCCCAAACGGCAGACCTGCGCTGGAGAAGGCAGGAGTATTATTTACTAACAGGGAAACTGTTGACAGGGTGGAAAAGATGAAGGTCTGCACCTGTCTTAATCCTTTACATACGAGCCTTGCCGTCTTCGGATGCCTTCTGGGTTACACCCGGATCAGCGAAGAGATGAAAGACGCGGATTTGGTCAAACTTATCGAAGGTATCGGTTACCGCGAAGGAATGCCCGTTGTGGTTGATCCCGGCATTATCAAACCTATGGACTTTATCAGCAAGGTAATAAAAGTGCGCCTTCCAAATCCTTTCATGCCTGACGCTCCGCAGAGAATCGCGATGGATACTTCGTTGAAAATTCCGATCCGCTTCGGCGAAACTTTAAAAGCGTACAAAGCATCCGGGAAAAATTTCGCGGATTTAAAACTGCACACTCTGGTTTTCGCCGGATGGATCCGCTACCTTCTGGGTGTTGACGATCAAGGTAATAAATTTGAAGTAAGCCCCGATCCTCAATATGAAACATTGATTTCCTATCTTTCCGGCATCACTCTAGGACAGAAAGGAAATTTCCACAATCAGCTTAAACCGATTTTATCAAACCCGCTTTATTTCGCAGTGGACTTATACGAAGTTGGTTTAGGTGATAGGGTGGAAGAGTTATTCGCGCAGATGCTTGCAGGACCGGGAGAGGTAAGGAGAGTTTTAAAAAGGGAAGTACAAGCTGATTANTCNANGNNCTATCATCATCTTATAATATATTTTTACTTAATTTCGCGCGTTTTGATTATATAATGCCATNTCCGGCAAGATTCTCTATTGACTTGACAATTTGAGAATTTGGNTATATACATAGGTTTGGANNAAATTCTACTATAAAAAGCGGTTATAATAAAAAACCTTTTAAAAAAGGGAGAGACTATGTTTAAAAANTTATTAATTTTTCTGTTTTTAATTTGCATTATTATNTCAGCTTATTCACAGCAGAATAGGCCGCGGCTGGCTATTCTGCCGATTACAGGCGGCACCGGCGATGACGGTGAAACAATTGCTGAACTATTTTCATTTGA
>WQRT01000016.1 GCA_009786625.1 Treponema sp.
TGCGTGTCAGCCGAGAGCGCGTCGGAAATACCGCGGGAATTTTTTAATTATAAAACTGTAGGCATCAGCGCGGGCGCGTCTACGCCGGATTCAGTTGTGGAAGAAATGGAAAGGATACTTGCGTGAGTTTAATAGAAATTATTTTAATTGCGGTCGGACTTTCCATGGACGCGTTTGCCGTCTCAATTACATTAGGTTTATCTGTCAGTAAACCAAAAACGTCAGAACTTTTAATTCCCGGAATATATTTTGGTTTTTTTCAGGCGCTCATGCCGGCAGTTGGATTTTTCGCCGGTTTTTATTTTGCCGGTATGGTTGACAAATTTGAACATTGGATCGCTTTCATTTTACTGTGTTTTATCGGCGGAAAAATGATAAAAGACAGTTTTGATAAAGATGCCGGTGAAAATAAATCAGATGAAAACGCGTTTAAATTTACTAAAATGCTGGTTCTCGCCGTCGCCACAAGCATTGACGCTCTCGCAGTGGGAGTAACATACGCGTTTTACAAGGTTAATATCCTTGCCGCGGCGCTTCTGACCGGGGTTATAACATTTATTATATCTGTTTTCGGCGTAAAAATCGGTAATATTTTCGGAATCAAATATAAATCAAAAGCTGAGCTGGCAGGCGGCATTATTCTCGTTTTACTTGGAATCAAATTTTTAGTTGAACATTTCCTAAAAAATTAAAATTTTTATAATAAACGGCTTCGCTCTTCGATCGTTAATTTCGCGACAGCGCGTACAGCGCGGGCGGCATCTTCGCTTAAACGGCAGCGTTCAGCCATTTCCTTCGGATCGGATGCGGCTATATTTTCAAGAGATTCATACGCTTTCATGATCGCCGCCGCTCTTCTTTCTCCGATACCTTCCACTGATTCCAAAACAGGAAAGAACAGATCTTTGGAACGCAGTTTTTGGTTTAAGCCTGTCGCGAACCTATGGCACTCATCGCGGACATACTGCAAAACTTTAAGCGCTTCTGACTGCCTTGAAAGTTTTAAAGGCTCTTTTGCTTCAGGAAGCCACAGCTCCTCATCGCGCTTAGCAAGACCGGCAATACCGCAGTCAATTCCCAGATCGTCTAACACTCCCTTCGCCGCGTTCACCTGCCCAATGCCTCCGTCTATCAGTATCAGATCGGGAAGATCCTTTCCTTCGCGAATCTGCCGTGAATAGCGCCTTCTTACGGCTTCTCTCATGGACGCGTAATCGTCGACAATTCCGATTACTGTGCGCAGCTTAAAATACCTGTAATTTCTTCTGTCGGGGATTCCGTTTTTAAACGAGATTAACGAAGCGACAGGATGCTTACCGTCAAGCTGCGCAATGTCAAACCCTTCGATTCTCTCAGGTCTTGTTTCAAGATTCAATACGCGCATCATTTCATCTAACGCAGGTCCCGCGCCTCTTTCTTTAAGACGCTTACGCAGATCCTCAAGCGCGTTCTGCGCCGCCATCGCGAGAATCGCCTCATGATGTTTCTCGGCAGGGATTTGCAATTGCGGATCATAATTAAATTTTTCTTTGAACCAGCCGCACAGGAGATCTAAGCTCCTCACAGTGATGCCCGGAGGCGGTTCGGTGTTTGAAATTTTCTGGATGAAAATTTTTAAAGGAGGCGGCCTTGAAGAATCGTAGTACGATGTGATAAACATCTCTACCGAGTCCCATTCGTCAGCGGCGGAACGGGTNCGGAAAAGATCGCGGCCTGTCATCTTGCCGCCGCGCATGGAAAAAACCGTAAAAGTCGCGAGNACGCCTTCGGCTGCCCANGCGATGTAATCCCTGTCTTCGGGGTTTAGNTCTTCCACCGAGCTGTCCCCGCCTGTCAGGTTTTCTATCGCTTTTATCGTATTTCTAAACTGCGCTGCCTTCTCATACTGAAGATCCCTTGCCGCGGTATGCATTTGAGCCGTCAAATCGATTATCAGGGATTCTGTCTCTCCTGAGAGCAATTTTTGTACGCGGCTTACATGAGCGCCGTATTCATCAATGCTGATTTTTCCGCGGCACGGAGCCATGCAGCGTCCGATGTGATAATACATGCAGGGGCCGTTCTTCTTTATTTTTTTACATTTGCGCAGCGGAAAAAGTTTGTCGATTAATTCAAGCATAATATTCACGCCCTGCACNTTCGGGAACGGNCCGTAATAANNGCTCCCGTCCTGAATGATCCGCCGGGTTCTGAAGATGCGCGGAAAATCCTCGCGGGTTATNCTGATAACAGGATATGATTTTCCGTCTTTCAGATTGATGTTGTATTTTGGAGAATGTTGCTTGATCAGCGTGTTTTCTAATAAAAGCGCGTCATACTCTGTCGATACGATTATGGTTTCTATATTGCATACGCGGCGCATCAAAGTNGATGTCTTTATATCTTTTTCACCGGAGAAATATGATTTCAATCTGTTTTTTAAAGATTTNGCCTTGCCNACATAGATAATTTCCCCGTCNGCATCCTTCATTATATAGACGCCCGGCTCGGAAGATGCCGCTGAGACTGTCTTTTTTAGGTTTTCCCTGATTTTTTCNTGATTAATTTGATTATCCATATCGTATTATGCCGATAATGAAGGATAAAACCATGAAAAAACGATTTTTGTTCATACACATAGTATACATCTTCCTGATTGCATGCGGTAGTATCTTTGCCATAGGCGAAAGTACGGTCTCTTTCGGCGGTGAATCAACATGGCGTACCGCAGAAACAAGAAATAACATAACGGAAGCCGCCTCTGTGCGGCCTTATCCTGTTTTAGTTCTTTCATCCGCTGCGAACCGCCTTTACGGATATTCGGCTCCATCGGGAGTGTCAGGTAATTATATCAACTTGAATGAAGGCTCGGCGGATTTGGCAATTTCATTTGATGAAAGGCAGCCCGGGCTTTACAGGGACAGCGCCGGAAATTACCGTGTTACCGCACATAGCGGCATAGAAGCCGTGGATCGAAGCCGCGCAAGATCGGGCGCGGGGGCTGTTTTATTCGGAGCTTCGGACGCGGTTGTCAGCATTGAGCCGCAAAGCCGTAACGCGCTATTTTCCGCCGGAAACAGAATCGGGGATTTCACAATCGAGTTTTGGCTGTTTCCCCTGAATATGGAAAACGGCGAAAGAATTGTATCTTGGTTTTCCGGGATCAGAAATATACAATGTTATGTATCAAGAAACAGGCTGCAATGGTCATTCACCGATTTCTTTACTTCAACTAACGGTTCATCTCATATCAATATCGAATTTTCGGGCAATGTTCCTGTAGTGCCGCGGGTTTGGAGCCATCATCTTTTGCGTTTTGACGCTGTTACGGGAATGATTGAATATCTTGTAGACGGCGTAAGCGAAGCGATTTGTTACGCGACACGCTCAGGGCGCGAGAGCGGCGAAGTATATACGCCCATCCCCGCGCGGGGCAGTTTTTTACTCGGCGAGAATTTTACAGGTCTTATTGACGAGTTTAAAATCCACAGTATGTTCGCAAACCGCGTTTCGTTCCAGAGATATCCTTCGGGAGGCCGTATGGAAACAAGGCCTATCGATCTTGGTTCNGCNGNTAATATGGTACGCGTTAATGTCACAGGCGGCAGAACCGGCGTTTTAAGAAATTCCGNCGTAAATGAATTCCGCAATAACGGCAATTTTCTTTTTTCTGATGATTCTCAGGCNGTCTTTTTTATCCGCGCTTGTGAAAATCCATATTTGATAAACAATGTCAGGTGGACAAGTTTTACGCCGGGAGCTGATATAACAGGCATCCGCGGACGTTATGTGCAAATCGCGGCAGATTTTTATCCGTCCGCGGACGGGGAAGTAAGCCCCTATCTTGAACAGTTTCAAATTGTTTTTCTGCCTTCTTTAGCACCGCTCCCTCCGCAAAACCTTACCGCAATAGCTGTTGACGGCGGCGTTCAGCTCAGATGGAGGCACAGCCCGAACAATACATCGGGGTATCTTGTCTACTACAGTTCTGTACGCGGAGATCTCTTCGGCGAAGGCGCTGTCTGCGGGCCGTCTCCTGTTGACGCCGGGTATGTTAACAGCTTTATGGTCGAAGGATTGCAGAACGGAACCCTTTATTACTTCAAGGTTGCGGCTTATGAGCGCGTAACGGGAGATGCGCAAGATAATATCGGAGAATTTTCCGCCGAAGCGACTTCAAGGCCGCTTTCCGGATTACAGGCAGGGACTCAAACCCGCCCGTAATTATGTTATTGAATATTCATTAATTTTGTAATATAATCAAAATATGCTGTCTGTGCGTTTCTGGGGAGTACGCGGTTCCATGCCGTGTGCCGGTCAAGATACTGTAATATACGGTGGAAACACATCATGTCTCGAAATTCGGGCTGACGAACGCCTTGTTATAGTCGATCTCGGCACAGGAATTCGTACTTTAGGCATTTGGTTAATGGAAAACGACCACGCGAAGTACGGAAATATCAAAACAGACATCTTTCTTACGCACACTCATTGGGATCATATAATCGGTTTTCCCATTTTTAGCCCGCTTTACGCGCCGGGAACGGAGTTGCGTATAATTGGACCTCAGACTCCGGGACATGATAATCTTAAAAGCGTGCTTGAAACTCCGTTTTCAAGCCAATATTGGCCTGTCAGGGTCGATGAATTAGCCGCGAAAATTGAATATCTTCAAATCGAAGAAACCACTTTGGATCTCGGCCGCGGATTAACTGTAAACAGTAAATTCTTAAATCATCCGTATTCGTGTCTCGGTTACAGGTTTAACTATCAGGGTAAATCAATCGCGACTATATATGATCATGAACCATTTCACAATACGTATAAAACATCTCCTTCAGACGCGCTTTTCGATAAAGATAAACACAAGGAAGGCGAGCTAAAGGCTTCAAGCGAGAATGATAAAATCACCCAGTTTGTTAAAGACGCGGATATTCTGATACATGACTCTCAGTATACAAGCGATGAATATAAAAAATTTAAAAACTGGGGACATTCACCGATGGATCACGCTTTTAAAACAGCCGCCGATTCAAACGCGAAAAGGCTTGTTCTTTTTCACCACGAACCTACGCACACAGACACCCTTCTTGAGCAAATTGAAAAAAGTTTCGTGAACAGCCCTGTAAACTTCACAATGGCAAAAGAAGGCATGACCTTACAAGCTTAACCTATATATAACTTCGATTGCGAAGATAACTTCGCTGCGAAGATGACTTCGTTTGCGAAGATAACTTTGTTTACGATGATAACTTCGCGGCGAAAACTTAACCAACCGCTTTTTTAAGATCTTCTGTTTTATCTGTTTTTTCCCAGGGGAACTCGGAGCGGCCGAAGTGCCCGTATGACGCGGTCTTTAAATAAATCGGGCGGCGCAGATCAAGCGTTTTAATAATTCCCGCGGGGCTGAGATCGAACACAGTTTCTACGGCTTTTGATATTTTTATTTCATCGGTTTTCGCGGTGCCGAAAGTATCTACCATAACGGAAACAGGGAAGGGGACTCCAATCGCGTAGGCAAGCTGTATCTCGCATCGATCGGCAAGTTTCGCTGCGACAATGTTTTTCGCCACATAACGCGCCGCGTATGCCGCGGAACGGTCAACCTTTGTCGGATCTTTACCGGAAAAAGCGCCGCCGCCGTGGCGTCCCATGCCGCCGTATGTGTCAACGATGATCTTTCTGCCTGTAAGACCGGTGTCTCCGAACGGACCGCCTACTACAAAGCGGCCTGTGGGATTTATAAAATATTTTGTCTTATTGTCTAAAAGCCCTGTCGGTTCAAGAACAGGTTTGATTATACTGTCAATGATGGTTGATTCAATTTCTTTGTAAGTCGCTGAAGGATCATGCTGATGCGAGACAACAACCGTGTCAATGCGGACGGGTTTGAATCCTTCGTACTCAATTGTTACCTGGCTTTTTGAGTCGGGGCGCAGCCATTTAATGGTTCCGTTTTTACGCAGTTTTGAAGCATTTAATAATATCTTATGCGCAAGCATGATAGGCATCGGCATAAGTTCCTTTGTTTCGTTACACGCAAACCCGAACATCATCCCCTGATCGCCTGCTCCCTGCTGGCCTTTAAACTTTTTAAGCCCCTCGCCGGAAACGCCCTGGGAAATATCGGGTGACTGATTGTGAATCATATCAAGGACAGCCATCGAATTGCAGTCAAGCCCGAATGAAGGATCGGTGTAACCGATGTCCCTCGCTATATCGCGAACAAGATGGTGAAAATCAATAAATGTGTTGGTAGTGATTTCTCCGCCGATTAATACGAGCGAAGTAGACGCGAATGTTTCGCATGCAACCCGGCTGTGCGGATCATCTTTTAAACAGGCATCCAGAATCGCGTCTGAAACCTGATCGCACAATTTGTCAGGATGTCCTTCTCCCACGGACTCCGATGTAAAAAAATACCGGGATGATTTCATGATTTGCTCCTTTAATTTTTTCGGCTCTCCTGAAACTTAGGGTATTAGGATCAGCTCGTTAATTACTTTTATTATATATCAGTTTCTGTTGTTTGGAAATAAAAAAACCGTCCGTTTCACATCCATGCCGGTATATCAAAAATGTTTTTTTCCGGCATATTTACCATTTTATCCATAATCGTTATAATCAAATTTAATCAAATTTATACAGGGAGGCGGGTATGGATAAACAAGCATCACATCCGGCAGATGCGGCGCATCCGGCTGGTGCGGCAGGAAAACGATTGCTTGGCGCGGCGGTTCCGGTAGGAGCCTTGCGTACCAAAAACGGATTCGGAGTCGGGGAATTCTCCGATTTAGCCGATTTTGCCGTTCTGTGCAAAAAGATGAAGCTCAATCTAATCCAAATCTTGCCGGTTAATGATACCGGTTATGAAAGCTCCCCTTATTCGAGTTTGACTGCCTTCGGTCTGCATCCGCTTTATCTGAAGATTGAGGAACTCGCGGAATATAAAACATCGGCTGATCTTGTTAAAAAGCAGTTAAAAAAGATGAAGGAAACCTTTGACGGCAATAAACGTTTCTCTCATTATTTGATTCTCAANGAAAAGATGGAAATTTGCCGTACGATTTANAACGCGAACAAGGCGGAAATCGGGAAGAGCGCCGNTCTTTCGGACTGGATAAATAAGAATGTGTGGGTTAAGGANTACGCTGTATACAGAAGGCTTAAGGAATTAAACNGAGAAAAATCGTGGAAGGATTGGCCGGAATATAAAAATGTGACGCCTGCCGATATAGAGAATCTCTGGAATGATAAGACNCTGCGCGATGAACATTTTTTCTGGGTGTGGCTTCAGCAGTCGCTCGATGCGCAATTTCAAGCGGCAGCTCAAAAAATTTCCGAGATGGGAATTCTTCTTGAAGGTGATCTTCCCATCCTGATGAACGAAGACAGCTGCGATGTTTGGGCACATCCCGATATATTTACACAGGAACTTTCCGCCGGCGCACCTCCGGATATGTACAGCCCTGACGGCCAGAATTGGGGATTTCCGATTTATAACTGGGATGCTCAGGAAAAAGACAATTACGCGTGGTGGCGGAACAGGCTGTCTGTCGCGGCAAAATATTATAACGCTTACAGAATCGATCATGTGCTTGGATTTTTCAGGATATGGGCAAGTTCGCACAGAGATTACTCATCGGCCCTCGGGCGTTTTGTACCGTATTTGCCTGTTACATCAGGCGATTTTAGAAAACTCGGTTTTGACAAGAGCAGGATTAAATGGATATCTCAGCCCCACATTCCGACAAACGAAATTCATGATGCGTTACGCGGCGGCTGGGGCGGCAGTTTTTCCGAGGAAGAGTTTAACGCGGCCTGCGATAAAATTTTTTCTAAGGCGCTTGTCCGTGTAAATAGCGAAGAATTGTGGCTGTTTAAAAAATCAATAAAGGGAGAAAAGGATATTGACGTTTTGGGGCTGCATCCCGCCGCTCGTAATTATTTACTTTCAAAATGGAAGGACAGGGCGTTCCTTGAGTATGAAAAAGGCAGATTTTCTCCCATATGGTACATAAGGAATACCACGGCCTATAAAAGTCTTTCCAATGATGAAAAAAATTCCCTTGAAGCCGTGCTTGAAAAACGCAGGATAAAATCGGAAAAACACTGGGCGGTACAGGGAAGAAAACTTCTTTCCCTGCTTGTGGAATCTTCGAGTATGCTGCCGTGCGCCGAAGATCTGGGCGCGGTGCCTGAATGTGTTCCAAGAGTTCTTTCTAAACTAAAAATCTTTGGTTTGCGCGTAACGCGATGGTTTCGTGAATGGGGTAATGAAGGGCAGCCGTATATACCTTTTGAGAATTATCCCCATTTAAGCGTTTGTACTCCCGCGGTTCATGACAGTTCAACTGTCAGGCAGTGGTGGGAGAGGGAAGCGGATCAGGGGCAATTTTCCGGTTTTATCGGCGTTCCTTCGCTGCCGAAGATTTACAACCCCGGAACAGCTAAAACAATTCTTTCTAAAACCGCGTCCGCGCGTTCACGCATCCGCGTTTTCCAGATACAGGATCTGCTTCATCTTTCCAATAAATGGTATTCGGATAATCCTGATGATGAAAGAGTCAATGTTCCCGGTACGTTAAGTGATTTTAACTGGACCTACAGGCTGCCCGCTCCTATTAATGAAATCGCGAAGGACAAGGAATTGATTAACACGGTAAGGGAGTTAAGCAGAATAAAACCTGCAAAGAAAAAATAGAAGATATTTTCGGGAGGGGAAATGTCAGATCAATATATTTACAGAAGTAATCAATATATAAAGATTCTGCCTGTTTGGGCGCAGGAGCTTGCGACCAAGTACGGTTCAAAGACCGCCAATCTTTACATACTGCACGGTAATATAGGAGATTTTCTTCCGCATGAAAGAAAGGAAGGGGAATTTATTTTTACAAGAGTGCAGGATTATATTTCCGAAATTATTTTCGGCAACAGAGATATAATCGCCTACTATGATTTCTCAAGCGGTGTTACTTTTTGCGAGCCGCAGATGGAAAAGGATTATCTATCCGGCGCTCCGCAGTTCGCGCCGAATGCCGATGTAGACATGAGCGATTTTGTTTCTACAGTGCCTGAGAAATGTTTTCCGTATCTTGAAAAATATTTTCTGTCCCAGAGCGTTAAATGCCGCAAGGTGCTGATAATAGATTACGCCGAAACAATTATTCCCATAGGCGATTTGATCCGTCTTTCAGATACCGACCGTTATTGCATTGTAACGTTTAACCGCTGGGCGAGGGATCCTAAATTTATAAGAAGCGATATATCAATTATTCTTTTAACTGAAAATCTTTCAGATATATCGCCGCGCATAACAGGATCTCCTGCGACTGTTAAGATCAATGTTCCGTTTCCTGATAATAAAATAAGGGAGAATTTTTTACGCTCTAAAGAGACTGAAGGAAAACTTCTTCTTGACCGGGGATTAACATGCGAAAAACTCGCGGCGATCACATCGGGATTAAACCTGATGAATTTAAACCGTCTCGCGCATGAAAGCTACGAAAAAGACGAGCCTTTAACGCTTGATTTTATGAGGCTCAAGAAAAAAGAAATAATCGAAAACGAAGCCCGCGGGCTTCTTGAGTTTATGGAAACATCGTATGATCTCTCGCATGTATCAGGGCATGACTTTGTTAAAAAGCGGTTTAAAAACGCCGCGAAAGTTATTAAGAAGGGGCGGCCTGATGTGCTTCCAATGGGGTATCTTATCGCGGGTCCTGTAGGAACAGGAAAAAGTTTTATGGTAAGCGCGTTCGCCGGAGAAATTGGAATCCCGATGGTCAAGTTCCGCAACTTCCGCACAAAGTGGCAGGGCGAGACAGAATCGAACCTTGAAAAAGTTTTAAATATTTTAGTCGCAATGGCTCCCGTCGGCGTGATGATTGACGAAGCAGACGCGTTCCTCGGCGACCGCAATCAGGAAGGCGACTCCGGCACCAGTAACCGTGTGTTCGCGCAAATCGCGAGCTTTATGGGAAACACCGAGTACCGCGGAAAAATTATCTGGTTTTTAATTACTTGCCGCCCGGATTTAATTCCGATCGACCTTAAACGCCAGGGACGCGCCGAAGAACACCTTGCGCTTTTTTATCCTGAAACAAAAAAAGACAGAGAAGAACTTTTTAAAACGCTTGTCAGAAAACTTAAACTTGATATCCGCAATTTTTCGATCACTGATTTATTTAAAAAATTCGATCATGAATATTCAGGTGCCGATCTGGAAGCCGTTTTAATCCGCGCGGAGCATCTTGCCGCCATTGATGACCGCGTATTTATAAAACGCGAAGACATGGAAGAAGCGATGAGCGATTTTATGCCGGCCGCCTACCCCTATGATGTTGAACTTCAAAATCTTGTCGCAGTTCTTGAGTGCACCTCCAAAGAAATGATCCCCGCCCGTTTCCAAAAAATGCCGAGAGGCCGGATAATAAGCGAAATTAAGGAATTAAAGGAATTGTTGAGAGAGAGATGATGGGGAAATTAATAATTTTCCAGAATTTTAAAAAGAGATAAATTTGCAGTTTTTAGAATTTCATCTTTCTGTGTAGGTGACAACCTTGCAGTTTTTTTAGAGACAGCAGAATTTATAGGTTCATTTTTAAATAGGTGCCACGATTCAATTTTCAAAGCTTGCGCGATCCGCTCAATCATTGCTACGGAGGGGAACCTTTTACCGCACTCAATCTCTCCTATGTATCCTGTCGAAGAATCGCATAAATCTGCTAATTGGGTTTGAGAGATTCCGTATAGTTTGCGGTAAGCTTTTAAATTGAATATGAATAGTTCCTGAATATTCAATTCTTTTTATCTCCTAGTACAAAACCAAATTGATTTTGATTATTTTCCATATAATATGTGTTTTTAGCCTATATATTTCTTCTTGACACTGTGTTAAAAGATATGATATTATAAAAACAATGCTATAAGCATTTATATAATAGTTATTAATGGGAGTGTTTTTCATGGCAGGAAAACCAATATCATGTATTACTTTTTTAATTATTACGATTTTTTTTACATTAATTGGTCTTGCAAGTACGGCAAGTACGCCTGAATCCGGGGATAATTCAACTGATTCAACAATTGAACAGCAATCCGCTCAAATATTCTGGATAGGGGACGGAGGCGGCGGAAAAAGCATAGCCATTCTGCCGCTCAGAGCAGTCGGTCTTGCGGAAAGCCAGCAGTATCTCCCTGAAATAGCGAGGGGGGAGTTTGTCAGCAACTTTGAAACTTATTCTGCCATAAGAGTGTTGGATCGGGTAACACTTGAAAGCCAATATAACGAGCTTCTTTCAGGTTACTATTCTGATAATGCGGAAGCAGGAATGGATTTAGGGCATTTGATACCTACTGATTATTTAATGATTGGCAATATAACCAGAACTGCCACCGGATATGCCCTTCAAATACAGATAACCAGCAATGCCGATAAAATAACTGCAGCCTCATTTTCCGAAACTGTTACAATTGCTGAGCTGGACAACCTTATTGGTATACGAAGGGCTTCTTTAGAACTGCTGCAAAAGTTAGGTGTGCAGTCTACCGGACGGACAAGAACCGAGCTTACTCAAGCGGCAACGGAAAACCGTGTCGAGGCACAAACCGATCTAGCCCGCGCTATTACGGCACGGCGGAATGGAACGATTGTTGAAGCTCTTACTTATTTTTATCAAGCCGAGTCATTTGATTCTTCTCTGCTTGAAGCTGCAAGAAATGCCTCTATTATTTCTACTGTAATTAACAGCGGCAATATTGGCGAAAATGTACGCAATGATATACAGCGGCGGAACGAGTGGCTTAATATTCTTAATGAAGCAGACGCTTTTTTTGAAAATCGTTTATTTGAGATTGTATATGATCCCAATCTCATTCAGGGAGCAATAGATTATAACGCGGAAACCGTTAGGTTATCATTTTCGATGTTGGTGATGCCAATTAGTGCCAGTATACGAACGCTGACAGATATACGTAATGGTCTAATTCAAACAGGAAAAATGCGTGAATGGGGTCTCAGTTTGTGGCCATTTGGTTATTCCCATAACTCATCAGGGAATATTCTTTCTACAAGAATGTTTGACCGTATTTATTATTCCTATGGAGGTAAAAATTTTAATATCCGAGCTTTTTTAATAAATGAAGATGGAAAAGTAATCGGAAGAATAAACAGTACAGTAACTATAGTAGTAGGGTTTCCTAGGGATCATCCTTTATTTATAAATCCTACTAATCGTATTAATCCTTTTGTACACGATGGTGGAAGTGGAAGCGGTTATTTTGTTACAGATCGTTTTGTTACTTATAATCATACAGGAGAGTGGCGGCGGTATGATTTTGATGGTGTTAATGTAAATGACATAACCGATACGCTTACTATAGAAATTACCAGTGTAAATGGAGTAAATGTTCAAGACCCTGCAAACCGCGGGTTTATAAATATAAGTACAGGATCAGTACAACGCCGTCCGTAAANNGCATATNAATATTTTTGGAGGAANTTTTATGATAATAGCTATACCCAATAACAGTTCACAGCANGATGAATATGAATTATCAGAATTTGATAAAGCCGTGCTTAAAGCTGTCTATAAGGAAGTAAATGGAAGAACAGACGAGTCTGTCCCATATTATCAATTAACTAACGTTATTGGAAACAATACTAATCCTGAAACCATTAATAAGAGTATTCTTTCTCTTATTGAAAAAGGATTATTAATTGATAATCCATATGCACCTTTGGGAAAGAAGACATTAAATGGAAAAAATATTTGTCTTACTTTAGAAGGTATTCAGTATTTACAGAAACATTGCCAGTAATATTTGGATCATGCGGCTTTGCCGCTGTAGGTAAAAAAAATAGAAATATGTTTTTTTTATTTCATCTCTCCCGGAGGTTTCATGAAAAAATACATCATTCTCCTTTTCATTTTGTTAATGACCGCATCCGTCTTCGCACAGCAGCAACGCCCACGCCTCGCCATACTCCCATTCACGGGAGCGGGCGGTTCTGATGGTGAAACGATTGCGATGCTTCTTGGCAATCAAAGCGACCTGCGAAGCGCTTTTACAACTGTTGCCAGAACAAGCAATGTGGAAGCGATAGCCAGAGAACAGGAATTCCAAAGTTCTGGGTTTACCGATTCTGATACAATCGCCCGGCTTGGAAGACAGATGAATGCCGATTATGTAGTAGCAGGTCATATTCTGCAGCTTGGAAGAAGCCGTATTGTAATGATTTCGATTGTTCATGTGGAAACGTTTCAACAGATAGCAGGAGATTATAAAGAGTATACTGACATTACGCAAATCCGCGCGTATCTTCCTGATATGGTAAGACGGATTGTGACAGCTTCCCGGCAAGATACTTCCGCCCGCCCGAGGATTGCTGTTACACCGTTTAATGTTTTATCGGGAAGAGTTAATGAAAGAGACGCGGATGTTCTCTCTCAGATTTTATCAATTGAAATTGCCAACTCAGGGCGTTATATGGTTTTACCGCGCACCAGCACTATACAAAGCGCAATAGCAGAGCAATTAAATCAGCGGAGCGGTATTACGGATCCTGATACTATAAGGCGGATTGGAGTTGCGACTAATGCGAATTATGTGCTTGCCGGAAATATTACTTCTCTTGGGCAAATTAATATTTTTTTGGCGCAGATAATAAATGTTGAAACAGGAGAACTGCTGGCTGGAGGCGATGAGGAGTACAGGGAAATAACTGACGGTCTAGAAAAAATGCGTACACTCGCCAATGCATTACTGCTGGCATCTTCATCACTTCATATACAAGGAGCGTCTTCAACCGGCGCTTCAAACAGGTATCAAGGTATGTCTGCTGTAATAACAGTAACAAATGATCGCGCTAATCGTGTACGTAATGCTTTCGCCTCTGTGCTTAACGCGCAAGGGCTTGAAACAAGCGGTAATGTTCCCTATTTCAGGCTGGAAGTAGCGTTAGATGTAAATGAGGTTACTTTTCCCGGTAATAACCGCATTTTCTGCAGAATAGAGTTAAGCGCTAATTTGATAAATATCGCGACAGGGCAGTCTGTAAACTCATTCGGTTTTAATGAGAGGGGAGGACATACCACTTACGTCAACGCTGAGAACGCCGCGTTTATTCTTGTTGAAAGAGCAATCGCAGAACGCTATCCTGATGTACTGCAGCAAAGTCTTTCTTCGCTATCAAGATAAATAAGAAACGATTCTTCGTATCATTGTAACTCTATGTCTCTCCCCCTCCGCATAAAATTTCCATCCTACAAAGTTAGTGTGGTTCGTGTGGTTAGCGGCTAAAAATAAAAAATTATCTTTTAAGTTCGCGTCAAAACTCTCCCCCCCAAACTAAAGCGCACCCATTCCGAACAGCGCAAAGTCGTATTTTACAGGATCTTCGGGGCACAGTTCGCGCAGTTTTTCTGTAAGGGAAATGACGGCTTTTTTATCATTGGCTTTTCGGTCAAGCAGGTTTAATTTTCTTGCCGTGCGCGAAACATGGACGTCAAGGGGGATGTAAAGTGAAGAAGGTTTTATGCTTTTCCACAGACCGATGTCTACAGGTCCTTTTCTTACAAGCCAGCGGAGCGCGAGGTTGAGGCGCTTGCAGGCGGAACCGTTTGTGTTTTCTGTGCCGGGGTTTGATATATGTTTTGAGTAATGCCCGTTATTCGCTTTTGCCATTTCTCCGCGGAAAATGCCGATGCCTTCCCATATACCGCGGGCGGAGGCGAAAAGTTTTTCTATATTTTCATATTTCGCGTAACATTGAGCGAAGCCTTTACATAAATATTTTAAATCGTCTTCAAAAAATGTGCGGTGAATGTTATTTCTTTTTAGTTTTTTATAGCCGCTTGACATTATAAAATCGTACGGACTTTTTCCCATCAGCGCGAACATTTTTTCCGCTGAACGAAGAATTAGATCGCGCCTTCCCCACGCGATTGTCGCAGAAAGAAATGCTGCGATTTCGATGTCTTCCCTCTTCGCGTAACGCCGCGGAAATTGTACAGGATCAAAGGGAATGAAATCGGGCGTACAAACCTTTTTGTACCATAAATCGAGTTCTTCTTTTAATTTACTGTTCCCGGACATAACTTTCACGTTTATTGCCGTGAATAGTTTGGGGCTTCCTGCGTTATCTGCACATCGTGCGGGTGGCTTTCGCGAAGTCCGGAGGCTGTTATCTTTACAAATTTTCTGTATTTCTTTAATTCTTCTATTGTGCTGCAGCCGCAGTAACCCATGCCTTTGCGAAGACCTGCGACAAGCTGGTTCATGTAGGAGCGCAGTTCTCCTTTATAGGGAACGCGGCCTTCAATGCCTTCCGGAACCGGTTCTTCGTCTTTGCCGATCTGATAGCGGTCGCCGGCTCCGTCAGCTAACGCGCCCATGCTTCCCATTCCGCGGTATTCCTTGTATATTCTTCCGTCAAAAATTATTTCGCTACCCGGCGATTCCTTTAAACCTGCGAAAAGATTTCCGATCATTACGACATTAGCCCCTGCGCCGATTGCTTTTGTAATGTCGCCTGAAAATTTAATGCCGCCGTCCGCTATTACGGGAATGTTTGATTTGGCGGCTTCTTCGGCACATTCAAGTACGGCGGTAAACTGAGGAACGCCTATTCCCGCTATAACGCGGGTGGTGCAGATTGAACCAGGGCCTATTCCTATTTTTACCGCGTCCGCTCCGGCTTTGATCAGGTTTTTTGTTCCTTCTCTTGTTGCGACATTTCCGCCGATTACGGGAATATCAAATTCCTTCTTTATCTTGCGTACAGCTTCAATTACATTTTTTGAATCACCGTGAGCTGTATCAATCACTACAAAATCAACTTTTGCTTTTATAAGAAGCGGAAGGCGGATGGAATAATCCTGCGGAGATATTGCCGCTCCGACAAGAAGCCTTCCTGATTTGTCTATTGCCGCGTTCGGGAAATTTTCATGTTTTTCCATATCCGTTACGGTGATAAGTCCTGTCAATTTTCCGTCTTTATCAACAACAGGAAGTTTTTCGATCCTGTATTCGTAAAATTTTTCCATCGCTTTATCGACAGTAGGCTCTCCTGTGACGACGACAAGTTCATTTGTCATTACATCCGTTACTGAAAGAGAATCGTCCTTACAGAAACGCAAGTCGCGGTTTGTGATTATGCCTTTTAATATTCCGTTATTGTCAACAACGGGAAGACCGGAAATTCCATGTTTTAATACAAGCTGTCTGACATCACTTACATGCGCGTTCTGCGGGACAGTGACAGGGGAATCTATAATCCAGTTAAGAAAACGTTTTACATTCGCGACCTGCGCGGCCTGTTCATCAGGACTTAAATTGCGGTGAATAACACCTGCGCCGCCTTCAAGCGCGATTGCAATTGCGAATTTTTCTTCCGTAACTGTGTCCATCGCGGCGGAAATAACCGGGATATTTAAATTAATGCCGCTGCATAACATAGTTTGAATGTTGCAATCCTTTGGCAAAACTTCCGAATAACCCGGCAGCAAAAGAACATCGTCGTAAGACAAACCTTCGCTAAACATGATCTCCTCCCAATTGAGATATTTTATTTTGATTGAATTGAACAGAAAAAAGGCAGTGCGCCCGAAGGACGGCCGGAAGAAACCGGCGCGTATAAAAATGGTTTTGTGCGGTGTTATCAGCTTCCATATTCGATCATGGCAAATTAGATTAAGAGTGTCAAGAGCTTGTTAAAATATTACAAAGTTCCCTCTTGTAAAATTTTATCTCATATATCAGAATATTCCAAGAGAGGGATTAAAAGTGAGCGTTAAAATAACAACCGACAATTTTGAATCTGAAGTGGTTCAATCGCCGATTCCGGTGCTTCTCGATTTTTGGGCGCCGTGGTGCGCCCCCTGCAAGATGATTGGACCTGTGATAGACCAAATCGCCGAAGAATATTCAGGGCGGATAAAAGTTGGAAAAATCAATATTGATGAAAACAGCGCCCTTGCGGAACAGCATGGGATTGTTTCCATTCCCACACTGATCCTTTACAAAGACGGCGTAATGGCGGCTCAGAGAAACGGAGCCGCACCTAAACACGATATCGAGGCCTTGTTTAGAAATTTAATTTGAGTATCTGTTTGGATTATTCGGCCTTCCCGCAGTCGCTCCGCTTGTTACGGTAACATACCAGTCCGCGCGGGTGTTGGTGTTTTCGGCAGTTTCATCACGGCAGATCGTGCGCGTATTAGTTGTCCCTGT
Organism: Treponema sp.; assembly: GCA_009786625.1. Taxonomy (GTDB): domain Bacteria; phylum Spirochaetota; class Spirochaetia; order Treponematales; family Breznakiellaceae; genus WQXQ01. Next base: position 17,215 of record WQRT01000016.1, read on the forward strand.
ACTTCTGACCGCGTCGGCAGGACCTCCTCTTTGCCCGTCCGGCGATAGCCATGCATTCCGGCTGAACAGGAAGTTGGCGGCTTCGGCAAAATAATCCTTGTTCCACCACGGGTTTGTATCACTGGATATCATTACCGCCGCAAGAACATCATCGCTCTGATCCAATACATAAATTGCGGCCGCTTCCTTATGTATCAGTTTTGAACTGCCCGGAATCCAAAAATCACGCGCGGAAGCGGACGCATTGCTTCCCCCGGATTCATCAATATTGATTCCGTATTCATCCCTTGCATTTTCATCCACAGTCCGCAGGTGAAGAACCACATAATCATTTTCCTTTACTTCGACAGGCTGGAACTCGTAAATCGTCTGACTGCTTGAGTTTGTGTTACCCATGATAATTACGCGCATCGCTCCCAAATTACCGTCCGTTTTCATTTTGAACTCGATATACTCAGTTTTTGGTTTTGAATATTCGGTACATATCTCATTGATGATAAGCCCCGGCATCCGGCTGTTTCTGGCGCGGAATGATACAAGCACATTAATTGAATTGTTGTTTTCGTCCTCCGCCAGCAGATCTACAGTGATGAGTGAACCGGGTTCGGCAGACTCTTCCAGCGTTACCTTGACAGTGCTTCCGTCTTCGATTGAAGCGATGGAGATTTCTGGTTCAAAAATCAGGCGTTTGATCGTTACCGCCTGAGAGAACTCAAATTCCACCGATGTCCCGCTGACCGCTCTGCATCCCATGTATAAAAGAGCCTGGGAACTGCCTCCCAGCATCCGCGCCGTACTAACCGCCTCCGGTGTCGTACAGGAACTTAAAAAAATTAAAGTTCCAAACAGCAAAAAGCATTTTTTCATATAATTACCTCCGCCTATTAATCTGCGCGGATATGTCATCCTGCTTGCGAATAATTGAAAAAATTCNCATTTTTTATATAATAAATTTGACCTTTACATATATGGACAAAAACCGCTCAAAATGCTATCTTAACGGAGCATAATTTGTCAGGAGTACACATGGCTCAGAAAGATAAAAATATTACGGTAAAAGAGAAAGATTCCACAGCCTCGGAATTATCGCGCCGGTTTAAGCAAAATCCGGCAATTTTCATCGGGACTTTACTCGTCCTTATCCTTGTGATCGTATCATTTGTTCTTGTTCCGGCTATTGTCCCGGAAAATGTAAGGAGCGGCGGGGATTTTGTTTTTGGACATTACAACAAGGAACCAATCGCGTGGGTTGCCGGCAATATGTTTTCGCANTATTACGATCAGGCTCTCAGGTANTACCAGTCTCAGGGGTATACNCTGGATAATTTTCAGGTTTTATACCAGGTCTGGCGGCAGTCTTTTGAATTCGCCGCGGTGCATACCGCTGTCCTCAATGTAATGAAACGGTCTAATTATTCGGTGCCGGAAAGCGCCGTTGACAGAGCTGTCGCGCTGCTTCCCCAATTTCAGGAGAACGGACGGTTTTCTTCCGCGCTGTACAGGCAAATGTCGGAGACAAGCCGTACAGTTATCTGGCGTCAGACGCAGGATGAGCTTGTTAAGAATTCCTTCTATAACGATTTTTTCGGTCTTTTGGTTCCCGGTTCCGAATCGTCTTTTATCGCGGATATGACAAAGCGGATGCGGAGTTTTGAGTTTGTTACTTTTAAAGTTACCGATTATCCCGACAGCGAAATCCATGAATTTGCGCGTAACAATCAGGATATGTTCAAATCAATTCATATGTCGAGGATTACGATTAACTCAAGCGAGAGGGACGCGGGGAGAGTTCTGGAATCAATTAAAAGCGGCGTTACCACTTTTGAGGAAGCCGCAAGAACTCAGTCGCAGGATGATTACGCCGACAGGGGCGGCGACATGGGCAGCCGTTATTTTTACGAGATTGACAGAGATATTAACAGTTCTTCCGATCGCGCCGTGATCTACAGTCTAAGGAAGGGAGAGTTGAGCAGCGTGGTCAGTTCCGGAAACGGCTGGGCGTTTTTCAGAATCGAAGAAGAAATGATGCCGCCTGATTTTGAAGATGAAGCTATGATCGAGAAAGTGCGTTCATATATAAGAACCGATCAAAGAGGCCGCATGGAAGACTGGGCAATCGCGCAGGCAAGGGAATTTATCACAGACGCGCAGGACTTGGGTTTTGAATTTGCCGCAAACATGAGATATCTTGACAGGCAGCGTTTCGGGCCGGTTCCGATTAATTACGGCGGCATCGACCTGTTTGATTCACTGGAATCTTTTACCATTTCCGGTTTATCGGCGCAGGAGGTTCAGAGTATTTCGCGCAATGAGAATTTCTGGCGGATCGCTTTTTCAACGCCGCTTCACAGTCCGTCTGAGCCGCTGGTTCAGGGAAGCAATGTAATTGTGTTTAATCCNACCGAAGAAAGCGAAGCTGATGAATCCAAGATAGANGAAATTATCGAAAAGTATACCGATTATTGGGTAAGAAATATCACAGAACANTCTCTTCATTTTTATTTCCTTAANAATNAAAGAATGGATGACGGTTTCTGGGATGCGTATTCGCGTTATATAATGCATTAATGTATGACGCCTGTAGGTTTCCGCATTTTTACCGGAATGTTGAAGCCAAAGGTTTTTAATAATGCAGGCGTTTGTTTATAAGGGAAAAACCCTTCTTTCCGGGATTGATCCCGCCGGCCGCGCGGAGAAAACGGCGGACGCGGTTTCTGTAAGCGATAAGACCCTTTACTTCTGCCCCTCTCCCGTTTACGGTTACGGACTTGAGCGTTTTCTTTCGCGTCTTGACGCAGAAGCGCCGGGTTCCGCCGTTCTGTGCGTGGAAGCCGACAGCGGGCTTTATGATCTATCTATTAATAGCATCAGCGGAAATGTTTCGCGTAACGCCAGATTGCGCATAACAAATATCTGCGATAGCGCAAATTTATGTGGTCTTGTCCGCAAAGCATGGGGTGAGCGTAGGTTCCGCCGCGTAGAAATTCTGCGTCTGACAGGCGGATGGCAGCTTTTTCCCGATGTGTACGATTCTCTTTGCGATGCACTGAGAAATGAAATCGCTGTCGGCTGGAGTAACGCGATGACGCTGACAAAATTCGGGCGCTTGTATATCCGCAATATGCTGCGTAATCTCAGTTTAATCGGTAAATATCATTCTGTGGATGCGCTTTCTTTTGGAGAGGCTCCCGTCCTTGTTCTGGGCGCAGGACCTTCACTTGATGAAACGCTTGACGCATTAAAAAAATATTTCCCTGAGAAATCAGCGTGTCCTCAAGACCGCCTGTTCAGGATTATCTGCGTTGACACATGCCTTGGCGCGTTAAAGGATAGAAACATTGTGCCGGATCTGGCTGTGATCCTTGAAAGCCAGCATTGGAATCTGCGCGATTTTATCGGCGTCAGGGGATGGAAGATATATGCGGCTTTTGATCTTTGCGCTCTTCCTTCTTCGGCGCGTCTTCTTGACGGGCAGTTTTTTTTATTTTCAACGCCGTGGACACAGCTAAATATTTTTAAAAGGCTTAAAGACGCGAATCTTCTTCCCGCTGTTTTTCCGCCGCTCGGCTCTGTCGGTCTTACCGCTGTTGAACTTGCGCGCCGGCTCACAAGCGGAAAAATAATCTGCGCCGGTCTTGATTTTTCGTTTACGCTGGATAAATATCATGCCCGTTCCACTCCGGGACACCGCGGAAAACTGAACGCGCTTACGCGCTTTAAAAGTTTTATAAATTCCGCAGTTTTTTCGCGCGGATCTTCCGCGGCAGTGTCAAAAAGTAAATTAAACGTAACAAGTTCTCCTATTATGAACAATTACCGCAGTCTTTTTGAACAGGAGTTCAGCCGAGATTCCCGCATTTTTGATATTGAAGGTTCGGGGCTTCCGCTTGGAGTAACGACTCTTACGATGGATGACGCGGTGATGAAACTTGGCGGCGGCGAATGTGAAGCGGCCAGCGATAATTGTGCAGCGGCCGGTGACGATTGTTTAATTACTAATGACAAAACTGGAGCGGCCAATAACGAGCGCGAATCAATCAGATTTGACAAGGATATATTAAAAACTAAACTGGAATTTTTTTTAAATAATGAAATACTTCGGCTGGAAGAATTAAGAAACATCCTTACAGGCGAAATCGCGGCGGATGAGCAAAGGCTTTCCCTTTTAATTGATGAGTGTGATTATCTATGGGCGCATTTCCCCGATTACGCCGGGGGGAGCAGTAAACCCGATCTAAAAAAACCCAGCGCGGTTTCGTTTTTAAAGCGTGTACGCGCTGAGATTGATTCTATGATCAAGGCGATTAATTGACTTTTATACAGCCTTATCAATCACCCATTTCGTTTAACACCTGCTCCGCGCTTGACGTATCGGCAGGACCGTCTTCTCCGTGCCGCACAAAGAAAAGGCTTACCATCGCGAACGCGAAAGCTATGCAGGAGTACAGGAAAAGCACTCTGTAATGTCCCACAAGGTCGCGGATAAATCCGAATAGAATCGGAGAAAATATCTGCGAGCTGAAAGAAAACAGGTAATAGTAACCGATATAGGTTCCGATTTTTGATTCACCGGAAAGGCGCACGACCATCGGCAGTGAATTGATGTTTACCATCGCCCAAGAAAATCCGCCGAGGAACAAACAGATGCGCGTCAGCCAGACATTGGTNACAAAAATCATCGGCAGGAACAGGATTACAAGGCCTGTCAATCCGATTAAAATCGCTCTGCGACGTCCCATCTTCGCGCCGATAAATCCCGCAGGAACCGCAAAGACAAGGAAAGTCAGCGAAAAAATTGAAAGAGTCATCGCCGCGTCTCCCGGCGTCATGGAAAGAGTGTTGGTGGCGTATAACGTAAAAAATGTTTCTACGGCATTGTAACCTGTGAACCAGAAAAAGATCGCTATAAGAATCAATATAAGGCTTTTTTGCTCGTCTTTATTGAGTTTAACTTTAACCATTTTCTGTTTATCTTCAGGCTCGTAGGCGTTTTTAGGTTCGCGGACAAAAAGAGCCAGAACGATAAGCGCGAGTATCATCCAGCCGGCGCTCATCATGAACGGAAGAGGGAAGCCGTTGCCTGTGCGCCCTAACCAGTAATTAAAGAGGATACCGCCTAAAAGAAACGCGAATACGCTTCCGACTCCGCCCATCAGGTTTACAATTCCGTTTGCCTGGCTTCGAAGAGGACCAGGCGTAAGGTCTGGCATGAGCGAGACAACAGGGGTGCGCCATGCCGACATTACAAAAGTAAAAATAATCAGAACAACCATCAACGACCATAGGCTGCTCATGTACGGTATTAATGTGAAAGTGACGGCGCAGATTGGAAGCCCGATAAAAATGTAGGGCATACGGCGGCCGAAACGTGTGCGCGTGTTATCGCTTAATTTGCCGAACAGCGGCTGGAATACAACGCCGAAGACATTGTCAATTGTCATAACAAGGCCGATTAATGTGGTGCTTGCGATAAAACCTTCAAGGATCTGAGGTACAAACGAGTTGTAAACGCTCCACGCGATTGATGATGCGAAAAAACCAAATGACAAAAGAAGCGTTACTTTTACATTGAGTTTGTTTCCGTTCATTACTTCCATACTGTTACCATCCTTTTATATATCTTTTAATTGATTTTATATTANACCGCCGCGGCATGAAAGCGCCGTATCAGGTTTGTTNGTAATAAGCGAGTCAACTCCGAAATGCATCATCAATTTTACNGCCTGCGGATCATCTACCGTCCACACATTNACCCCGATGCCGTTATCATGGCAGCGTTTTACCGTATCGGGAAGAGCCGCGATTATTCTGAAATTGGGATGAATAAAGTCAACGCCTATATANGCCGCATACACCCAGGGGTCGACCATTACAAGATCGTATAACATNCCCGTTTTCGCGGACGGGTTTATTTTTTTTATCATTTGCAGGAAATAATGGTTAAAAGAAGAATATATGACGCGATCTTCCATGCCGTATTCTTTTGTCAACGCGGCGAGTTTTCCCGGAAGATCAAGGCGTACGCGTTCGCTCATTTTTAATTCAATATTTAAAGTCAGATTTGAAGGTTTTATAAGGGAAAATACTTCCGCTAAAGACGGGACGCGGCATACCGCGTCTGGGAACAGTTTTCCAAAGTTAAACGTTTTTAATTCATCAAGCGTGTAATCGCTTATGCATCCTTTTCCGTCCGAGACGCGCTCAAGGTACTCGTCGTGGGCGGCAACGATTACATCGTCTTTGGTAATCTGAACATCAAGCTCAATGCCGTCGGCTCCCTGTTCAACCGCAAGTGAAAACGCCTCAAGTGTATTTTCAGGACGGTACGCCGAAGATCCCCTGTGTGCCTGTATCGCAGTCTTCATTGAACGCAATCTCCCTGCTTGTACGTTAATTATCGCAGTAAAGTGAAAATCCTGTCAATCACTCATCGCGGGATTTTAGCACCGCGAGGAAAGCGCTTTGCGGGAGTTCCACATCTCCTACCATCTTCATGCGTTTTTTACCTTCCTTCTGTTTTTCAAGAAGTTTTCGTTTGCGCGTAACGTCGCCGCCGTAGCATTTCGCGAGGACATCCTTGCGAAGGGCGTTAACTGTCTCGCGGGCGATGATCTGGCTGCCGATTGCCCCCTGAATCGGGATTTTGAACTGCTGGCGCGGAATCTCATCGCGCAGGCGCTCGCAGACCTTCCGCGCCCTGTCGTAAGCGTTCCCCTTGAATACAAGCTGAGAAAGAGCGTCAACAGGTTTTCCGTTAAGGAGTATGTCAAGTTTCGCAAGCTCAGTCGGTTTGTAGGCGGAAATATCATAATCGAATGACGCGTAACCGCGGCTGATACTTTTTAAACGGTCGTAAAAATCGAATAACACTTCGGAAAGCGGCATATCGTAGATAATCTCGACGCGCTTTTCATCAAGGTAGGTCATGTTGGTCTGTACGCCGCGTTTCTCAAGGCATAGCGTCATTATGTTTCCAAGGTAATCTGTCGGCGTAATAACGGATGCTCTTATATAAGGTTCCTGCGCGCTTTCGACGCGTCCCTCTTCGGGGTAATCAATCGGGTTATCGATCATCACATCTTCGCCGCCTCTTATGCGTACCATGTATTTAACGGAAGGAGCCGTGAAGATTACGGACTGATCAAACTCGCGCTCTAAGCGTTCCTGTATTACTTCGAGGTGCAAAAGACCGAGGAAGCCGCAGCGGAAACCAAAGCCGAGAGCCGCCGAGGAATCTTTTTCAAAAATGAGAGAAGCGTCGTTCAATTTTAATTTGTCCATACTTGCGCGTAACTCTTCGTAGTCGTTTGAATCGACAGGGTAGATGGAAGAAAATACAACGGGTTTTACCTCGCGAAAACCGGGAAGAGCCTGCGTACAGGGGTTGTCCGCTCCCGTCACGGTGTCGCCGACGCGCACGTCGCTTACGGTTTTAATTCCTGCGATGATGTAGCCGACATCCCCGGCGGAAAGTTCTCCTGTTTCAACTAACGCGAGTTTAAAAACGCCCGCTGTTTCAATTTCGTAAACTGACGCGTTGGACATAAAGGAAATTTTCATTCCTTTTTTTAATTTTCCGTCAAAAAGGCGCAGATGAACAACAACGCCGCGGTAAGGATCGTAATGGCAGTCAAAAATAAGTGCGCGTAACGGGGANGAAGGGTCTCCTTTCGGCGGCGGAATNTGCGCTACAATCGCCTCGAATAATTCGTCTATCCCNGTNCCCTGACGCGCCGAAACAAGAAGCGCGGTATCGGAATCAAGCCCNAAATCTTTATCAATCTGTTTTTTTATGCGCGGCACATCGGCCGCCGGCATATCTATTTTATTAATTACAGGCACTATCTCGAGGTTATGCTCAAGAGCGAGGTACATATTGGAAAGAGTCTGCGCCTGAACACCTTGTGTCGCGTCAACAAGGAGAAGCGCACCCTCGCATGAGTTTATCGCGCGGCTTACTTCGTAACTGAAATCAACATGACCGGGAGTGTCGACAAGGTTAAGAATGTATTCGATGCCGTCATCCGCGGTGTAGGGAATTGTCACAGCCTGGCTTTTAATCGTGATGCCCCTTTCCCTTTCTATGTCCATGTTGTCAAGAATTTGATCTTTAAAATAACGGTCTTCTATCAACTTGGCTTTTTGAATCAGCCTGTCGGCGAGAGTGGATTTACCGTGATCGATGTGCGCGATTATGCAAAAATTGCGTATACGCTGTGTCAGTGCCATTACAGGAACTATAACAGAAAAAAGCGGACTTGATCAAGTTAGCGGAAAATCGGCCTGCCTTGATTAAGAAAAATATTTTACTATTCTAACCTTTATTTATTTCACCAGCGTCATCAAGATGCCTTATGATGGACACGATTTTACGTTGAGCCTCTTCAATATTGCAGATTCTTACAGGCCCCATATATTCCATGTCTTCTCTTATCATTGCCGCCGCTCTTTTTGACATATTGTAATATATTTTTTCCTTAACGCTTTCATCCGTTTTTTTCAACGCTTTGGCAAGTTCCTGAGAATCAACTTCCCTCATCACTTTTTGAATATCCCTGTCATTCATTGAAGCAATGTCACTAAATGAGAACATACGATCTTTTACTTCTTCCGCGAGTTCTGGATCATCCTTTTCCCATTGCTTGAAGATTTGCTTTCTTATGGAACGATCCGTATGAAGCAGGATATCGGTAACAGAATCAATGCCGCCTGCGGAAAAATATCCGCTGGAAAGCCACGCGAGAATGAAAGCGGCTGTCCGGGGATGCTCATCTTTTACAAAATCATTCAAAAGATCTTTTTCAGTTTCGCTTACCAGTTCCCGGGGTTTATTGAAAAAATTAATCACTTCGCAGCTTCCGGTTGAAGCGTCTGCGGCATCGGTGTATTGCAGTTTCATTTTAAGTGTGTCTTCGTCGTTATGGAAAGAACTTTCTGTGCTTAAAGCAAGGAGCTTGTTAAATTTTAGAACGAAGGCAAAATCCGATAATGATTTACTTACTTCTTCCAGCTCTTTATCGTTTAAGAATGATAGCATGGTATGAAGGAGCAGCGCGGTATTTTCATCATGGCAGATACTTAGTACCGCTTCTTTCTGCATTAATTTTAATTTTTTGATTTCTTCATTTTGTTCCATATCTATAAGATTGGATAATATAAAGCAAATATCTTCGGCGTTCATTGCCTGTATTACAAGAGCCATGCCGTATTCAAAAATGCCGCGTTCGTCTTTTTTTGATTTGTCGATAATTGAAGATAACGATGATATTTCATTTTTAATTACTTTCTCGCTGAACATACACGCC
>WQRT01000017.1 GCA_009786625.1 Treponema sp.
GGGGGGGGGGGGGGGTAAATATGATATATCAATGGCACGTAAAAATATTCCATTAATCATGCAAATATAAAACATTAAATAATAAAAAATGTCAAGTAGTTTTATTAAAAAAATAAAAATTTCTATATACATACACAGCCCCTCTCACCCAAAACATCCGTTGTATCATGCCGCGTAACGACGTAGGATAATTACAATCACAACATAACCGCGGCAAGCCAAGGGGGTTTGGAAAATAATCTTTGCAACTCTCCGCCGTAGAGACCTGACCATTAAAACTATTTGAAAACAACACACGCATGGCAAGCCGGAGGATTCGGGACTGGTGAAACCATTTATGCCGTTCCCTGCGAAGGAGACCTGACCACAAAAATTTTTATAACTTTCAAAAAATAAAAAATACTACGATTTTGTGGTTAGGGCTCCGTAGCAGACTCTTAGCATAGGTTTCGCCAGTCCCGAATCCTCCGGCTTGCCATGTTTGTATTGTTATCTGATCTATAAACTAACTGGTTAAATTTTACGTAATTCGTAGGCAGACTCTTAGCATAGGTTTCGCCAATCCCAGTCCCCTTGCTTGCCATGCGTGTATTATTATCAATTTAGTAATAATTCCTCTCCCGCATCACCCTGTATCTCCATACTCCCATGCGGCATTCTCAAAAAATCCCAGTAATCCTTCCCATCAATGATAATCAGCATAAAAGCGGCGAAACATACAAGAAGAAATATTGCCAATCCGCGTAAAAACCGGCTGCCGATGCTGTCTAAACCAAGATGGACTATGACCCCGATGATATATCCCGCCGCGAAAAACCTTAACGGGAAAAAAATAAAACTGATAACGACCATCAGGAAAGATAATACCAAATGATACCGTATATCATGGCATAACCCCCTGTGTTTAACAAAAATGGGGATTAAAAACATTGCGAGAGGAAGAGCGGCGATATAATATTGCTTAAAATAAAACGCGCAAAGCAGCCCGATTAGAAGCAAAAACACATTGCATATCCAGCCGCTTTTGCTTTTAATATCGGTGTCGGGATAAAGAGAGCCGAAAAGTACGCCGGCGCATAATACTGGTACAACCGCGGGATAACTTACATCTGCAAGTACATTCCTAAAATAAAACATGGCGCATCCGGCTGCAACAGAAACAGCAGCCCCCGCAGTAATGTGTCCGGCAAAATTGGCCATATTCTACGTTATCATGGACAGGAACAAATGCCTAGAGATAAGAAAATCGGGCTATGCTTCCCTTATTTATGGTTATTTTAAAATAAACGCTTAATTTTAATTAAAAAAATTTATTGCAAATTTCGCTTTTATACTTTAATATGAGATTGGAGCGATTTATGGCAGAAGATTTGATGGATAAAGTGTTTTCATTGTTTTCCAGCGATGGTTTAACCGATGAAAAAGCGAATATGCTTAAAGGAATTGCGAAAGAGCTTGGCCAGAGCAAATACGCCAAGTTTTTCAGGGTAAGATCGGAAGAAACTGACCCGTCATTCTCATCATTTTTATTTCAGGTTTACAAAACTATATATCCCATTAAGCTTTTTATGAAGGACGAGAGCAAAATGGCTCTGCTCAGGTCAAAAATCGTTGATTCCTGCATTAATAACGATATTCAGGAAACGATTAAGCGGCTTGATTCAGCATCTCTTGACGCAAAAGCTAAAACAATGAACGGAGAACAGTTAATCGGCGCGATTCAGGCCGATATTGACTTACTTTCCACCCAGTTTGATCAAACCCTTATCCAGACGGCGAACCGCCGGTATGAGCTTGCCGGTATTCTCAGTCATCTTGTAAAGTACAATTTTATCGGCTTTTTCAAGAAATTTGACCCGCATTTCGCCGACGGCACCTTCCTTGTCGAACCTAAGTTCCCGGCAATCAAAACTGTGCTTATTACCGAACAAATCGGCGAATTTTTGACCGTTTCTCAGCCTTTAAAGCCCGAAGATGACTGGAACAGCCTCCTATCTCTCTTAAAATCATGCGAAGGACAGGATGTTGTAAACCCGGAACAGTTTATCGGTATTATTAAGCTTATTAGAGAGGTTCATGCATCTAGAATACTGGAATTGATGATCCAGTACACCTTAAGGAACCCGGTTTGGCAGTACAGGCACACGGCAGTTCACGAAGTTATAGGCGAAACATGGCTGGAATCCAAGTTAAANGAGGGGTACAGCTATATCGCNAAAATTAACGACGCNAAAAAGAACAGCCAGATAAACGCCCTTACAAAACAGATTTTTGANGCAACAGAACTGACCCGGCTGGATAATTACACNGTCCAAATCAGCGAAATGTACCGCAGAAAGAATGTCGAGTACTTCGTTTATGCCGAGGGGCTTAATTACCTTAAAGCTTTTATAACTGACTATATAGAAAAGGAAATAAAAGAACTATGCGATATTGTTATAATCCGCGGTCAGTGGACAAATAATACAATGTCCAGGGAAATGAGCGAGGCTTTGCATATTCTGCTCGAGAAAGCCGGGGAAATCAACGATATTGATACGGTTATGTCCGAGGACGGTACGGACGGTTCGCGTTTACGCGCCGCGATGCTGCGGATTGACCGTGATTCCACACAGGCGCGCGTTATAAACGCCATTCTCGGGAAAGTCAATGACCATGCGGTGGATATCATAAAAGAAGCCGCCCAGGCGTTAATTGTAATAGGAAAACATATGAAGAATCTAATAGAAGATGTCCAGAAAAAGCATCCCGAACTGCTTATCAATTGGAGGGAAATCAATCTTGCATCGAAGGAGCCTTTAACTCAAAGGATGATTAATGATTTTAAGAAAATCAATTATTTTGTCCAATTGATGCATTTATGCACGCAATAATAAAAAAATTTATTTGACAATTGTAATATATGGGTTAATAATAATTTAGATAAAAAAAGGGGTTACAATGGAAATTCAAATTCAGGAACTTATTGATAAGATAAAGAAGGACGGTATCACNGCCGCGACTTCGGACGCAAACAGGATTAAAGCTGAAGCTGAATCAGAGGCCCGGCGGATTATTGATACCGCCAAAAAGGAAGCGGATGGTATCGTTTCCCGCGGGAAACAGGACGCCGAACGTTCCGAGAAAGCCGGGATTGCGGCTCTTGAACAGGCTTCCAGAAATCTTCTGCTTGTCTTCAAGGACGAGGTCCAAGGTCTTTTAAAGAAGATCGTCAGCGACAGCGTAAATTCCAGTTACGGCGATGATGTTTTAAAATCAACATTACCGGAGCTTCTAAAGTCATGGGCTGCCAAGGGCGGCGATAATATTTCGGTCATCCTGCCGGAGAATGAGCTTAATAAGCTGCAAGGTTTCTTTAAGGAAAAACTTTCGAACGAGTTGTCAAAAGGCATTGAGTTAAAATCATCAAGAAAAATGACATCGGGTTTCCGTATTTCCAACAAGGAAGGCTCGGTTTATTATGATTTTACGGCAGAAGCTGTTGCGGATCTTCTTTCGGCGTACCTTAATCCGAAATTGGCGGGTCTTTTAAAAGAATCGGCAAAAGGAATTTAAAAATTGGTAAATTATTATTACCTGATGGCGCAGCTTCCCTATCTCATTTACGAGCAAAAGCCGCCCATGTCTTCNGAANGTTTTAAAATACTCGCGCAGTATTTTATGAATGAAGAAGACTCAAGGCTTATGGATTTTCTATCNCTCGATTCTCATNACATTATGCTCAGCGCCGCNGATATAAAGCCGAAAGACAGTTGCGGCTTCATTAACGCGTGGCGNGAATGGGAAAGGGCGCTTCGTTTAAATGTAGCTAAAGAACGTGTAATTAAATTAAAAAAAGATAATCAGCAGATAACCGATCCTCCGCTGTTTCCCATGGATGCATCCGCGGCGGCTTCAAAAGCCTCTGACGAAAGCACTCCGCTGGAAAGCGAGATTGTACTTGACAAGGCGCGCTGGAGCGCGATTGACGCTATCGCGGGTAATGGTAATTTTTTACGCGATCATGTTTACGCCTATTATTTAAAATTATTATTACTCGAACGACGTCAGCTCTTCAACGCGGAGCTGGGATTTTCTGAATATAAATTACTGTACGCTTCCATTCTGGAAAACGCGCAGAAAAATCCGGGAGAACATGAATGATTGGAACCAAAGGAATTGTAACAGCCGTTAACGGCAATCTGGTAAGCGTTCGTTTTGACGGAATTGTTTCCATGAACGAAGTCGGTTATGTCAAAGTAGGCGACACACGCTTAAAGAGCGAAGTAATCCGTATTCGCGGCGAGATAAGCCAGCTTCAGGTATTCGAGATAACCAAGGGAATCACCGTTGGAGACTCTGTCGAGTTTACCGGAGATATGTTATCTGTCGAACTTGGCCCTGGTCTTTTAGGCCAGGTATTTGACGGTCTTCAAAACCCTCTGCCGCAGCTTGCGAAAGCGGCGGGCTTTTTCCTNGAACGCGGTATTTANATGGACGCGCTTCCGAAGGACACAAGCTGGCAGTTTACNCCGATTGTAAAATCGGGTGATAGAGTGGAAAGGGCTGACGCGCTCGGCACAGTTCCGGAAGGATCGTTTACCCATTACATCATGGTACCTTTTAACCTGCTCGGCTCTTACACAGTCTCGTGGATAAAAGACGGAGGCACCTATAAAATCACCGATACGATTGCGGAACTTAAAGACGAAAAAGGCACGGCAATCCCCGTTAAAATGAGTTTCCGCTGGCCTGTAAAAAGAGCGGTTACCTGTTATGAAGAGAGGCTTAAACCTGTAGACCCGATGGTTACAAGGGTACGCCTTATAGATACATTCTTCCCGGTCGCCCGCGGCGGCACTTATTGTATTCCGGGACCTTTCGGCGCCGGCAAGACAGTTCTTCAACAGATAACAAGCCGCTTCGCGGATGTTGATATTGTAATAGTCGCGGCATGCGGTGAACGCGCAGGCGAAGTTGTAGAAACCCTTGTTGAGTTCCCCGAATTAAAAGATGAAAGAACAGGACGCTCGCTCATGGAGCGCACTATTATAATCTGTAACACATCATCAATGCCTGTCGCGGCGCGTGAAGCGTCTGTTTACACTGCTGTAACTCTTGCCGAGTATTACAGGCAGATGGGTCTTCATGTCCTCCTTCTTGCGGACTCTACAAGCCGCTGGGCGCAGGCAATGCGCGAAATGTCAGGACGCCTTGAAGAAATCCCCGGCGAAGAAGCGTTCCCCGCTTATATGGAATCGACAATCGCCAACTTCTACGAAAGAGCCGGTATCGTGCGCCTTCGCAGCGGCAAAATAGGTTCAATCACAATCGGCGGAACAGTAAGCCCCGCGGGTGGTAACTTTGAAGAACCTGTTACACAGGCGACACTTAAAGTTGTCGGCGCTTTCCACGGCCTTAGCCGCGAAAGATCAGACGCGCGTAAATTCCCCGCAATCCATCCTCTTGATTCATGGTCAAAATACAAGGGCATCATCGACAGTGAAAAAGTCGGTTACGCTCACGGCTTTATGAGAAGAGGCACAGAAGTTGAGCAGATGATGAAGGTCGTAGGCGAAGAAGGAACAAGTAACGAAGACTACATCATCTATCTTAAAGGTGAACTTATCGACTCTGTTTATTTCCAACAGAACTCATTCGACGCGGTTGACGCGGCGGTAAAACCGGAAAGACAGATATATATGTTCTCTAAACTGCTGGGCGTTCTTGCGACGCAGTTCAAGTTTACAGACAAGAACGAGGCGCGTACATGGTTTAACAGGCTGCGCCAAAGATTCCTTGACTATAACGGCAGTGAATGGAAGAGCGACCGGTTTAATACTCTTGAAAATGAGATTTCAAAAGCTCTTGGCGAGCAGTCCAAAGGCATTGATAAAGCTGCCGAAAAATACCTGATTTAACGAGGGAAGATATGAATAAGGTTTACAGTAAAATAGAATCAATAACCGGAAGCGTAATTACGGTCAAAGCCGACGGCATTCGTTACGGAGATCTTGCCGAGGTAGATACGGTATTCGGAACATCACTCGCGGAAGTAAACAGGCTTCAGGGCGACACGGTGTCATTGCAGGTTTTCGCGGGCGGCAGAGGTATTTCAACAGGTGATACAGTCCGCTTTCTCGGCCGTCCAATGCAGGTTCCGTTTTCCGATAATCTGATGGGGCGCATTTTCTCAGGCTCAGGAAAACCGCGCGATAACGGTCCTGAACTCTACGAAAATAAAATCCCGATCGGCGGCCCTTCCGTTAATCCGTCGCAGCGTATTATCCCGCGCAACATGATCCGCACCGGCATCCCGATGATTGATCTTTTTAACACACTGGTCATATCTCAGAAACTGCCGATCTTCTCGGTTTCAGGCGAACCTTACAACGAACTTCTCGCGCGTATCGCGATGCAGGCGGAAGTCGATGTAATCGTTCTTGGCGGCATGGGTTTGAAATACGATGACTACCTAAACTTTAAAGATACGCTGGAAAACGGCGGTGCGCTCGCTCACACAGTTATGTTTATCCATACTGCAAGCGACCCGACAGTTGAATGTTTGATGATTCCCGATATGTCGCTTGCTGTCGCAGAACAGTTCGCGTTACAGGGTAAAGACGTTCTTGTGTTACTTACGGACATGACAAACTTCGCAGACGCGATGAAAGAAATATCGATCATTCAGGAACAGGTTCCGTCTAACCGCGGTTATCCGGGCGATCTTTACAGCCAGCTTGCCAGCCGTTATGAAAAAGCGGTTGACTTTGAAACAGCAGGTTCCATTACAGTTCTCGGCGTAACTACAATGCCCGGCGATGATATTACGCATCCTGTTCCCGATAACACAGGCTATATTACGGAAGGTCAGTATTATTTAAAGAATGGGCGCATCGAGCCGTTTGGTTCGCTTTCGCGTCTTAAACAACAGGTTAACGGTAAAACCAGAAAAGATCACCGCGCCCTTATGGACGGCATGATCAAACTTTATTCATCATTCCGGGACACGCTTGAGAAAAAGGCGATGGGTTTTATCATGACAAACTGGGATGAAAAATTATTAAGATACGGAGAACAGTTTGAATCCAGAATGATGGATCTTTCTGTAAATATCCCCCTTGAAAGAGCGCTTGATTTAGGTTGGGAGATTTTAAGCAACTGCTTTGAGCCTGAAGAAACAGGACTCCGCACGGAATTGATTTCGGAATTTTGGCCAAAGAATAACAAGGATTAATAATGGCAAAAGTAAGGCTCACAAAAAACGAGCTTAAAAAACAAAAAGACGCTCTCAAAAGGTTCCAGCGTTACCTGCCTACCCTCATGCTGAAAAAGCAACAGCTTCAGGGTGAAATAAGGATAACGGAACTGCGCGTCAAAGAACTGCTTGTCGCGATTAATAATCTTGATGAAACATTTAAAACATGGATAGCGGTTTTTGGCGAAAAGGGAATCTTTACAGATGACATATTAAAAATAACAAGTTTAAAAACAGGCCGGGGAAATGTCGCCGGTGTTCCGATTCCGATTTTTGAAGGCGCCGAGTTTGAGATTGCTCATTACGATCTCGCTCACACTCCGATGTGGCTGGATAGAGCGGTTGAGTGCATGAAGGATGTTCTCCTTTTAAAACTTGAAGCCGAGATAGTTGAAGAACAGAGAAGAAGGCTTGATAAGGAACTTCGCACAACAACACAGCGCGTAAATCTTTTTGAGAAAATAAAAATCCCTGAAACAAGAGGCAATATCAAAAAGATTCAAGTTTATCTTGGCGACCAGCAGACAGCTTCCGTTGTCAGGGGAAAAATTGCCAAAAGCGCAACGGCAAAGGCAGGCGGTTAATGAAATTGAACGCTTGTTTTATAAATGATGAACAGACAGGGAGGTACTCCTCGTGATTTTACCGATGAAGAAAGTCTGTATCATGGTACAGGAAAAATCCCGTGAAGACGCGCTTAAAAAATTAAGAGCTGTCGGGGTTGTCCATCTTGAAAAGAAAGAAGTATCTCTTGACGCAAACTCAAGTGCGCTTAAGCGGAAGACAAAATGCGAAGACGCGATGGGTTTAATTCAGGAATTCAAACTTCCAAAAAAGAAAAAATCGATTGATCCCGCGGGCGGGCCTGTCGGACGCGAGCGCCGGCAAAAACACACCGGTATGCACAGAGGACGCCGCGCGACGGATGTTTTCGGTACAGACGAAGAAGCTCCGTATTCATTGGATGCCGTAAGGGCTGCCGTCAGGCCTTTTCTGCCTGATCTGCTGCTTGGTTTCGGCGATGAACGGAAAGAATTAAAAGAACAGGACTTTACATTAGGCCGTGAAATCGCCCGCATTGAAGAATGGGGGGACTTTGACCCGTCCACCGTTCAGGAAGTAATCACCTACGGTATTCCTGTGTATCTTTATGAAATATCTCCTGATGTTTTTTCAGGCATAGATAAGAACGCCAATTACATTAAATTGGCAGGTAAAAAAAACGTAGTGCGCCTGATTGTGTTCTACGAAAAATTGCAGGGTATAGTTCCGTTCGCGCTTCCTGAAAAATCTTTGACGATACTAAAAGCTGAACATGAAAAAATTGTTACAGACCTTAAAGCAATCGAGGAAAAACTAAGCAGATTCGCGGATCGCCGTCCGGCGCTGAACAAAGACATGGCGAAAGTTTTATATGATCTGGAGTTTGAAACAGCTTCGGCTCACATGGAGAAAGTTACTGATATTCCGGCGGAAGCCGGGCTTTGCTGGCTTACAGGTTATGTGCCGCAGGAAGATGTCGAACGTCTGATAAAAGCAGTAAAAGATAACGCATGGGGCATTTCATTTGATGATCCTCCAAAAGCTGACGAGAGAATTCCGACCAAACTAAAAAATAACAAGCTTGTTGATCTGTTAAAACCTGTGACAGGCTTCCTTGAGATAGTACCGGGTTACAGGGAAGTTGATATTTCGCCTATTTTCCTTTTCTTCTTCTGTATCTTCTTCAGCATGATCTACGGAGATGCGGGTTACGGTTTAATCTTTGTGGCTATGGGGCTTGCGGGTGTTATTTCCACGATTGCAAGGAAAAAGAAAATGCCCTTAGCTTTTCCCATGCTGCTGTTACTTGGAACGTGTAATACGATTTGGGGTGTTCTCACTTGCGCGTGGTTTGGGATGTCCTATGAAATATTACCTGAGTTTTTAAGAGATATTTCGCTGTCGTATATATCGCTGGCTAAAACGGATCAGGTTATGGTTAATCAGAACCTGCAAATTTTCTGCTTCACTCTGGGTTTGGTACATTTGTCGGTGGCGCATATTGTCAATATGATCCGCGCCAAATCTCTTAGAATACTAGGGGAACTAGGCAGCATCATGATGCTCTTGGGTATGTACAATGTCGTTTTAATGCTCATTGTAAGTAACGATGTAAGAAGCATTCCGCTTCATCCTTATGCAATCCATGTAATCGGCGGCGGATGGTTATTGAACTTCCTGTTCGGCGCGTATGTGACAGGTATGGGGCAGGCGATTAAATCGAGCTTGGGGAATATAATGTCTGTAATACTTGGAGTTGTAAGTATTTTCTCGGATATTATGTCATATATCAGGCTTTGGGCAGTCGGGCTTGCCGGAGCGGCGATTGCGGGAACTGTAAATTTACTGGCAGGTCCAATGCTGAGCGGTTTCATGATTTTTGCGGGAGTGACGCTGTTGATTTTTGGACATGGTATGATTTTGGTACTAAACGTATTATCGGTGCTTGTTCACGGGGTACGTCTTAATACATTGGAATTTTCGGGGCATGTAGGTCTTGCCTGGTCNGGTACAGCTTACAANCCTTTTGCGGAAAAAGAAATTAAATAATTTATACTAAGGAGTGTATTATGATGAATTGGGGATTATTGGGAGCCGGTTTGGTACTGGGTATAGCAGCCTGCGGCTCAGCCTTGGGCATTGGCTGTTGCGCTAATGCGGCGATCGGAGCATGGAAAAAATGTTTTATTTCCAATAAAGCAGCTCCCATGACATTTTTAGTGTTTGCGGGATTTCCTTTAACACAGACCTTTTACGCGTTTATTCTGATGGGTCAGATAAAGACAGCAGCATTCGCGACGCCGGAAAATGGTTTACTGTATCTCGCGTTCTCACTAGCGGGAGGTCTTGCAATCGGTTTTACCGCGTTTGTTCAGGGAAAAGCCGGAGCTTTTGCCTGCGACGCGCTGGCGGAAACCGGAAAAGGCTTTGCGCAGTACATCAGCGTTATTGGTATTTCAGAACCGGTCGCGCTTTTCGCGATGGTACTGACAATGATCAGTTTGTAACGCCTGTAAGAAAATTTACCGCGAAGGTACATTCATATTGAATGTTCGCAAGCAGGTACACAGAGAATTTCTTTGTGTACCTTTTTTACGCCTTCGCGGCAAAATTTTTTCCGCTCCCATCTTGAAAAAAATAAAGAAATAAATTAATATATCAAAGGTAGAAATCTCAGTAAAGGAAGGAATGGGAAAGAATAATTAAACGTAAGGTCGAGTAGCTCAGTGGATAGAGCAGTTGCCTTCTTCAACAGATTAGAAATAGTATGCTGAAGAAGCAACTGGTCGGGAGTTCGATTCTCTCCTCGATCATTTTTTTACATACGCAATTTGCTGTGAAGAAGATCCTTAAACCTGACAACGGATTTATTACCCGGTTCCAGTGCAAGTGAGTTTTCGCAGTCGGCAAGCGCCTGGGGATAATCCCCTATATGGTAATATGCCTGTCCCCGCCTGAAAAGACAGAAGGACTGGTAAGAATTAATCGATAAGGAAAACGTATAATCGTCAATCGCCTGTGAATATTGCCTTATCACAGAGTATACAACGCCGCGGTAGTAAGCGGCCTTGTACGAGCCGGGATCAAGTTCTATGGCGCTTGTAAAGTCATTTATAGCTTCATCGTACTGAGAGCAGGCAAAGTGAGCCATTCCTCTGTGTTTAAAAATGATCGATCTTACTAAATTATCCGGTTTAAGCTCCAGTATCTTCGTGTATTGGGAAATAGCATCGTTAAAACGGTTTTCATTGTGAGCGGACAAAGCGTCCACAAGCAGGTCATCTACGGTAGCGTCATTGTGAAAATCGTATGAAGCCTTATTGTCAAAGGAATAAATATCAATGTCATCAATATCAAGATCGATTGCCGCGGCATCCGTTTCCCCGGAGGAAAATAAAAGATCGTCAGTGGATTCTTCAATCTTTTGATAAAAACTCTCACGCCTTTTTCCGATTTCGCGGCTGAACTTTCTTTGATAGCTTCTGATTTCCTGAAAAATTATATCAGCCAGAGAAAGACTTGCGTTAACGGCGGCAAGTTTTCTTTTCATGGGATCGTCAAACGGGCTGAACTGCGCTTTATAAACAAGCTCGTGTTCAACCTCTGCCCATGCGTCCTGTAAAATAGTGCGTATCTGGATTTCTACAATAAATGTCCCGGGATTTCCGTATTCCGAGATCAGCGCAGCGGGTATTTTAACTAAAAGATGCGTCGATTCGTAGCCAAACTCCTTAAAATTATAATGCCCCTTTACCTCGCGTTCAACGACAGTGAAATTCTTGTATAAAAGTTTCTCCGCCGCCTGCAGGTCTTCTATAAAAGGGCATATTATGCGCACACCCATTAGATCGGTAATTAATGGCTCTTTTTCGCCATGTTTAAGTAAACGTATATATTTCGAAAAATAGCTTGGAAAGTTCTTTATTCTCCCTGTTATTACAGGGTTGGAGTCAAGCGCTTTAAGGATATTCTCAATATTGTCACGAAGGTCGCTTACAATTGACTGGCGGCTTTCAGCGTATTTCTCATACTCACTTTTCAAGTATTCCTGAACAGGAGGAGCCGGATTTAATTTTGCATCATTTTTCATTTTTCATTACATATATAAAAAAAATGCCGTCTGAAAACAAATGTTTCAGACAGCACTCTTTCAGGAACCCGGGACTGCGGGTTCTACAGGTTATTTACTGTGCGTTGCTGCGTGAAGGATCGTTAAACGGAGCTTCTGTAGCTTGTCTCTGCTGTTCCAGATAGCGCTGTACCTGATTATGACCGAAGCGTTCCATTTCGAATACTTTGCGTCTTTCTTCACGAGTCTGAATAATGTTCCAAATTGATTCGTCGTCAATATCGCGTCCTGTGTCAAGAACCGCAAGGTCGTAAATAATGCTTACATCCCTGAAGTATGTAACAAAGTCTCCGCCGGGTCTTGCAGCGTCGCGCTGGATAAGGAATCCGCCGAACTTAACGAAAGGAGTCGAGAACGGATAAAGAGGCATAAGCCTGATTTCGCGGTTACGGACTTCCTGCAGGTATGCCGGATTTCTCCATATGAGCTCTCCCCATTCATCAAAATTGAGATAACCCATGAAAATGGTTCTTTCGATTCCCATATTATCAACAATGAGTGTTGAAAGGCCGTGGGGGAAGTTGAGTCCGTACACGCGCACTTTTATTTCCCTTATGACTCCGACGTTCTTAACAACGCCGTACGCGGCACTTTCGCCTTCGGCGGCTTCAAAACGGCTTGTCATCATTGCTGTGCTGCCTTCGGCGGGGGTAATTGTTCCGTCCGCGCTGACTTCCGAGACTTCATAAGCCGGAATATCAAAAGGCGGCTTGATCATCGCCCACGAGTTAAACGGTTCGATCGGGAAATGAACCCGAACGCCCATTACGGTTCCATGCTCTCTGGATGCGGCTTCCCTTGTAAAGCTCAGCCCCATTGTCTGAACATTCCTTGAAGAGGATGCCAGAGTTACTTCCCAGTTGCGGATCGCAAGTGATGTTCTCATAACATCTCCGTAGCGGTCGGCATAGCTCGGGCCTGCTACGTGGGAAAAGTCCATTAATGTACGCTGGTTTTCATTGGGAGTATCGCCTTCCCCAATGGTAATATCCGCTGCCAGCAGGGAGAAGTCGATAAGAACTGCTTCCTCGGCAAACAACGGTACCGCTAACATCGCAATTACGACAAGAATGAGCATCTGTTTCATGTAAAGCTCCTTTAATAAAACATTTCTTTTAAAAATTTCTGTCACTATACATTTTATAAAATTTATATCATTTTGTCAACGGCAAAATTATAAATTTTCCACAATTGTTGGTTCCGCGGCTGTATCATCCCTGATTTCATGCCTTCCGCTGAATTCGCCGGGAAAAGCAGCCTCGCCGTCAATAAAGAAATAAACATCCTCCACATACGAAAAATTCCTTAGAATACCGGCATGGAATGTCATAAAATTATCGAGCGCAGCCCCGCCTTCCACAGGCGGCAGCGACGCGCTTTGCGATAAATTCACATAAACAGCGCCGTTTCGGTATAACAGGGACTTAAGCCTGGTTTCCCGTGGGAAAAGAGGCAGTAAATCCGGCGACACCGGACCCAAAAGGGTTTCTTCCGTATAGCGGATTATATCATCTTCATGAACATTGGAACCCGCGGCAGGGGTATGTTTGAGCATACGGTCTTCGACAACAATTACCCCGCCGTCTACAGTATAAAATACAAATGTCCTGCGCGCAAGACCTAAATACAAGTAATCCGCCAGCGCCGCAAGGGCAAGTATAACTATCAATATAAAACGGCGTTTTATGGGAGACGACAAAAAACTGACAATAGGCTTTATTAAAATTTTATAAACCGCGTTCATTAACGTTCAAAAATACCAATGAAATTTGTTATGCCATTATANAACGAGGTTGTCAGTCTTTGCAAGCCTTCTTCGCCGGTCATGAGNACAGCGTCCTGNCTGTTTGAAACAAAGCCNAGTTCNACAAGAACCGCGGGCATCCGGCTGTTTCTGACNACAAACCAGTCATTTGCCTTGCGGCCGCGTGAAGGGACAGTGTTTCCAAATGTATTTTCAAAACCCTGAAGTATGGAATCGGCAAGAAGAATGCTTTCTGTGATAAATTCCTCATTCATGAGCTGGTTTAATATCGATGTAATATCAGGCGAATAATTGTGCTGTGCGCTGTTTAAGAGAGTCCGGCGTTGTCCCGATGTTATGTGCCATACTTCATAACCCCGCGCGTTGGCGTTTGCGCCCCAATTGGCGTGAATCGATATAAAGATTACAGATTCATTTGCCCTGACAGAGACCGCGTTTGCTATTTCCGCGCGCTGTTCAAGAGTAAGGTATACATCGGTGTCTCTTGTCATGATGATCCGCCTGTCCGGGTACCTTTGGACAAGCCTGTTACGCAGAGCAAGAGCGGCTCTAAGAACTATATCTTTTTCGCGGATTTGAGTATTTCTTCCGTTTAAGGAAATATTTCCTATCGCGCCGGGATCCCTTCCGCCGTGGCCGGGATCGATAACAATTGCCGCCACACGGAAACGAGGCGTGTCATTTTGGCGGAGACGCGTAAATGTGTCCGACAGCGCTGTGACAAACCCTTGAGGGAAAACAAGGCTTCCATTGCTGTTAAACGGCAGGGGAACATTAAAAAGCTCGCGGTTATCAAAAACGAGAAACCCTGTTTCGCCTTCTTGAGAAGCTACAGAGAAGGTTCCATAATGGTCGCCGATATTGAAAACACCGTCTCTGAACAGAGGATCCCAACGGAACTGTACCGATTGATCAGGAGAAATTAAGCCGAGAGCCGATATTGTTTCGTCCAAAGACAAAGAGAATGAGGAATATGGATTTAGGAGCGCGGAATGGGGAATTACCGGTGTCAGGATCGGGAGCGGTATTAAAAGACATATAACCAGAAGCAGCCTTATTACGCTATTTGGAAACCTCATTTTTCCGGTTATCGTTTCTTTCATTTTTACCCAGTGAATCAATATAATAAACAGCGCCTTGATATGAGCCGCGGACTAAGGCAGTCCAAAATTCTCTGCCAAGTCTTATATTATTTTCGGCATTTTTAGGCTCAATCGGAAGGATAAAACCTGTCAACAAACGGACAGCTTCAAGCGTATCTTCGACAGTTCTACCCATATAATCTTTTAAATTTGATTTTTGAAATGAATTAAATGGAGTAATTGACCATGAACTGCACGAACCATTTAGAGGAGAACCTTCGTTCTTTGAACTTAATTGATGTTCACGAACACTTGCTTCGATACCACGCAGCGATTCCGGGAGTTGATTCAATTCATCTATTAATTCCTTATTTAATTGAAAAGCATCAGGCGGAAATTTGTATGAATTACCGACTGATCTGTGTTCTTCTATACGAGATTCCTGAAATAAAAACGCTTCAGTCTGCGGATCTGACGGATCCAGCCTGATTAATATACTACGGGCTGCATTCTCAGCAGCCTTACACGCGCTTTCCCGATCCGGCGCGGAAGCGATAATATTACCGCATTTAGTAACATTATTCTCAGGAAATGACACCTTATCACCTTTGGAAACACGCGGAAAGTAATCATTCACAAAAATCCCCAGTCCCCGATCCCCAGTCCCTGATCCATGATCCTTAGCTCCTGATCCCTTATCCCTAGCTCCTAACCCTTGATCCCTAACCCCTAACACCGTTCCCGGTATGGAAATAAAAGCTCTTTCCGCGCAAGTCCATTTTTTTTGCTGAATCAAACAATCAGGCTCCAGTCCCATTGCAGCCTGTATCGCGGCTTTTACAGGTAGTACGCCTGATGAATAAGGATAAGTCCAGCCTGACATAAACCCGCCGGATAAACGCGCGGCTATCTCGCCAATCATCGGACCGTTTGATGTCATTTTAATATCTCCCTTCGCGGCTCCGGCGCTGTTCTTTCCGGCAAGCCCAAGCGCGTGTATTCCCCTTCGGAATGTTTCTAAAATTTTTAATTGATCCATTTCACCTATATCAGTCGGCATCGTATGCCCCATTTCGATAAAGTAGGGAGGAAAGAAAATGTGCCTGTCCGCGAGGCCGCATATTGTTATGTTTCCATGATGCACTATCGCATCCACGGAAAATTCCGGCCCTTCCATGTACTCCTCGGCGATTGCTTTGCCTGTGCGCGAAAAACCAATCGCGGTTTTCGCAGCTTCGTAAAATTCGTCCATTGAATCAACACGGCGGCAGCCTCTGCTTCCCATATTGTCAACAGGTTTTATTACCATTGGAAATGAAAGGGGAAGCGGCTGCCTCGAAACCATAAATTCGGAATCTGACGTAACTGTAAAAAATTCGGGGGAGGGGAGAGAAGCCTTCTTAAAACATTCACGCATTCTGGATTTATCTGATGCGTTTAACGCGGATTCGTATGGAATACCGGGCAGACTTAACTTGTTCGCTGTCCACGCCGTGCTTGCGGAAAAATCCGTTCCCGCCGTCATTATGCCGAGGCGTTTTGATATTTTTTTTATCGACCGCGCGAACGATTCTATTCCTTCTTTATCCTTTAAATCAATCTGTTCAAATCTGTCAGCCATTGCAACACACGGCGCAGACGAATTGCCGTCAAGGGCGATTGTGTAAAGCCCAAGCTCTTTAGCTATATTGATCGCAGGCCCCTGCATGACACCGGCGCCAAGGATGATNATTGTTTCTTTCATGTGTGGAAGTATAGCAGAAATTNAAAAGTATTACAGCGTTTAGTTAGTGTTTTTTCTTTTTAANATATTTTCGGCGTAAACTTCAAAAGTGTCNCCTAATCGAAACAGATTACTGACCAGTAACAAAGTATAATACAAAATACCATTTTTATTATCAGCGTACTTTCCCAGTACAGGGAATCTTTCAGGATGATGTCCTTTTACTACTATTTTTTTAACTTTAAAACCTGCCAGAGAAAGCGCTTTTTTACATACCGCGGGCGACCAGATTGTATAATGATCCGCAGGGCTTGATAACAGAAAACGTTTTAATGAAGATTTGCCTGATATACCTGAAAATGAAGGCGTTGAAAAAGCGAGAATACCGTTTGGTTTTAAGAGTTTTTTTATCTCTTTTAAAACTAAAACACAATCCTGAAAGTGCTCAATGACATACCAGAGGGTTATTACATCGCAGCGTTGTTTGTCTAGTGACGAATGCGGGAAAAAGCCCCGGACGGCAGGTATTCCCAGTGTTTTATTTACATAATCTACCGCGTCATTTGCGGGATCTATGCCGAATGGAGAAAAACCTTCTTCCCTTACAGCATCGAGAAAAGGACCGTACGCGCAGCCAATATCCAGAAGCATTGGAAGTTCAGTATTTTCTTTTTGTGCCACCGGCGCTTTTGAATTCCAGTGATGCGCGTTATCCCCGCGTAAAATTCCGGAGATAATTTTTAAACGCTGCTTTCCCGATTGTTTGATATTTTCAAAATCATCAAGATATGTTTTACCGTATTGTTTTAAATAGCTTGCAAAAAAATATTCCTTTTCGTATTCAATCGGAGGCGGATTTATTCTGTCCATGTAGATTATACCGCAGTTTGAACAGCGGCGATAGGTTCGATCTTTAAAACGCGTGGCACTCCTTCCGCTCCCGAAAGCGCAAACAGGACAGACTTCGTTTACCTGCGGCGAAAAACTATTTATCAATTCAACAAGCGAGACGCGGGAGGAATCTTCGTAAATAAAATTTTTGCGCGTCTTCTGCGTTTTTGCGGTTAGCATTTTAATAATTGATTCTTTATCTAAGCGGGATGTATTTTTATTTCCTGATAAAAAATCTTTATTAAATGTTACAAACCCTGAGGCTTTAGCAAGTTTTTTATGATAAGGAGTAGGATGCGAAAGAAGAACAGGAACACCGGCAAAAAGCGCTTCGTATGCCGTTAATCCGTAATGAGTTACAATTAAATCATACTCATGAATGTGATCAGCGAGATTTGGAATAACATCAAGTATATTAACACAATCAGGAACAGAATTTTTAAAATTTGAATTATTTAAATTGCCTTTTAATAAAGTAATTTCATAATGATCAATATTTTTCATTTTAGAAAGTATGAAAGCGGTTTTTAACCCAAGTCCGGAAGGATCTTCCTGCCCGAATGTAATCAAAATTTTAAACAGTGAATCACTGGAAGAACCTATATTATTCTGAAGTAAAAATCCGTCTCCGTTAGTGTGGTTAGTGTGGTTCGCGGCTTTATTCTTAATTAAAAACGCAGGAGAAGAAATATTCGCCTTTGGTCTGCCCAATTTTTCAGGAATCAGCATATCAATTAAAAAATCAAAATCATCACGGCAGACACCGCCCTCATCAATTCCGGCAACAGGCGCAATTTTTTTCCAGCGCAAAAACTCATCAGGCGGAGTTTGATAACGGTCAAGCAAAATAAGATCAAACCTTTTTTTTAACTCTTCGTTCGTTGTATCTGATTTTACACACCATGAAGCGTCAAATCCCATTGACATAAAAAGTTTTAATATTTCGTTTGACAAAACCGGAACGTAAAGCAGCGCATCGCGGTTCACCGCGCGAAGGCCGCACACGAGCGCGGCGCATCTGCATAAATGACCGCCGCCCCTGCCTTTTTCTACTGCCGGAACAACCAGAATTCCACCGTTTTTCATCAGCAGAATATCTCCGAATATTTTTTAGTAATGGTTTGTCCTTGATATCTGTACGGCTCATCTTGCAGCGCGGAAAAAAGTTCCTGCGCTCTGTCGAAATCTTCCTGTGTATCGATTGTAATACGGATATCCGCGCCCTGCCATCGAAGCGGAGCGAGCGGGCGGTGAAGTGAAAAAATTTCCGGATGATTGTATAAATAAGGGCACACATGTTCGCGTTCAGGTTTTTCAACCGCTTCGATCTCGGCGCGGAAAAGCGCGGAAGCGTTGACAGACTCAATACCTGCGCCGTATGGAAGACCGAAAAAACCTGAATAATCCGCGTTAAGCGCCATAGCCTGAGCGTTTAAAGCCGAAGCCGCATCGGAAAAAACGAACGGGTTATCTCCTGTCGCCCTGATAACACGGGTGATAGAAAATTTCCTTATCACGCGGCAGTAACGTTCAAGAACATCGTCTTTCGGGCCCGCAAAAATTTCAAAACCGGCTTCTTTCGCGAACGGCGAGAATTCCGCCGCTGAATCTTCCGTACAGGCGAGAATTCTTATATCAGCGGGTGTTTGGTTTAACGCTTCCATTACGCGGAAAACAAGAGGCTTTCCTCCAAGCGGAAGAAGCGCTTTTCCAGGCAGTCTTGCGGAATCAAGCCTTGATTGTAAAACGACGGCGAGCATTTTTACTCCTGTGCGGGAATAGAGACATTATCCCAGCGGCTTGTCACGCTGTGCGCGTCACATTTCCATTTTTCTTTATTATTGATCACCCATTTTCTACATTCCTTGAATTCTTTCCATGCGGTAAAAACATCCTCGCCTGATTTTAACGCAAAATCTGGAAACCTTGCATACGGCAGATGAGCTTCGTCGTTTTTAAAAACGGGAGCCAGGTTTTTAAGATAAAAATGCCTGTAGTATGTGTCAACTGAATAATCAACGCCGGGAATTTCCCCGTCATATAAAAGTTTAACCTGAAGATTGAGCGCGATTTCTTCTCCCCAAAGATGAGCGCGGAAACCAAAATCCATCAACTGCCAATGAATGTGCCGCAATGTTGTGTCAAATCCGCCGATGCCGATAAAACGCCGCCTGTCGTAAATGCCGATTCCCTCAAACGGATAAAGGGTAAAATCTCCTTCCTTTTGAGGTTCCATAAAAATTGTCCGCATTTTTTTCTTGTAAGTCATCGGAATTACAAGAGAGCGCAGCGCTTCATAATTAGAATTGATAATTACAGGAACCGTACAAAGTCTTTTATAGATAGTTTTTTTATCGGATTCGGCATCAGCTTTATCGTCTTTTTCCGCGTGTTCATTTTTTTCTTCGTTATCCGCTTTTACGCTTAATCTCTCCGCCATCCTGCCCGCATATCCGCCAGCGATTATTTTCATATCGCTTCGCATAACAAAGAAAAGAGGATTATCAATTTCTGATGCGGCGATATTGATCTGTTCGCCAAGACTTATTTCGTTTTCAGGGAGAATGAAACGTATAAACGGATAACGCCTTGCCAGATCTTCAATGTTGTAATTTGGAGCGCGGGATTCAACAGAAATAACATTGTCAAATCCTGTTTTTTCAAGTTCCTGAAAAAATGATCTCCGGGGAAATCCATGACGGTTGAGAATAACAGCGGAAATGCCGCAGGAAGATCTTTCCCTGCCGCCTACCGCGGTATACGTCGGAATTCTTTCATTAAAAATTGAAGGTATAGTATTCATCGCAATTTGCGCAAATCCCCGGGTAACTTTTATTACAGTGTTCCCTGTAATAATTTTGCCCGTTTTGCCATATAGTTTCAAGTGAATCGGAAAAAATGTTACCAAGGATGCGGTCTTTTCCGTCATTGAAAACCGTCATGTCTTCTCTGCACAAAGGTACAGAACCGTCTATTAAAATGGGAAGATCCCTCATTATGTGCCAGCAGCTCTTGCGGATAACGGGCGAGATGTCGGAAGCCTGTTTTTTATCCATGCTGCCGCAAAAATCGTCGTATTTTTGGATAATTATATTTTTTTCTCCGCAGGGGGAGGCGTCTTTAAAATGACGGTAAAATTTTTCCGTGTCATCTTCACCGCCTTTAATACGGACAGCCTGCACATAACAATCCTTTGGGAAGATAGAAAAAAGTTTATTCACACAGGCCGATGCTTCCGCGTAACCTGCGCCGCGGATAGTCGCGTAACGCGTTTGATCAATCGTGTCAAGAGATACAATCCATGACAGGGAAGGGAAAGGCGTGTTCCTGTTTTGCGCGTATTGAGCGCAAAGACCCGCGCACTTTTCCAGTTCTTCTGTTTTCCAGCCTATTCCCGACGTTTCGATAACAAGGGAAAGCGTGTTACGCGAAAGTACAGCTTCTATTAATTCCAATTTCTGCGGGTGTAAACTCAGTTCTCCCCACATAGACAGATCGATAACTGCGTCATTTGAAAATAAAACAATTTTATCAAGAATTGATTCAAATTTTCTTTTTTCCATATAATCATTTCTGCCAAGAGCGTCTGTAAACAGCGGGTACGGGCATATGGCGCATTTTTGGGGACAGCCTCCGTAAACCTGAATGGGGAAAAATGAAGGAAGGGTTTTTAAAATCTCTGAATTATTTTCGATAATATTTTCGGCATCAGAAGCGGAAGGAATTTTTCCGCCTGATGCTTTTAAGAAATTGTTTAAAAGAAGAAGATTTCGTTTTGAATCAGCACAAAAATTGAGCCTGTGGCAGCGGAGGTCAACAGATGAAATTTCAGTTTCGATATCAAAGGCGTTTATATCCTTTTGAATAACTGAAAACAGCATATCCCTTTCCACGGGACCGTCTTCACCGAGAATTTTTACCAGAATACCCGCTGTCCCGGGAGAGAGTATTTCAGGAGCAAGACCGTAAGGCCAGCCGTCGGCATAGGAATATTCCGCCGCGTAACGGATGTGCCTTTCCGCTATTACCCCTGCGAGAGATGGATCAAGGAACGGGCAGTCAGCGTACGCGAAATAAATGCAGTTAAATCCTTCCTGAAGCTCCGATATTCTTTGCAGTACGCTTCTCTTTGTCCATGAATCACTTTGTTCAACTTGAATACCATTTAAACCGGAAAAATCACCGTCCGATGGGGTTAGAAGCACAGTTTTATTAACGCCGGGAAAGGATGTTCCCCGCTCAACGCATAATTGCAAAGCATTTTTTCCGTTAGAAAGCGGTTCCCGCGCATAGCTTGAAAGATTTCCGCTGTATAAAACTAAAAGAGCGTTCATATAATATGATTATCGGCGGAAATTCGGGGTCTGTCGAGTGAATGTACCATGCGGTTAAATCCCTATTATGTTCCCATCCGGGTACTAAATTCTTGTTAATATCGTTTTTTTGCTGTATATTAATATATATCTTGGGGGATTTATGAAAAAATTCTTGTTTTTTGCTGTCATTTTACTTATCGGTTCGTCTGTTTTCGCTCAACAAAAATATGCTTTGATAATTGGGAACGGCGCTTACAGGTATACTACGCCTCTTAATAATCCCGTAAATGACGCCGGTGATGTCGCGGGTGCGCTGCGGGAGTTAGGCTGGACAGTGGATATTCTTTCAAACGCCTCTCAGGAACAGATGTTTAACGCGGTTGTAAGGTTAAAAACCCGTCTTGCCGCTTCCAGAAACAGTTACGGTTTTTTCTTTTACGCGGGGCACGGCGTACAGTCTAACGGCGAGAATTTTTTAATCCCTGTAGATGCCAATATTCAAACAGAAAATTTTCTCCGTCAGATGGCGGTTTCCGTGCAGCTTGTTCTTGACGAATTAAACGATGCCGGAAATGAATTAAACGTGGTTGTACTCGATGCCTGCCGTGATAATCCGTATAGCTGGAGGCGTTCCGGCACAAGAGGCCTCGCAGTGATGAGCCAGCGTCCAGCGGACAGCATCATTGTTTTCGCGACCAGCGCAGGTTCAACAGCCGCGGACGGAACCGGCAGAAACGGACTTTTTACGCAGCACTTTCTTAACCATCTTAGAACGCCCGGCATTGAAGTAAACGAAGTCTTCCGCCGCACAAACGGCGATGTAGCGCGCGCCAGCAATAACCAGCAGCGTCCAGAGATTTATAATCAATTTTATGAGCTTGGGTATTTAGGAACAAGACCGGCCGCTCAGCCTTCTGTTACACCAACTCCCGCGCCAGCGGTTGTACAGCCGTCTGCGGCAACAACTGCTCCTTCAGGATTTGTACAAATACAAGGCGGAACATTTCTGATGGGAAGTCCTGCGAATGAAGCAGGGCGTCAAGGATTTGAAACACAGAGGCAGGTTACCGTTAGTTCATTCGTCATGAGAGTAAATCCGGTAACGGTAGGGGAGTTTCGCAGGTTTGTAACCGCAAACAGATACCGGACAGAAGCGGAAAGAGGTGACGGCGGCGATATTTGGACAGGCAGCCAGTGGGTTAGGCGGTCTAACGCGGACTGGAGGAATCCGAATTTTACACAGACAGATAATCACCCGGTAGTTCTTGTTAGCTGGAATGATGCTATACAGTATTGCAACTGGTTAAGTACACAGGAAGGATTAACTCCGGTTTATACAATAAACAGAACGAATGTAACATGGAACAGGAATGCCAGCGGGTATAGACTTCCTACGGAAGCGGAATGGGAATATGCCTGCCGCGGAGGAACAACAACAGCGTATAATACGGGAGCCAATATAACAACGAATCAGGCGAATTTTAATAATACATTACAAGGAACAACATCCGTAGGTAATTACGCAGCGAATCAATACGGATTACATGATATGCATGGTAATGTAGCTGAATGGTGCTGGGACTGGCATGGAGCATACCTAACAGGAGCGCAGACAAATCCGGCGGGCGCGTCTGTGTCTTCTCATCGTGTATTACGCGGCGGCTGCTGGTTATCCGAAATTGAATATACCCGTTCCGCGCTCAGGGAAGGCGACACTCCAGCTAACCGGAGCAGTATAGTCGGCTTCCGCATCGTCCGTAATGCTTCGGGAGTTACATACACTCAAGCGGAAGCAAGATAATATAATTACTTTGTAACGAGATTAATAAAAATTACAGCCGCGAACCACACTAACCACACGAACTTTTGATTCGATATTTATTTTAATATTCTAGAAATAATTGATAACTATCAGGAATATTAATGATTAAGGATAAGTCATCAAACCACAGGTTCGTGAGGTTAGTGTGGTTCGCGGCAATATTCTTCCATATCGTGCTGCCTGTGTGGTTCGCGGTTAAAATATTAGATCACTATTCCTCAAACGAAAATGTCTGCTCGAACAGAACATTCCCTTCACGGTTTACAATTGTAAGATCATAGCGGCCTGTTTGTGTGCCGACAAATACTTTGCCTGCCTTGGCTTCTCCGCTTCTGATTTGTACCCTGTCGCTCTCGCCGCTTGTTCTGGAAGTTCCCGATCTGTAAAAATAAACATCAAAATTGCCGTTGGCGCCTGTGTCGTTGTACATAATAACGTTTATGCCTGTGTTAACCAGAGCCGGCAGGGGATCTCCTCCCGTTTGCGGACTGTTTGTAAGCTCTACAGGAAATTCGCTGGACGCTATCTGATTCGCCGCGCTTCTTGTAATATTAATGGGCGTGTCAACAAATGTCACATAACCCATAAATCTCTGAGCCCAGTAATTTTCATCCTGTCTTGACAGAATTACGCCTGTCTGCCTGCCGGCGGATGCGGCATGGAGCATATTTGTTCCGTCGTGGTATATGGCGACATGGGACGGCGAACCTCTTCCAAAAACAATAATATCTCCCGGCTGCACCGATTCGCGGTTCACCCTTCTTCCCATCGCCCACATCATTGCCGAGGTTCTAGGAATGACAATGCCTGTCGCTTCATAATATGCCTGAACAATTAATCCCGAGCAGTCAAACCTTGAAGGAGGATTCTGAGCGCCCAATTGATATCTAGCGCCGCGGTACCTGTTCGCGCTTGCCAGTATCGCGTTTCTTATTTCAAGATTATCTGTAATTTTCGGCTGCGGCCCCGGCTTGGGAGGAGGAGCAGGTTCGGCTCTTCCCGGCTGCTGCTGCCTTGGAACCACGATAATGGACGGCAGCGCTCTTACTTCGTTAACAACGCTGTCAATCGCCGATGCGGTGGAATCCTTAAGTGAATCTATCATTGACGTAGAATTGCTTACAACCTGCGTCAACGACTCAGGTAAATTCGCTTTTATATTTTTGCTAATCGATGATACTTCGCAGCACGATATAACAAAAATTATCGATAAAATAATTGCATGGATTAAACTGGCTTTAATAATATTTTTCATCTATGAAATATTATCATAAAAATAGTAATATCTCAATATTCAAAAAAAGAATGAGTTTTTTTATCCGCTGCCGAGCAGTTTAATCCTGGCAAAAATGTAATCCAGCCTGTTGTGATTCAATACAGCGCGGCGGTAAGGTTTGCCGCTGATGCCGTCAATATTGTAATTACCCCTTGTGACGAATTTCTTGCTCTTTCCTTCCGTGAACCAGTAAACAAGAGCGATATCTTCGTTTGTTATTTCAATCGCGTTAATGCCTTTTTTACCGAGAGCGCAGCCTGAGTTGAAAAGACAGGGGACAGGAAGCTCGTCTCCGTACAGGCTCTGGCGTAAAACATCGCGGCGTTCTTTTCGTTTCAGCTTGCTAAGTTCCTTTCTTAAAGCCCCGACTTCATTTTCGATGCGGACGCGATCCTCTCCGCCGCTTGAAGGATAATCGCGGCACAGCCTTTCTATCTCAAACTTGATGTAATCGAATCTTCCAAGCGATTCAAAGAGAGGGCGGTGGGTATGGCCTATTATCGAAAGGCAGTGTTTCTCAAGGGAAAAAGCATAGGCTTTTTTTTCAATATGAAAACGCTTATTTGGGNTGCGCGAATCGGAAATATTTTTTATACCGATAGGCTTTAGAATGAATTTCAGAAACAATCCCATTAANCTGTTAAACNTGACGTAAATNGGAGACAGTTGATGTCCGTGATAAACATAAGCCGGAACAACTCCTGTTTCTATTTTTAAAACTGAATGAATACTGTACGGATAAGCGTCATTTTTTATTAAAAGTTTATCATCGTGGTTGCCCGCTATCTTGTAAAGCCGGGAAGCGCCGGAAAACAGATCAAAGACACGGAATAAAGCCTGCCATTTTTTATATATTTCTTCAAAGGAGAATTTCATGAGTTCTTCAATATCGCCGTTTAAAACAAGATACCAGCCGTTTTTAAAATAATATTCTTCGAGAAGGCAGGTAAGCATCTCTCCGTTATGGTTAAGATCGTCCTTCGAGCCGCATCCCATGTGAAGATCGCTAATTATAAGGATTTTACCGCCGCTTGAGATGTCAAGAACCTCGTCGCCCGAAAAATCGTCTTCGGCAAGGTAATTAAGGAACAAACGTTTGGGCATTGGGCCATCAAGGACTTGAACCTCGGACCAAGAGATTATGAGTCTCCTGCTCTAACCAACTGAGCTAATGGCCCCTATATTTACTATTTTTTTAACGGAATTCGCGATTAATGTCAAGCGGAATTAAACATGGGGTTTTCAATTTCAAGTTCCTGAAGAATGAAAGAGGCTGTTAAAACTAATTTAATTAATGTATAATTGATCAGCATGTTACACCTCAGCGCGCCCATAAAGGAGGCGTTTTATAATCTGGGTTTTTTTGCCAGGACTTTAAAAGGGGTTGGTTACTTTGTAGTACATTCCCAGGCCGCGCGTAAAATCCTTATTATGCAGATTCTTTTTACATTTGTTCACGCGATGGGGATTTCGACCCTTCTTGCGGTCGCGATTGGGGCTGCTGTTAATATAATCGGCGTGCCGTTTCTGTCCATGCTGAATCA
>WQRT01000018.1 GCA_009786625.1 Treponema sp.
TAAGTTTTAGTATATTTCCGGTGTTTATAGGAATAATTCTTCTGTTACAAATAACTGCTGTAGAGACGTTAAACTGGAAAATCAAGAAAAAATCGCGGGAACAGTAAAAAAAACGCCGCTATGTTGTAACAGCGGCGCTTAAACATACATAAATTTGATTATTGCGAGGGCGTTATAACAATATCTTTAACATAGAAGGTACCTGTCTGCGTACCGCCCTGGAATTGCAAACTTGCTCCGTTAGAAGTCGGTATAGCATCTCCTGTAAATGAAAAATGCTGATAAGTATTATTTAAGGATATATTTCTTCCTCTGCTGCCGTTTTGCTCTGTCCAATAGTATTGAAGATACATATTATTGCGCGTTCCGCTTTCTGTTCTTGCGGAAAAACTGTATGTATACCTTGTACCTGCCGCCGCCTCGGAATCGTAATTAAAACACATTGTACTATGCCAATTATCAGTGCTTGCGGCTGTTATATTGATTTTATATTCGCCGTTACCCATATTTTGATATGACATAGCGCCTGAGCCGCCTGTATAACTGCTGGTTGTCCAACTTAAAGGTTGAGGCGCAGCTTCAATGGAAACGCCTGAAATGTTGGTGTTATACACATTTATTGTTTTTACATTGCCGGCAACAAACAACGGAGCCGCACTGCCGCTGTTCTGATAGGCTTCCACACTGAATGAAATCGGCGTAGATGACGCAAAAGGAGCGATTTTTGTCGTCCATGACGCTGTACCTTCTGTAATATCAAGCTCAATTTCCCTTCTCCAAGTGGAATTTGCGTTATGAAGGATTAATTTTGCAAATAACGCATCAGTCAGACCTGATAAAGTCAAAGTACCGCTTATATCGATGCTCGAAAGCCTTGTATAGTTTGCGGTTATTTGCGCATCGCCGCCCGCGGTAAAATTTATTACAGTGGACGCTGAACCGGGACTTGCCGCTGAAGCGCCTCCTGTGACAGTCCAGTTTGTAAATTGATAACCTGCCGGCGCGTTTGCCGTTGCGGTGATCGGGTGCTCGGAGTAGTATTTTAATTCCCGCGAACTGCCCGCAAGTTTTAAAGTTGATGAATTTAACATAATTTCCGCGTTTGGCAGATAAAAAGCATCATCTCTTGCGGAAATGGTTACGTTTTTTATATTAGAGGCGTTTACGCCGCAATATTGCGGTAAATATTGATTTACCATAACATCTCTTACATCTGTCAGATATTTCCGCATATTATTAATATTATTATCAAAACTATTCCATCCGCCGAAACGGGAATTATAATCAGCCATTAATGGTCTGTAAATGTTCGCAAGCCGTTCTAATTCCGGCATAAAATTGCCGGGATGGAAATTAATATTGTAAAGATCCATCATTGTGTTAACAAATTGGCTGTGGAAATCCTGATTGGTTAATAATTTTTTTAATAATTCACTGTGATGATGCCCGGAATTATCACCGTATAAAATTCTTTGAAAGCCGTCCATTACAGCGCCGCCTGCATAAATTCCCACCGCGAATTCGGTATCGAACATCTGCCAGCGCCATTTTGTGTCTCCATATGGATTACCTTGCTCTACAGTGCGTGTTCTCCATACACGGTAATTATTTTGCGGCCAATCCTGATTGTTAATGTAAATATTAGCGGCAAAATAATCGATAAAGCTCTGAATATCCATTAAGCCGCAAAATTCATCGTAAACCTCCTGATTTGATAGATCTCTATTCCTATAATTCATTAAATCCCAATAAAGCGATTCTTCACCCGGATTCCCGTCATCTAACGCGCCGTTATCAAAGGAAATAACATTATTTCTGTTTACGCCGTATTTATACTCGGCGGCATTGTCGCTGTACCTCTCCTGAAGATTGTAAAAGCCCCAGTATTCGCCATTAATATACACAATGCATGGTACTCCGGCCTGCACGGTAAAGGCGCGGTCTGTTAAGAGGCTTTGAATAAATACATCGTACATTTTTGTAGCTTCAGAATCGTTTCCTCCGTTTCTAAGCATAAAACTCTTGTATGTCCCCACAGGCGTTCCGTTTGCGCGTACCGCGCCGGGAATAAGTTGATAATTGGTCAAATTATTAATGCCGCCGTACTCTCCGCGGAAATAAACGTTAAAACTTTTCTGCCCCGCTGCACGCGACCATCCGCCGCGGACACGTATTCCGACATTGGTAGATACAGGCACGCTTCTTGAGATTGCGTTCCCATCGAAGAATTCCATGGAAGCGATACGTTCCCATTCAGTGCCTCTTTGAAGAAAATTATACACGCTGTTAGTGCTGCTATCCGATGAATTCCAGCGGTTTGTTGCGGCTCCCCTTACCATAATACCGTAATTGGTGTCCACAAGGTTATAAGGGTCTGTAACAAGCGAAATGACAGGATGATTCGAGTAATTCGCGAGATTATTACCGATAAAATAAGTTCTTGTCACAACATCGCTCTTTCTTGTACCAGAAGAATCCGCCGCAACAGCGCGGATCACCGTTGCTTTGGGAACCTGAGCATTGCTCGGCGTATAAATAGACGGCATATTACCGCGCGGATCATTTGGATCGCCGTACAAATTCGCGGAATTTGCAGGCGTTGCAAGAAAATTAACCTGTACCGGATTATTCCGATCTGCAATGGTAACCGCGGATGTATATCGAAAAACTTTTACATTATCAACTTTACCCGGGTCAGGTACGCTTCCATCTATTGAATAATAAATATGATTCCCGCCTCTTGCGGTTATTTCAAGGGGAAACGACACTGCATAAAGCCCGCTGTCATGTGAAAATTCCGGCGCTCTTAATCTGCCTGAATTAGTGACATCATCGTCATTATTATCAGACGCGGTTTCACCGCATGATAAAAATAAACAGCAAAAAGCAAGAAGTATGCAGAGCAATGATGCTGCATTTCTCTTAAATAACTTTAACATTCGCGCTCCTCATTATGGCAGATTTATTGCTTCGCCGGTTATTGGGTTCCATGAACCGTAAGCAAGGTTTTTAGGTCTTAATCGCTCGTGATTCTCAGACGAAGCACCTAAATAGGTAGCTTGTTCAAAATCATTAAAATTATTATCTGTATCAGCAAGATTTTTTCGGCGTTGTCCTGTTTGTTTATTTAAATTGCTAATTCTGGTTCCTTCAAAACCTTGAATATTATCAGTATTATTGGTATTTATAGCTCCAACCATATCGATGTAACCGGCAACTTTAGTCCCTGCACCATCAGTATCGAACGGATTTTTAATACTATCAGATAAAATGGTTGTCGATTTTATTAATAAAACCTTATAGCAACGATTATTTATAGTAAAAGAAACCGCCATATCACCAACGACGCTTCCTAAATTCAAAGCAGGATTCAACATTGTTCCTGCTGTACCTAAAATAAGAAAAGAACAACGCGGAGGGATAATTCCAGTTAAATCAATTTTTTGCCATACGCCGTCTGTTGTAGCATTTCCATTGGGTGCGCCATTTCCTGAATTTGTAGAAAAACCTGCGGCATATTGTATTGAATATCCTGTCAGATCAATTTCGGAATTTGTATTATTGTATAGTTCAATAAAACTGTGTGAAATATTACCGTCAGTTGCGGCTCCTATCTGTAGTATCATCAGCATTTCAGTTCCCGGAGGAGGAGGCGGGAAAGGAGACCATTCACCGTCTGCGCTGTATCTGGGTTTTACTTGAGCCAGTTTTGTATTATTTATGCCGGATGTTTTATAATCGATCCTTTCAAAATCATTTAAATTATTATCGGTGTCGTTAAGCGATCTGCGCCGCGCCGCTGCCTGTTTAGAAATTGACGTAAACGCCGCTGCTTCAAAAGCGTCCACACTGGATGCATTGCTGTTATAAGCGCCGAGCATATCGACATAATCCGCTGCTGTTCCGCCTGTCATCGCAAACGGATTTTCTACCGTAAGTACATCTTGATTTTCCATTAGAGCGATTTTAAAACCATTGTTACTTAAAATAAATGTATCAACAGTTTGATCCGCGTTTTCTATGAAAAGACGGTTATCTTCGTGAGTTGTGCCTAACGGGCCCCTGATAAGGTATGAACCTTTAGCGGGAATAGCTCCTGTAAGGTTAATTACTTTCCAGCTTGTGCCTATTGCGCCGTATTGCAAAGAAAAAGTTTCTAAATCGATATCAGTTTCAGTGTTATTATACAATTCTACAAAGCTGCGGGTAATCGCGCCGTCAGTGGAAGCTCCTGCCTGTAAAATGAGCAATTTTCCCGCATATTCGCTTTTTTCACCTGCTTCTGTCGGGTTTTCAGGCGGAAGAGGTCCCTCAAAAGGCTCCCAGCTTCCCGCTGTGGAATTTCTAGGGTAACGGGCTTCGAATTCTTCATCCGTCATAGTTATATTAGCGCCGCTTGTCGCGCCGTACCTTGCCGCGATAAAATCTGCGGAATTATCATTGGTATCTGTTAAATTTTTGCGACGAACTGCTTCTGACGCGGAACAGCGGGCGGGAGTGGTTTCAAAACCAAAAATATTATCAGGGGGCGATGCATCAGGATTATTTAAAGCACCCACCATGTCGATATAACCCGGCGCTTTTTCACCGCTGCCGTCTATATTAAAGGGGTTTTGCATATTTAAAGCAGCGCTGCCTTCTATAAGGACAACCTTAAACGATCTTCTGGAAAGATAAAAATTTTCGTCCATATCGCCGTAATCGTCATCTATTATGTATCTTGTGTCGTCTAAATTATCATGTTTATTACCAAGAATAAGAAATGAGCCGCCGGCTGGGATCGTTCCTTCCAACGCGATTTTTTCCCATTCCCAGTCCTCGGTTACATCTACGCCTCTTATTCCATTTGCATAATAAAGGTTTATTCCGTCCAGGTTTATTTCTTCTTCAGTGGTATTGTACAACTCAATAAAAGAATGTGACGCTCCGGCAGGGGAAGAATCATCTGCGGCGGGAGAACCATTATTGTCAATTGTAACATTTCCATACGCCTGTAAAATCAGCAATTTACCTTCATATTGGCTTGGCTGCGGCGTCTCATCGACGCTTTTATTATCGTCCTCTCCGCATCCCATTGTAAAAAAACAAGAAGCAAGAACGGCAATAATTGAAATTATCATCAATTTGATTTTTCTCATATAAATCTCCTTAAAGAACTTAAATAATTTTATGTTAAAAAACAACAGTAATATTATATCTCTGAACTGCTTGTTTATCAATGTATGTACAGGAAGCCTCATCTTGATTTATTATGCTGTTTTCTCTACTCTTATCA
The DNA here is from genome assembly GCA_009786625.1 of Treponema sp. Classification (GTDB taxonomy): domain Bacteria; phylum Spirochaetota; class Spirochaetia; order Treponematales; family Breznakiellaceae; genus WQXQ01. The sequence goes on from WQRT01000018.1 coordinate 5,276, forward strand.
CATGACATTTAATTTTTACAACACTTTAGGCCGTGAAAAACAGGTTTTTAAGCCGCTGCGGGAAGGAAAGGTTTCTTTTTACGGATGCGGGCCGACAGTTTATAATTACGCTCATATTGGTAATTTACGCGCGTATGTGCTTCATGACATTCTTGTGCGCTCATTGAGACGCGCGGGTTATGACGTGAATCATGTAATGAATATTACGGACGTGGGGCATCTTTCCGATGACGCGGATGACGGCGATGATAAAATGGTAAAATCCGCAAGCGAGCGCGGGAAAACTGTTCTTGAGATAGCTGATTTTTACACAAAAGCTTTTTTTAACGATACTGACAGAATGAATATTACACGCCCGAATGTTGTCTGCAAAGCGACAGAGCATATCGGCGAAATGATCGCACTGATTGAACGCATCGAAAAAAACGGTTTTACCTATTCCTCAGGAGGCAATCTCTACTTTGATATTTCTAAATTTCCGTCATACGGCGAACTGGCTCTTCTTCAGCTTGACGAGTTAAAAGCCGGAGCGCGTATTGAGCAGGACGAGAACAAGCGCAATGCCTTCGATTTTGTACTTTGGTTTACAAAGAGCAAATTTGAGAATCAGGCGCTTGTCTGGGACAGCCCCTGGGGAAGAGGTTATCCCGGCTGGCACATTGAATGTTCAGCGATGAGCATGAAATATCTCGGCGAAAATTTTGATATTCACGCGGGCGGCATCGACCATATTCCGATCCACCACACAAACGAGATAGCGCAAAGCGAAGCTGCCACAGGTAAAAAACCCTGGGTATCGTACTGGCTTCACAATGAATTCCTTGTGATAAACAAGAGCAAAGTATCAAAATCAAAAGGCAATTTTCTCACATTGCAGGCGCTTATTGACGAAGGCCATGATCCCCTTGATTACCGTTATTTTCTGCTTGGCGGGCATTACCGCAGCCAGATTCAATTTTCTATGGAGAGCCTGAAAGGCGCCGGAAATGCCCGGAAATCATTAATCGACAAAATTAAATCGAAATTTTCACAGGCGGATATCGCGGAAGCCGGGAGGCTGGAAATAGGAACCGGCATCAGAAGCGCGGAATATACCAGCTATATAGAAGGTTTTGATAAGGCAATAGAAGATGATCTTAACACTCCACGCGCGTTGGCGGAGCTATGGGGGCTTTTGAAGGACGCGCCCGCGTCGCCTGAAGCTCTGGCGGCTGTTTATGACATGGACAGGGTTTTGGGGTTAAAGCTGGAAGAGGCCGTTACAAAGAGCGCAGACGGCGTAAATGAGAAATTTGCGCGGGAAATAGAGGAATTAATCGCGAAAAGGGCGGAAGCCAAAAAAGCAAAGGATTTCGCGGCCGCCGATAACATAAGACAAACACTAAAAGATCGTGGTATAATACTCGAGGACAACCCCGCGGGGACAACATGGAAACTTGGGTAAATTTGATTTTATCCTTTGCATGATAGATATTTTTAATGTAACAAATAGGAAAAAGGCTTGTTTAAAATTATAGATGGTGAATTGGAAAACGGCTCAGGTTCTGTTCATGATGCCGAAGCCGGCCATTCATTGGAGTACAACCGTAATTTCAAGGCTTTGTATGATTCGGCATTTCCAATTTTATTCAAGGTAGCTTTTCGGATTACCGGCAGCGCGGAAGCGGCGGAGGATCTTTGTCAGGAAAGTTTTTTCCGGTTATACGAAAAAAACATGGTATTTCCGAACCCGGAGGAAGCGAAGTACTGGCTTATCCGCGTAATAAAGAACGCTTCGCTGAACTATTCAAAACGCAAAGAGAGGGAACGAAAAGCATATCAACGCGCTTTTAGGGATGATTACAGGCAGGAAGAAACCGGAGAGGGTTTACTGGTAAAAAAAGAAACCTGCGAAGAGGTACAGGAAGCTTTAAAAAAACTGCCGGATAACCTGCGAATGGTACTGATTCTGAAAGAGTATGCCGACATGAATTATAAGGAAATAGGTAAAACTCTGGGTATCAGCGAAGGAAATGTAAAAGTGCGGGTTTTCAGAGCCCGCGAAAGGCTTGCAGTTCTGCTCGCAGATGAGCAGCAGGCAGCCAAGCAGCCCGCTAAGGCTGATAACGCGGTATTAAAGCCGCTACAAGGTGGTACAAATGTGTCCTGATCCGCAACTTCTTTCAATTTATCTCGACGGAGAGCTGCCTTCACCCTGGAAGGAAAAGCTGTGCGATCATTTCACGCACTGTTCCTCATGCAGGGAAAAGCTGGAAAATTATCAACAGCTTAATAAATTGATTAAAAAAGAAACATACGCGGATCAAAATGCAACTGACGCTCCTTCCCTTTCAGAAGAACAAGAATCCATGGAAGCGGCGAAGAAACGCGTCTGGAATAATTTAGCGTCAAAACGGCAGTTTACTGCCGCATCCCGTTCCGCTGTGTGGCATCGGCGGATTTCTATACCGGTTCCGGCTGCCGCCGCGGCGGCGCTTGTCGTGCTTTTTTCATTCGCATTCGCAGTCCGCGGAACAGGAACATCAATTGCCCGCCAGACAGAATCCGCAGACAGGCAAAATATTTTATTCGCCGAGACTCTTGTTTCCGACGAAGAAATACCCGCGATCTTTCCCGCCTCGGCGGACGTGAACGGAATGTTGCAATTTTTGAATCCCGACGGCGCGAACATCATTATTTTACAACTGCCGGAAAATAAAAATTTCTCAAGGTCGGGCGAACCCGCGATTATCAGAGCCGCCGATTATTCATCATCACGGAGACAGTTTCAGTGAATCAAATGAACCGATCAATTTTCTTCACAGGAATATTGTGCGTTTTAGCCGCGGGCGCGGTTTACGCGCAGGATATTCAAGCCGCCGGTTCTGAAAGGCTTCCGGGGATAAGAAGGAGAGCGCTGGTTCTTGATATAAGCGTAAGAGTTTATGAAAATGAAACTACAGTAATTTGGAATGAGACACATCAAAAAACAACCATACCAGGAAGCCCGGTAAACATTCAACTTAGGGGATCAAATGTGGCAATCGCTGTGCAGTTTACCCCGTATCTGCGCCGCAGTGGAAATGTACTGGTCGCTCAGGGGCAGATATGGATAAATGATCCGCAAAGAGGCGCAAGTTATCATACATCGATCCAAACTATCCCGCTTGAGTTTAACGAACAGATCATTTTCTTTCCGCTTGGCACGTCGGACTCTTCAATAGAAATGATATTAACAGTTAATCCGTTAGCTCAGAACGAAAATATGGATGAATCAACCGGCCCGGAAAATGAACATTAGAACATTTTTTGCCGCTTGCCTGTTTATTTTTTTTCTGATTCTGTCATGCGAAACCGAAAGTCCAGTCATATCGTCGATTGATCCCAAGATAGGCAGAATGGGAGAAGTAATTACGCTTACCGGGAGCAATTTCGGAGAAGAGCGTAATGAATCTTATGTGACAATCGCGGGAATATCTCCGACAAACTCGTCATACTCGATGTGGAAAGATGATACTATCGTGGTAAGAGTTCCCGAACTTGGTGAATCGGGGCTTGTATATGTTCATGTTGAAGGCAGAAAAAGCAACGGCGTTTTATTTTCCAATTCCGCGACAGTACCTCGTCCCGTTGAAGGCGAGGAATTGGGGCTTCAGCCGCGGATCACCTCCGTTACTCCGCCGTCAGGCGCTCCCGGTTCGTTGATCACAATCGCCGGCAGCAATTTTGGCGTGTCACGCGAAAATTCACTGCAGACAGCTTCCGGGATTTTTTTATCATGGGATTTTGATTCGGGGGCGTATAATCCGTACGCTGTAAGGGAGCCTGAGTTTGTGGAAGTTTCGGAAATCGAACTTGGTTACGAATCATGGAACTCCCGCGAAATCCGCTTCCGTATTCCCGACGGAGCGGTCAGCGGAAATATTGAAGTAAGGACCCCTCACGGAAGATCGCGCCCTGTTTTTTTTGATGTAACAGGAAAACCGGGAACAAAAACTATAAGCGAAAAACGCAGCTACACGGTCACTTATTCGGTTGATATTAAAGTTCTGGAAGCGACAAGACCGAANACCCTTTACCTTTGGATGCCGAAGCCTGTCACTTCTCCTTCGCAGAGAAATGTCAGTTTGATTTCGCGTAACATGGATCCGTTTATAGAAAATTACCGCGGAACAGGACTTTATAAACTTGACAATCTTTCTTCAGGAACGGGACAGTCAATCAATCTGTCCTACAGCGTTGAGGTATACTCCGTTCAGACAGCGGTAAGGTATCAGTCAATAAGGCGGGAAACGTCCGCGTTATCTGCAATGCACACGCAGAGTTCAGAGATGCTGCCGTCTGACAATCAAACGATAAGAGCGGCGGTAAACTCNATTATAGGCAGGGAACAGAACCCGTATTTAAGGGCGAGAGNGTTATACGATTGGATAATAACAAATATTGATATAGCGAAAATACCCGCGCGCGGCGTAATCACCGCGTTTGAGCAAAGGCAGGCAGATCCCTGCGCCGCCGCGTTACTCTACACTACAATGGCGCGGGCGGCGGGCATTCCGTGCGTTCCGGCAGCGGGCGTGTTAATCGACCGAAATTTGCAGACAACGCATCACTATTGGGCGGAATTCTGGATAGACGGTTTTGGATGGGTGCCTGTAGATCCTGTTATGGGATCTGGAGCCGTAAGAATAGAAAGCGCAAGTGTCCAGAGTCCCTCCGTTTCCGAGACGGATTACGCAAATTATTATTTCGGCAATATTGATAACCAGCGCATCACGTTCTCAAGGGGAGAACTTGTTTTATCACAGATGGAAGCAAGGGGCAGAATTGTATCACGCGCTCCGTCTTATTCCACCCAGAATATCTGGGAAGAAGCCACAGGCGGCCTTGAATCTTATTCAAGCCTGTGGGGAGATATTATTATCAGCGGAATTTATATACAGTAACCGGAGGTAAATATGGTAACGGTAATTTCATTGGGCGGCTCAATTGTGGCTCCTGACGGCGTGGACGCGGTTTTTGTAAAGAATTTTACGGATTTGATTCGTTCCTTTATTGAAGCCGATTCAAACAGGCATTTTATTTTTGTTGTCGGCGGCGGCGCACCTGCCCGTAATTATCAAAAGGCTTACCGTGAAATTGCAGCTAACAGGCTCAGGGATGATCAGGCGGACTGGATCGGGATAATGGCGACAAGACTGAACGCGCAGCTTATAAAGGCCGTTATGTGCGAATGGTGCAATCAGGATGTTGTCACAAACCCATGCGAAGTTGATCCGCTGACAGGCCGCGTACTTGTAGCCGCCGGATGGAAGCCGGGATTCTCGACCGATTATGACGCTGTTCTTTTGGCTGAACGTTTCGGCGCAGACATGGTTATAAATCTTTCCAACATTGAAAAAGTATATACCGCGGATCCAAAGACCGACCCCGACGCGCGTCCCATTGATGAAATTACATGGGCGGATTTCCGCGCGATCACAGGAGATGAATGGGTACCCGGCAAAAATGTTCCCTTCGATCCTGTCGCGAGCCGCCACGCGGAAAAAATCAAATTAAAGGTAATCTGCGCCGGCGGAAGAGACCTTGAGAATCTGAGGAAAATTCTGCGCGGCGAAAATTTTACAGGAACTACGATTTTCTAATCCGCGCCTTTTTGTCCGGCTGACACATCTGTAAGCGACGCTGTTTGCAGCGCGATTTCGGCCGCTCTGTTGAAATCACTGTGTAGTAAAAGCGTTGATATATTACTTAAAGCGGAATTGATATGTACCGGCCATGTTTTCTTATATAATTCATTCATCGCTTTCTTGGCGGCCTTTTTATTAAGCTCGCCGCATGAAGCATTAATTTCAAGCATTTTTTCTTTTAAAAAAGATATATCATCCGCTGATACCGAGGTATTGCCTGTAGTTTCCTTCGGCGTTAATTTTTCGATCAGAAATGTAAGCGCTTCTTTTAATGCGGGAGTTTCAGATGACATCACTTCGATATTTTTTTCTCTTCCTGCGGTTTCAAGCTCTGATGCTTTCTGTGATAACTCAGCCTGCCCTATGTTGGCAAGAGCGCTTTTAATTCCGTGTACAGTGGTAATGTACAATTCAAATTCCTCAGCGCTGTAACTAACGGGATCTTTATTTAAATCCTCCAAAACCTTTACCGCGTTTTGCGCGTCATGCAGAAAGAATTTTTCTATGTTGGAGATGCCGGGGCTGGCCGCGATTTCCAGCTTTTTCTTAATATGTTCCCGCCTCGCTTCTTCCACTACTTCCTGCGGTTTTTTATTACGGATTAAATCATTCAGGCAATGGTTCAGTTCGCGCGAGTCAATCGGTTTGGAAATAAAACCGTCAAAACCGTTTTGCATGAACATCTCTTCCCTGCCTATCAAAGCGTTAGCTGTCAACGCGATAATGCTGCGCGTATATCCCATGCCGCGGATAATTTTAACAGCTTCAAGACCGTCCATTTTCGGCATCATGTGATCCATAAAAATAATGTCGTATGTATTTCCGTTTTCAATTTTCTCTATCGACTCAAGCCCGTTTGACGCTGTATCAATTTCAAGTCCGTAGGGGGTTAACATTCCCTTTATAACATAAATGTTCGACTCAACATCATCCACAACAAGAACACTTCCGTACGGCATGTACTCGCGCATGAATTGGGTCTTTCTGGAAATGGATGCACTGTAAAAATTAAATTTTCCAAGTTTTTCAGCAAGCTCGGGGCCGCACACAAGAGAGTCAACACGCTTTTGCGGAATACGCACTGTAAACACAGTACCTTGACCCGGTATGCTTTCAACGGCAATTTCGCCGTTCATAAGATTAAGAAGGCGCTTTGTAATGCTCATACCCAAGCCCGCGCCGATCACAGTTCTGTTTGCTTCAAGATTAAAACGCGTGTATTCGTCGAAAAGCATACCTAACTGTTCCTGCGTCATGCCCTGCCCCGTATCGCTGATACGGAAAACAATTATAACATTTTCGTTTTCAATGCCGCTGTCATCCCCGCCGCTTGTAAAGGCAGCCTCGGAATAAATATTAAAATCGATCTGTCCTTCTTCTGTGTACTTAAACGCGTTGCTTAAGATGTTATTCAACACCTGTTTGATACGAAGCGCGTCTCCGTACAAATTGTGCGGAGTGTTTTGGTCAACATGAAGATTAAATTTGATCGGTTTACTGTCATAGCGGAGCAGATTTATCTGCGCGGTATCATTGATAACGCTTGGTATATCGTAATTACCCGGAGTCAATTCCAGTTTACCGGTTTCAATTTTAGAAAGATCAAGAATGTCATTAATAATTTTTAAAAGCAGATCACCCGATTCGTATATTTTATTAAAAGCCTCTTTTGTGTCCTGTGAATTAATTGCGTTCTGCATCTGGATTTCCGCGATACCTAAAATCGCGTTCATAGGCGTTCGTATTTCATGGCTCATATTCGCAAGAAACGCGCTCTTGTAACGGTTGCTCTGCTCCGCGAAATCTTTTTCAGCNGAAATTCTTTTAATGTTTCTGATCATNGAATTAATTGCGTCTGAAAGTATTTCAAGTTCATCGCCTGTTTTAATATCNAGAACATGATCCAGTTCTCCGCTGCCGATCAATGCCGCGTCTTCNGTCAATTTGAAAATAGGCATCGTCAGGCTTTTAGCGAGCCTTCCTGTAACGAGGCTTGTACCCGCAATAATAACCAAAAGCGCGAAACCGGAAATAATCCCGATGATAAAAATCACACTTCCAATTGAATCAAGTGTTGACTGCCTCGTGTCCATAATATTTTTTTCGATATGCAAAGCAGGCGCGATTACTTCATCCATATCGATGACAACGGTGAAACACCACGGAATATTTTTTAATCCGTAATACGCGATAAATTTTTCAGTGCCGTCCAGTACAATGCGCTCAATGCCGTAATTGCCGCCTATCATTCTTTGCGCAGTTTCACGCGGGAAGGACGCGCTCTCAAGAAGATTCTCACGGATCATGCGGCCGTTTGCGTCTCTTTGAATATTGTTTGAGATAATCACTTCGCCTTTTTCGTTGACCATAAAAGCGTAACCGGTTTCGCCGATTACAGTACCGACGACAACATCATTAAGCGTATCAAGAAAAGAACCCATACCGGCGACACCGGCGATATTTCCGCCCGCGTCGTAAAAAGGTTTCGCGCATGTTATGGCAAGTCCGCGCCCGAGATAATCCTCGAAAACATCTGTCCAGACAAGACCGTTTGCCGCTTTTGCGTTAATGTACCACATACGCGTTCTGCAGTTAAAGTAAGGGGTTTTTTGCGCGGAATCAGGATCGGCGCAAACTGTTATTCCGGCTTCAGTGCCGATGTAAGTTGTGCCTACGCTTTTATTATTGGTTTGAATGGCGAGCAGTAAATCCTGTATATTCGCCATCAGCTCAATTTCATTTCTTACGTCGGAGTAATTGGTGTTATCTGAAATTTGCACCATTACGGTTACCCGGCCTTCCGTATTTGAAGTATCGGGATAGGAGATACTCCTCCGGCCGTATGCGCCTGGATTGGATCTAATATTAGTCGCAGTCTGCGATATTATATTGATATGTTCCGCGATATTGGCGAATTTTTCATCGCTGACTGCGGCTTTACTTTCAGCCAGACGCAGAAGAGTGTACTCGATCTGTCCTATGAGCGCTTCTTTCGCGTCATTGGCGGCGGAGATACCCAGGATATTGCTTGCCGTTATTACATTCTGCCTTATAACATAAAGCCCGGTTCCTATTATGATTACTGCCATTAATACAATCGCAATTACGATAAAAAGCGTATTATTTCTGATTTTGCGAAAAATGGAATTGTAAGCCACTTACTTTATTCCTCCATAAAACCTGCAAAAAAGCCGACTTCAACGGGTGTATCTGGCTGTAACGTTTCTATTACCTATACCACATTATAATAAAAATATAATAAAAAACTAGTTACCTGTGGAAAATTTTTTGCTATTTACAATCCGAAATTCTGCCTGTAAGAACATCAAGACCGTGTCTAATTTCTTCCATTATGAATCCTAGATTTTCGCGTACAGCCTTTGGGCTTCCCGGCAGATTGATGATAAGAGTTTCTCCCCTGATCGCCGCCGCGCATCGGCTGAGCATCGCGCGTTTTGTGACTGCCATGCTTAAACACCGCATCGCTTCCGGAATACCCGGCACAAGCCTGTGAGAGATCGCAGCCGTCGCTTCCGGCATGCAATCCCGCGGCGAAAAACCTGTTCCGCCTGTTGTAAGGATAAGATCGGCAAGGCAATTATCGCAGATTCTTATTAATTCCTTTTCGATATTATCCCGATCGTCAGCTAACAGGGTATATCCTGAGGCGGCATAGCCTGAGGCCTCGGCAATTTCGCGTATTATCCCGCCGCTTTGATCTTCGCGCTCTCCTCTTGATCCTCTGTCGCTCGCGGTAATTATCCACACGCGGTATTTATGCGCGCGCGCATCATCCGTTTTACAGATTGAAATCTCATCGCCTGATGCGATAAAACCGCCGCGGATAACTCTTGCGAAAACGCCTTCTCGCGGCATGATGCAGTCGCCCATTCTGTTGTAGATTGCGCAGCGGCTTACACATTCTTTTCCGATTTGGGTTATCTCCAAAATCACGTCAGAACATTCAAGAATCGTTCCTGTTGAAAGAGAACGAAGATCAATTCCCTGCACAACAAGGTTTTCGCCGAAATCACCGTTTTTTACATCCGCGCCTTTTTCGCGGAACTCTTCGATCTTTTGATGAGAAAGAAGGCTTACCTGCCTGTGCCAGCGGCCGGCGTGCGCGTCTCCATCGATACCCCAGCCTGTTATAAACCGCGCTCTTCCGGCATCGCGTTTCGCTGTGCCTTTTTCCACGCTGGTGCAGACCGCAAGAATTTTTCCCATAATATATTATACCACTTAAATACTGTAATGATAAGCGAATTAATATGCCGCATCGTTTTTTCTTATAGACCATTTATTAATAATTTGATACATTTTTAATTATTATAATGAAAATTTATTTAATAATATTTTTAATCACTTTAGTCTTTCCCGATACAGCCGCGGCTGAAGACTACAGGCGTCCGCTGATTGACGCTCTTTACAATAATGATTTTGGAACAATTGACAATATATTAAGATCTAATATAAGAACGATGACCGATTCCGATAAAAGACTTGTGATGAATTTCGTGATGAATTATTCATCAGGCGATAACACATTAAGAGCTTGCCAGTTAATGCTCTCTTACGATATCCGTCCATCAGGATTTGATTTATTTACGGCGGTTAACAGGAACAGACAGAATAATGTGATTCACTTTTTACTGCAAAACGGCGCTGTTCCAAACGGCGAGATTCTGCTTTTATCAATGGCAAGGCAGAGGTTTGACATTGCGAGGCTATTTATAGAAATGGGAGTTAATGTAAATTATCAATATCCGCTGACAAGAATTAATGCTGACGGAATGACGCCTCTTTTATATGCCGCCCTTTACGAAAATTACGAAATGGTTCAATTACTTGTTGAAAACGGCGCAAATATAAATGCGCGTAACGCGGAAGGTGATACAGCCTTATCCATCGCCGGAAATAAAAACAACAGAGCGATATACAATTTTCTGCTGGAAAACGGCGCGGTAGAGCAGTTCAATACAGTAACGCAGCAGCCAGCCGCGGGTATTACCGATATGCAAATTATAACATTTCAGACGGGATCGTATCAGCTTACAGGAAGCGGCAGGTATATAAGATTTACAGGGACTTCCGTTTCCGGCACAATTAATTTAATTGATGTTCAAAACACTATGTCGAGTAACGGAGTATATAGAATTGCCGGAAACACAATCACGATATCAGTTGATGGGCAGACTTTGCTTTACAGGCAGATTTCAAATGAATCATTTACAGGAAACGGAGAAACGTGGATCAGGCTGAGAAATTGATTCTTTTTCAGCCGCCTATCGCCGACATCCCTTCGCTGTGCTTTTCTTTTCTGCCGTATACGCTCGAAAGCGAATGAAAACGCGGTTTACAAGCGGCAAACTCAGCAATCCGCTGCGCGATCCCGCTGTCGCTTTGTCCGTTACGCGCCATTTCTCTGATATCAAGGCTCATATCATCTGAAAGGCACAGTTTTAAAAGGCCGTCCGATGTCAAGCGCAGTCTGTTACAGGTCTCGCAAAAGCCGTGTGTTATTGCGTTTATAAAACCTATCTTTCCCGCAAAATCTTGCAGACTGTAGTAAAGCGCAGGACCGTTACCCGAAATACCGTTAAAAGGAACAAGCTTGCCGAATGTTTTTTCAATTTTCTCCGCGACCTCCGCTCCCGGTACGGATTGGAACTCTGACGCTGAACCAAGAGGCATAAGTTCAATAAATCTAACAATTATATTCTTATCTTTCGCAAGCGCGGCGATTGGAATTATTTCTTCTTCGTTAAATGAACAAACCGGTACGCAGTTTATTTTAACATTTATTTTTTCATTAAGAAGCTGTCTGATTAGTGAAAGAATCATATCAGGCGTATGAGCCGCTTCACACCGCGTTATGCGCATATATCTTTGCGCGTCAAGCGCGTCAATACTGATATTTATACCATCAGGGAGTGAAATATTTTTTTCCACTTCATCAAGATACCTGCGCAGCAAAAGCCCGTTAGTGGTCAGCGTAACGTTTTCAATTCCATTTACAGCTTTAAGTTTTTCGAGAAAAGAAGCGCATCCTTTCCGCAGTAAAGGCTCTCCGCCTGTTACTTTTATACGGCTTATTCCCAATCCCGCCATGATTTCCGTTATACGCAGAATTTCCTCGAAAGTAAGAATATCGCGGTGAGGTTTCCACTCCACTCCATTGGAAGGCATACAATAAACACAGCGCAAATTACAGCGGTCGGTAACAGAGATGCGTAAATAATTCAGTTTCCTTCCGAAAGAATCAATTAACATAAAGCCCGCTCTTTCCTCCCGACTTTTCGCATAACCGGATATTACCGATAACCATGCCTTTATCCAGAGCTTTACACATATCATAAATTGTCAAAAGCGCGGTGGATACGCCTGTAAGAGCTTCCATCTCCGCGCCTGTTTTGCCGGAAAGTTTCACCTCACACGACGCTTCAATTTCTTTTTTACTTTCGTTGACAGAAAAATCCACCGCGCATTTGTCAAAGTTAAGAGGATGGCAAAGCGGGATAATATCAGCGCATTTTTTAGCAGCCATTATTCCTCCTATGCGCGCGACTCCAAGCACATCGCCTTTTTTTGCGGTGCCGCTAAGAACAGCGCTCATCGCTTCGTTGTTCATGGAGATGATGCCTTTAGCCAATGCGGTACGCGCGGTAATTTCTTTTTCAGAAACATCAACCATTACAGCGTTACCCTTTAAATCAAAATGTGTTAATTCGTTCGGCATAATTATCTCCTTTACTTACATATTAATGTAAACAATCTCTCCTGATCTATTCCATGTATATGCGTTCAACGGATGTCCTAGTTCCGCAAGTTTTTCATGGAAGTCCCTGTTTTTAAGCGTATCAATGAATATTTCTATTTCTTTTAGATTTAAAGAATCCGCACGGACGGCGAAATCGTATTCTTCTTCTCCCATCGCGATAAAATCAAGATCAAGCGCTTTTGCGGCTGACGCGATTCCCATAGCGGCATCAGCGCCGCCGCTTTGTACGGCCGCGGCAGCCGCCATGTGAGTCGCGGCTTCTCTTGAATAGCCGTCTATTTCCGCGCTGTCAATTCCTTCCTTCTTTAACAGATGATCCAATAACAGTCTTGTCCCTGCTCCTCTCTGCCGGTTGATAAAACGGCAGCGGCGAAGATCCACTAATGTTTTTATTTTAAGCGGGTTCCCCTTCTTAATGATAAGTCCCTGAACACGCCCGACCCCTTTAATTAAACATACATCCATTCCATTTAATATTTTTTTTATCCAGCTAATATTGTAAACGCCGGTCTCTTCGTCTAACAGATGAACAGGGGCGATATGGCACTCGCCGCGTTTAAGAGATAAAAGCCCCGCCATACTGCCTGCATGACAGCTAACAAGATTGATGCCGTTGCCGCAGGACATCATGTCCGCGATTACATCAAGAATTAAATCGTGGCTGCCGTTTACGATCAGTGTGCGGTCAATTTCTTCTATGGAACGGTATAACTCAATCTGCGCCTTTTCTCCGGCTTCAATTCCTTCGCTTCTTTGATCTATCACGCAAAAACCGTCAGCTCTTACAAGCGACATCGCGGCTCCAGCTCCTCTGGCGAGAGGAGATGCGACAAGTAAGCCGTTTACCTTCCCGGCTGTTATGCGCACATACTCTTTGTGTTTCAACGAAGAAACAATTCTTCTTGATATTACCGCTTCTGTTTTTTTTAATGTCTCCTCTCTTCTTCCGGTAAACATTGACAGTACGGGAGAAGCGAAAGTTTGATAGGAAAGCCACGCTGACACAGGGTAACCGGGCGTTCCGATTACAGGTTTACTGTTTACTTTAGCCAGAATCACAGGCTTTCCGGGTTTCATCGCAACCCCGTGAACTATCACTTCGCCGATTTCGCGTAACACTTGTACGGTAAAATCTTCCGTTCCCGCGCTTGATCCCGCGTTTATCAGCACCATGTCATATTCAATTGCCGCTTTTTGAACTGCGTCTTTTAATTTTTCAAAATTATCCGCAACAGGAGCAAAACGCGACGCTTCTCCCCCGCTTTGTTTAATAAGCGCTTCAAACATTCTTGTGTTTGACTCAATTATTTCTCCCGCTTTTGGATGCCCGCCTTCTTTCAGTGAGGAAGCATCAATGATTTCCGTTCCTGTTGGAAAAACCGCGATTTTTGGTTTTGAAAAAACTTCCACGCAGGTAATGCCGCCTGAGAAAAGCACGCCAATATCTATCGGCCTTATTCTGTGCCTTCCGGGAATTATCATTTCACCCGCGACAATATCTTCGCCGACAGGCCTTATATGCTGCCAGCTTGAAACTGCCTCCATAATTTTTACATCTTCACTGCCGTCAATCTGAATAAGATCCTCTGCCATGATAACCGCGTCATACGGCGCGTTTACAGGATCTCCCGTATCGACAATTTTAAAATCCATCCCCGCTTTCAGAGTGACAGGAGATGATTCACGCGCGCCGTTTGTGTCCTTCGCGTTTACGGCAATACCGTCCATCGCGGCGGCATTGAAAAGCGGAGAACTGAAACGAGCATAGACCGCCGCGCGTGTTACGCGATCAAGGCTGTCTTCAACGGGAATTATTTCAAATTTTGGCATAACATCAAGCGCGGATAAATATTTACTGAGCGCTTCTTCAACGGGGATATTGCTTAAATACAAATTACGATTTGCCATTTAATCCTCTTAAAAAAGATGAACCATAACAGACTCATTCTTTTTTAATCCTTCTTTGTTAATATCTATAACGACAAAACCATCAGCGCGTGTCAGCGTGGAAACCATTCCCGCTTTTCCGAAAACAGGCCGTGCTAGATATGCGCCGTTTTCTAAAACAAGCGTTACGGGAAGGCAGACCGCTTTCCCGGGAGAGCCGGGTACGTTAGACGCAATTTTTGCGGGAACTGGATAATTAGCAGCCTGCGGACGGCTGTCGGCATCTTCTGCGCGGCGATCAGTGTTTAATGCGTTGTGTTCCAATTGAAGCGAGCTTAACAATAATGTAAAGACCATCATCGCGGAAACAGGGTGTCCGGGTAAACCTGCGATCAATGTTTTGCTTTCTTCATCCCATCCGAGGATTGTAGGTTTTCCGGGTTTTAACGCTAGACCATGAGTGAAAATACCCGGCTTCGCAGTACGATCGATTATCATTTTTGTCATGTCCTTATCGCCCTGAGAACTTCCGCCTGAGATTAAAACAATATCATTTAACGCTGTTTCCTCCCTTACAGCTTTTTCAATTTTTTCTTCATCATCAGGAAGAACCCGCGCTGATCTCACGTTAAACCCGTATTTTTTAGCAAGTGCGGATAACGCGTTTGTGTTAATATCGCGCACTTCACCGGGCGTTAGCTGTTCATCAGGCGGAACAAGTTCATCACCTGTAGAAATAATCGCAACAGAAAGAGGAGTAAAAACTTTTACGCTTGTTATACCGGCCGCGGATGACGCGCCTATTTCCTGCGGACGAATCTTTGTTCCTTTTTTTAAAAGCAGTTCCCCATTTTTAAAATCTTCTCCTGCTTCGATTACATTCATTCCAACGGCGGCGGCATCATAAATAGAAATAATATCGCCTGCTGTTTCACTGTATTCGATCATCACCGCGGCATCCGCGCCGTCAGGAAGCATCGCGCCTGTCGGAACATAGGCGCACTCTCCATGTTTTATAGAAAAATCCGCCTTTTTTCCCATTGAAACAGAGCCGATTTGCTTTAAAAAAACAGGTATTCCCTCCGAGGCTGCGGCAGTATCAGAGGCTGCAACAGCATAACCGTCAACTGTCGAACGGCGGAAAGAAGGAACACTGCATGGTGAATAAATATCTTCGGCAGCAATACGATCCATAGTATCGCATAACGTAATCTCTTCATTTTTTAACTGCCATGTAGAGCAGAAAGAAATTATTTTTTCACGCGCCTGTTCAATTGTATCAACTGTGAGCAGTTTCATAAATTATCCGCTGTAGGATCTGAGATATTTTTTAAGGCGGGGATTCCCGGTCTCGGAAAAAATCTCCTTTACGCTTCCTTCCATTTCCACTCTTCCATCATACATAAAAAATAAATAATTACAAATACGCCTTATGTGAGACATCTGATGGCTTATTATTATCCAGATTGAGTTTTCCTTTTTCTGTTCTTCCAAAATTGAATTTTCAAAAATATCTATCGAATCCATATCCATCGCGGTCATTGCTTCATCGGCGATTATAATTTTTGGTTTAAAGATAACAGCGCGGAGGAATGCGAGCTTCTGCTGCTCGCCGCCGGAAAGACTCTTCGCTCTCTGCCTTCCCTTTTCGGAAAAATTCATTTTATCAAGAAATGTGTTAACAATACCGCTGTCAGGTTCTATACCGCGGAGTTTTAAAGGATATACAAGATTGTTATAAACTGTGTCTTCCATCATATAAGGCTTTCTGCTAAGAAATGTTATTTCCTTTGTATTAATACCTTCATAATCAATTGTTCCGTTGTCTTTCTCAAGAAGTCCCGCCATTATTTTAACGAGCGTGGATTTGCCGCTTCCGTTTGGACCGATTAGTCCGTACACTCCCGGTTTTGAAAAAGATAAACTGTCAACGCTAAGAGAAAAATCACCTAACTTTTTCCTAACATTCGTGAGCAGCATTGTTAAAAATTTTCCTCATTTCTTTCATTTCTGCGTAAAAAATCAGAAAGTGTTTGCAGTAAAAACGCGATTAACAAAAGCAGTATACCAAGTGTTATGCCCTGGCTGAAATCACCCATGTTGCGTAACATGGAAATTGCAGTTGTCATTGTTCTTGTTTTATGCTGGATATTGCCGCCAACGATCATAACCGCTCCCACTTCGCTAATCGCGCGGGCAAAGGCTGTAACAACCACAAAGTAGAACTCACCGCTCATCTCTTTTATAAAAAGAAAATATGTTTGCAGGCGGCCGGCTCCCATCGTTTTCGCGAACGCGCGTATGGACGGAGCCGATCTCGCCGCGTAGGTGTATATCATGCCGGTAATAATCGGAGTGATTAGAAACACTTGCGCGATTACCATCGCCTGCACCGTAAAAAGAATCCCCAGAAAACCAAGCGGCCCGCGGCGCATCAGGAGAAGATAAATAATTAAACCCGCGACAACAGGCGGCATACCCATCAATGTGCGGCATATCCTGACAACGATTTTCTTTCCGTGGAAACTGTGTTTCTCTAGAAGCAGTCCGAAAGCGGCGCCGAGAATAGTGGAGATTAGAGTCGAGAAAAATGACATCCGCAGCGTAACGCCGATAATCGAAAGAGTATCGGCGCTTAAATTTATAATTCCCCAGTTCATCCCGGCGTTTCCTGTACGTTAAACGTATACGTTTATTGAGGCAAATTCACAGCAGCGTTAGGTGTAAATAAAGGAGCGCCGTATTCCGCGATACCGTACTGTCCAATCAAGCGCTGTGTCGAATCGCTTATCATCCATTGCGCGAAAGCCATCGCGCCTGAAGCATTAATCCGCGGATGACGCGCCGGATTTACAACAATTACTCCGTAATAGTTTAAAAGCCGCGAATCGCCTTCGCAGACCGCGCCAAGATCAATTCTGCCGTCCCTTCTTAAAGTGAGCCAGGTAGCGCGGTCTGTCAATGTAAAGGCGCGCATCTCGTTTGCCATTTGAAGCGTCGCTCCCATGCCCTGACCGACGGAAGAATAGCTGCGCATACCGCTTTGATTAATGCCCGCCTCCTGCCAAAGAAGCAACTCCATTCTGTGTGTTCCAGAATCATCGCCGCGGGACACAAAAGGCAGATTCGCGGCGGCAATGCCGCGTAATGTCTGAATCACATCGCTGTTATGCGCAATTGCGCTGAGAGCTGGTCCTGCAACAAGAAAATCATTGTACATAACGTCAAAACGGACAGAGCCGTAGCTGTCCTCCACAAACCGGATTTCGTCAGGACGCGCGTGTACAAGAAGCACGTCGGCATCCCCGTCGCGCCCCATCCTGAGCGCGGCGCCTGAACCAACCGCTACAACATCAACTTCCCATCCCGTTTCACGCGTAAACACAGGCAGAAGATAATCGAGAAGTCCTGAATCCTGCGTACTTGTTGTTGTTGAAAGCGTTATTCTTCCCATAACGGGAACCGAAGCGGAGTCTCTTGTATTCTGTCGAATACCTCCGGCAAAGAGCGGGAAAGCCGAGACAAGCAAAAGCGCCGCGGCCGCCGCAAGACAAAGAGTCTTTTTCATAATTTCTCCTTCACACAATGGTAAGCAAAGGCGTTTCCGCCCGTACTCTCATCAGCCGCGTTTACAATATTTTTTTGCGGCTGTATCGTTCCGCCCTGCATAGCCTCTCAGCCTTAGCCAGTCCGTTACAGACATAAGGGGAATCGGAGTTATATTTATTCTAACATTTAACTAAATGATATTCAACCTGTTTTATTATGCATGATTTATAATGATGTTATATAAAACTATTCATTTCTTCAGTATCTTCTCTAAATCATTTTCAGGTGTACTAATCACAATTAAATTAAATTTTTCCACAATCACATCAAACACTTTTTGCGAGAAGAAAGCCGGAACGCTTGGTCCTATATAAATATGTTTTATACCGAGTGACAGCAGAGTCAACAGAATACACACAGCCTTCTGCTCATACCACGACAGCACCAGAGTCAGCGGCAGATCGTTAACACCGCAATTAAACGCTTCAGCTAACGCCTGCGCTGTTTTAACCGCGCCGTAAGCGTCATTGCACTGCCCCATATCCAGAATTCNCGGNAAAGGNCCGATTGAACCAATGTCAAGATCGTTAAAACGGAATTTTCCGCAGGCAAGCGTAAGCACAATTGTATCACNAGGTGTTTGTTTGACAAAATCAGTGTAATAACTTCTNTCATTCTGTGCGCCGTCACAGCCGCCTACAAGGAAAAAGTGTTTAATTTCTCCTTGTTTGACTGCATTAATGATAGCCGGCGCATTGTCCAGCATAGTTTTCCGCCCGAAACCTGTAGTTATAAATT
The DNA here is from genome assembly GCA_009786625.1 of Treponema sp. GTDB lineage: Bacteria > Spirochaetota > Spirochaetia > Treponematales > Breznakiellaceae > WQXQ01. The sequence goes on from WQRT01000018.1 coordinate 23,960, forward strand.
TACCGCCGTTAATTCCTGTTAGGTGCATATTTTCATTGAATCCGCCGAGCCTTATAGAGTGTTCGATGATGGAACTGAAATCTTTAAAACCATTTTGATCCTCATCAATATAGATCATTCCTGGATAACGCACTACTGACGTTGTATAAACCTTGTCTGCGTAACTTTCTTTCACAGGCATGATGCAGTTGGTTGTAAACAGTATAGGCGCTTTTAAATCTTTAAATTCATTCTGTTGATTCTGCCACGCGCTTCCGTAATGCCCTTTTAACTGCGGATATCTTTTCAACTCAGGATAACCATGAGCGGGAAGCATTTCTCCGTGCGTGTAAACATTAACCCCCCTGCCTTCTGTCTGTTCAAGAAGCATCTGAAGATCGCGGAGATCATGCCCTGTAATAATTATGAAAGGCCCTTTTTCAATTTCGAGCGAAACCTGCGCAGGAACGGGATCGCCGTAAGCGCAAGTGTTAGCTGCATCAAGCAGCTCCATGCATTTTAAATTTACGCCGCCGAATTCCATCAAGAGAGCGAGCCATTTATCAATTGTATGTTCCTGTCCGAGCGCTGCCAAACCTTTAATGAACCAAAAATCCACTTCGTTCTCACGTCTCCCGAGAATTCTCGCGTGATACGCATAAGCTGCCATTCCGCGAAGCCCGAAAAGCAGAGTGGAGCGCAGAGAGCGGATATCTTCATCACCGCCGAAGAGATCGTCAGGACTTATAACAACATGCATTCCGCCGAGTTTATCCCGCTCTTCCCTGATTTCAGAACTAAGAGACGCGATATTATCAGCATCAAAGTTAACATTTGTAACACAAGCGAATAAACCATCCACGATTAAATTAATTATTCTTTTCAAATTAATCCTGTTCTCCTGCGGCGCGTTTTCTCCGAAATCTTTCTGCATACCCATCGCCTGAATCGCGGAAGCGAGGGAAATCATTTCGCAGGTTAGAAAATCATGCTCAAGAGAGGTTTCCGCGTTTTTACCGCATACTCCGGACGCAGTACAGCCTGTTCCTTTCACCGTCTGCTGGCATTGAAAACAAAACATTCTCTTATCATTCAAAATATCACAAA
>WQRT01000019.1 GCA_009786625.1 Treponema sp.
CGCACTCTTGACGATCATAATAGAGCCGAATGGCTTTATCTAAAAGGTCTTTAACGGATGCTTTCATGGCTCTGATTTCAAAAGATACAATCTCGAAAGTAAACAGCATGATGGACGCTGTCAGCATTGTGGGAGACTATGTACGCCTTGAAAAAAAAGGCGGACGCTGGTGGGGTAAATGCCCCTTCCACGGCGGCGGACAGGAAAAAACCGCGTCATTCAAGGTAGAACCCGACTCGAAATTGTACCATTGCTTTGGATGTAAAAAAGGCGGAAGCGTAATCAGTTTTGTAATGGAGATGGACAATCTTTCTTACCCGGAAGCGGTAAAAAACATCGCACAAAAAACCGGCATAGAAATTGTTTACGAAGAAGGTTCAGGCGAAGATGAGAGCAACACTTCTGTCAAAGAAGAACTTTACGAGTTATACCGCAGGGTAACAGGTACCTTTCAACATTTTTTAAAGGAAAAAGAAGAAGGTAAGGCAGCCGTGGATTATCTGTCGCAAAGGGGAATAAGCCAGGAAATGATCGATGAATTTAAACTGGGTTACGCGCCTTTTGACAGGGATTTTTTATATAATTTTTTAAGAAAAAAGAGCTATTCGGAAGAATTTCTAGGTAAATCAGGTCTATTTTTGGCAAATTACAAAACCCTTCCCTTATTTTCGGGAAGACTCATGTTCCCTATTACGGACAGGCAGGGAAAGATCGTGGCCTTCAGCGGCAGAGCGCTTCCCGGAACGCCGCAAATCGGCGGAAGGGAACCACCCAAATATATCAATTCGCCGGAAACTGAAATCTATAAAAAAGGACAGACTCTATTCGCGATTGATAACGCTAAACCCGCGATGCGCTCGACTAAAACCGCGTGTTTAGCGGAGGGCAATCTTGATGTTATCGCGCTTCATCAGGCGGGTGTCACAAACACGGTCGCGCCTCTCGGAACCGCTTTTACAGAGGAACAGGCATCGTGGCTCCGCCGCTGGGTGGATAATGTCATCCTTATTTTTGATAATGACGAAGCAGGGCAGAAGGCGGCTTATAAAGGAATTGTCACTTGCAAAAAAAACGGTATTAACTGCTCCCTTGCCGCGTTAAACGAAGGATTGAAAAACGAAACCGGCGCTGATAATTACATGGATTTTAAAGATCCCGCGGAAATTTTACAAAAATTCGGCTCTGAGATATTGAAAAATGTTTTAAAATTTACTATAAATGACTTTGAGTACCTAATTGGGCGCGGCAAGCTTTTATTTGCGGCTAAAGGTGACATTAAAGGCGCGGCGGAACATATGTATCCCTTTGTGGATGCGCTGGATTCCGAAATTGAACGCGACGACAGCATCACCAGAATTGCCGATATTTTTAAAATTGAGCGGAGCGCGGTTCAAAAGGATTACTCGCAGTGGAAAGCAGGTTTACATCCGCGTAAAGAGCAGGAAGCTCCTATAGCGAAACTTAAAGTGCGCAGAAATGCCGAGCTTAGCCTGCTTGCGATTGTGGCGGTTAATCTTGAGTTGTATCAGGATTTCCGTGCCGCCGTAGAGATTAAGGAGATAGATGATCCGGCCGCGAAGGAAATTTTCATCGCACTGGAGGAATGTTTTAAACACGATGAAAGCGGTATAGATTCTCTGCTCGCGAGGATTAAAGACGAGTCCCTGCGCGATTTTGTGGCGGACTGCGGCACCTCAGGCGAGTTTAAGGGATCTTCTGCTCAGGGCCCAAGGCGGTTGATGGAGGATGGAATAAAAAAAATCAGGATAAAGAGACTTGAAAAAAGAATTATCCAAATTAATGCGCAAATACGCGAAAGCGAACGGAACCCCGACGCCGGAGGCATACCGGGCGGTCAGGGTATTATCATAAATATTGATGAATTACTCGAAGAAAAAAAGATCATAGATTCTCAAATTCGTGATTTAGAAGGAAGGTAGAATGTTAAACAAAATATATTTTAAAGTAAAAAAGTTATCTCCTTTAGTTAATTATTTTCATAATAAACCGCGGCGCAAGGTTTTTATTCCAAAAAAACCGGAAGCCGTACAGAGCGATACGCAGATAACGGACGCGTCGCTTCTTGAACTGGATTTTGATCCCGCGATTATAAAACTTCTTGAATACGCAAGGGTAAAGAAAACTCTTTCCTACGAGGAGCTTTCGGATTTTCTGCCTGAGCATATAACAAACTCAGATAAAATCGAACAGGTTTTAGCTCTTTTAGAAACCAACAATGTCCAGCTTGTGGAAGAGGAAAATTCCGCGGAAGAAGAAGAAAGTGAAAACCGTAAAAGCCAGGAAAGCGCGAAGAAAAGATCGTCAGCGGGCAGCGATAAGGATTCATCTCTTGTCGATGATCCGATAAGGCTGTACCTCCGCGAAATTGGAAGGGAGCATCTTTTAACGGCGGAACAGGAAATTGAACTTTCCAAGCAGATGGAAGAAGGCGAGAACATAGTTAAAAATGTTATAAAAAGATCCGGGATGGTTATTCCAGAGTTTCATAATATCGCGCTAAAAGCGTTCTCCAAAAAAGATATGAGGGAACTCAATCTTTCCAAAAAAGAAATAACAGAACACATGACCGAGTACCGAAGGCTCAATCAATTTTACAAAGATACTCTGCGCACAATTCAGACNGATTTAAAAAACTACATGGAGACCAAAAANCAGCTTATTTCTAAGGACGAGGATTACAAGGAAGACAAGGACTGCGTTATCATAAGAAGGCGCATCATGAAGGCGTTAAAAAATACGAACCTTCATCCTGATGAAATCCAGGCGTTCTCCGATAAATTTATCATCGCCTCAAGAAAAATAAAAAAATATATAAAAGAGCAGGAGAGGCTTGAAAAACATTTAAAGGTCGCTTCATTAAAAGAGCTCCGCACGCTTGGAAGGTTTTTAACGATAAGGGATGAGCGTGAGAAACTGGAAAAAGACCTTGGTCTTTCCGCTGACGAAATAAAAGAAAAAATCAGGCTTATTCAGGTAACGGAAAAAAACTTAAATTCGCTTGAAGCAGAATTTGAAGAGTCCATCGACAACATCAATCAAATGGCGAATGAGATATTTCACGGCAGGCTGATGATGAAAAACGCGAAAGATAAACTTATAAGGGCGAACCTGCGCCTTGTGGTTTCAATCGCGAAAAAATATACCAACAGGGGTCTTCATTTCTTCGATCTTGTACAGGAAGGAAACATCGGTCTTATAAAAGCTGTAGAAAAGTTCGAGTATCAGAAGGGATTCAAATTCTCGACATACGCGACATGGTGGATAAGGCAGGCTATAACGCGCTCCATTTCGGATCAGGCGCGTACTATCCGCGTACCTGTCCACATGATAGAGCAGATCAACAAGGTAGTCCGCGAATCAAGGCAGCTTTTACAGGCTTTAGGACGCGAGCCGACCGATGAGGAAATCGCCGAAAAACTCGGCTGGACAGCGTTAAGGGTAAAATCCGTTAAAAATGTAGCCCGCGAGCCAATCAGCCTTGAAACGCCGATCGGCGAGGAAGAAGACTCCCTTTTGGGCGACTTTATCGAAGACAAGGACGTTGAAAACCCGGCGAATCAGACAGCGTTTAAAGTGCTTCAGGAGCAGCTCGGAGGGGTTCTTTCCACGCTGCCGGCGCGAGAGCAGGAAGTCTTAAAGATGCGTTTCGGCCTTGACGACGGTTATTCGCTTACGCTGGAAGAAGTTGGGCTTTATTTCAATGTAACGCGCGAGAGGATAAGGCAGATTGAGGCGAAAGCCCTGCGCCGCCTGCGGCACCCGAAAAGAAGCCGCAGGTTAAAGGATTATTTAGACCATTGACAGTGAAGAGCGGTTATTGTAAAAAGAATGGGGGACACGAATTATGGTGACGGAAAACGATTTAGATAAACTGAGAAAATTGCAGGATATTATCCATGAGAAACTCGGTCTTGAAAAGAATATACAGGAAATTCCTAAGCTTCTTGGGACGCAGGAAGAACTTTTAAACAGGCTTAAGAAAACCTTTATCGAAAGAAATTCCGAATTTGAAAAAGTCAAAAACGAGGAAGTTGATCTTAGAAACAAGCTCGCCATCACGGAAGCCGCGAGGGAAAAATCCGAAAAAAACATGGATGCCGTAAGCACGCAGCGCGAGTATGAACTTTTAGACAAGGAAATAAAAGACGCCTCGGAAAAAGAACATCAGTACCGCAAGGATTTACAGCAGAAGGAAAAAACGCTTGCCGAGCTTGACGATCAAATAAAAAGACAGGCTTCCATGATCGAACAGCAGGAAAAAGAGCTTGAAGATCGCAGAAAGAAAATTGAAGCAGAAATAAGCGATAAACAAAAGCAGATTGATGTGTTAAAGAAAAAAGAGAACAAGTTAACGGAGAACCTTGACTCCGAAGTTGTTTTTAAATTTGAAAGAATTATCAAAAATAAAAAAGGCATCGGTATTGTCGCCATCAAACGTAATGTGTGCATGGGATGCCACATGATTCTGCCGGTGCAGTTCGCCAACGAAGTACGCATCGGAGAAGAATTCGTTTTCTGCCCGTATTGCTCAAGAATTCTTTTTTACGAGGAATCTCAAGAGGGAGAAGAAGATTACTTCAACACCGAAGACACCGGCGCTCTTTCCGATCTTGACGACATCGAGGAAGAATACGAAGATGACGAGGAAGAAGAGGAAATCGTTAATATTGATTCTGAAGAGTAAATAAAAGCGATGAACCATAAGCCGGGTTCTGTTTCCACCTTTGCGGATGGATGCCGCCATCTGTCTTAAAAAACCGTTTCCGGCTCTTTTTTTGCAGTCTACCTGCGTTGAACCGGCGGGCAGCCGGCATAAAAGAATGTTTGCACATTGTGCGCACGCTCTTTTACTAACGCCGCTTAACTTTGCTCCTGATGAGGCTTGCCAATTTCCAGCGAAGCCGGATCTTTCCGGCGGCATTGCTGCCGCCGAGGCGGGCTCTTACCCCGCCATTTCACCCTTACCTGGCCACTAAATATACTCATACACGCTATTTTTCAACATTGTGTTACAAGTATATTTAGTGGTCAGGCGGTATACTTTCTGTTGCGCTGTCTGTCCTGACCGTTAAATATACTCATTAAATGCAATCATAAAATTGTATCTGTTTGAATATATTTAGCGGTCAGTCCCGGGGATTACCCGGCATCATGCCCTGCGGAGCCCGGACTTTCCTCCCTGTCCGGCCGTTAAATGCGCCTGTTAGACTCTAATGTTAAAAAATCGTATTCAGGCATATTTAACGGCTGGGCAAAGCGGCAGCCTGGTTCATCACTTTGTAAAATATATATAATATTATGCTGTTTTTCAAGCCGTTTTTATCTGCATAATTGACACTTTATTAAAATTTATATAGAATTCTCAACAGCAAAATGTTAGCCGACAGTACATGGTCCAGATACGGGCGCAAAGTGTATTTACTCAAAAGAATTCGCGCAATTGTTATTGTTATTGCCGTAATTTCGGTAGTTATTGTCGGTGTACTGGCCGCTTCAAGATTCCAGAATGATGTTGTCAGCGAAAAGAGAGAACTTTTGCGGGTCTGGAACGAAGGCGGTTATGAACAAGCGCGTGAAATCAGCAAAAACGCCCTTTTAAACGACCCTGTAGATTATTTTATGCTCACAATTAATGGTTTTTCCGCGTATCAGCTTGGGATCTCACAGATTAATAATCAAAATACCATTCATTTTATTGATGAGTGTATATTTTCCCTTAGAAAAGCTCTGATTCAGAACAACAGCGCTTCAGTTGACGGGCGCGTTTGTTATGTTCTTGGAAAAGCATACGGTTATAAAGGCGTTGAGTATTCGGATCTCGCGGTTAAGTATCTGGAAATGGCGGATAATGTTTCTTATGACGCTTCCGATATCCCCGAATATCTGGGGCTCGCTTACGCGGCTTACGGCGATTACAGAAGCAGCGTAGAGGCGTTTTCCCGCGCGTTTGTTCCCGGCTCGCATCCTTCCGATAATTTACTTTTGTCTATAGCAAGATCATACATGGCGATGGAAGATTACGACATGGCTATAAGTTATTTAAGAAGGTGTATTGACGTGTCTTTTGATTCAAGGACAGTCGTTCTTTCGCGCCTTATGTTAGCTGAAATATATGTCGCGGTGAATGATTATGATAACGCAGAGGCGCAATATTTAAGNATAATAAGCGATACAGGCGACAGCGCCAATGTNAATTTTCTGTTAGGTGAACTTTACAGCCTTAGAGGCGATGCGACGCGCGCTCGTTCACAATGGCGCCTTGCATATAGACAGGACCCGGCTCACGCGGGAGCAAGAGCCAGGCTTAATATTTAAGGAGGATGCAATGTTTGGCAATTTTTCATCGGATTTCGGCATAGATTTAGGAACCTGCAATACGCTTATATATATAAAAGGCAAGGGTATTGTGCTTAACGAACCGTCTGTTGTAGCGGTTGAGCGCGGTACAAAAAAAATCGTGGCGGTCGGCACAGACGCGAAACGAATGCTCTGGAAAACACCGGAAAATATTATTGCGATAAGACCGATGCGCGACGGAGTGATTGCGGATATAGAATCAACGGAAAAAATGATCCGTTTTTTTATTCTCAGAGTATTTCCGCGGTACAAGTTTTTAAAACCGCGCATGGTAATCGGGGTTCCTTCGTGCATCACAGAAGTTGAAAGACGCGCGGTTGAAGAAAGCGCGTATAAATCCGGAGCAAGGGAAGTTCATGTTATCGAGGAAAGCCTCGCCGCCGCGATTGGCGCCGATATTCCNATACGCGAACCTGCCGGGCACATGATATGCGATATNGGCGGCGGCACTTCGGAAATTTCCGTTATATCACTGGGAGGAATGGTTGTAACCCGCGCCATCCGCGTCGGCGGCGATGAGTTCGATGAATCAATAATTAAACACATAAGAAGCGTCCACAACCTCATTATAGGCGAGCAGATGGCGGAGAAACTAAAAATTGAAATCGGTAACGCGTCTCCTGACAAAACAATTGAAAAACTTGAGGTAAAAGGCAATGACGCGATCACTGGTCTTCCGCGCCGTCTTGAAATCGATTCCATCGAAGTAAGAGAGGCTTTAAAAGATCCGATCACTCAAATTGTCGATGAAATAAAATCAGTTCTGGGAAAAACGCCGCCTGAGCTTGCGGCGGATATTGTTGACAGGGGAATTGTCATGACAGGCGGCGGCTCTCTGTTAAAAGGACTTGATAAACTGATTCAAAAAGAAACCGGCGTACCAGCGATAATAGCCGAGCAGCCTGAATTGTGCGTCGCTCTCGGCGCCGGAAAATATTTTGATTACATTAAAGGTTCTGATCTTACAAAGAATATATATGACAGATTGAATGGATAATGGCAATGAAGCAGAAGATCTCCGGTAANCTTTCGCGGAAGAGAAGCGGCAAGTCACCGGGGAAAGCGCCCAATTTTAATCTTACTGTTTTTGTATTTGTATTTCTTGTAATAGCGTCATCTGTAATGCTTCTCATTTCAAGCCAGGAATTTATTTTCGGAGTCAAGAACGCCGGTCTTTCAATNTTTTCCGGGATAAGAAACGGAATACATGAAGTTTCCTCATTTGCGGAAAGAACGGTTCTTTCAATAAGCGANCTAGCGAATTTAAGAAAGGAGCATGCCGATCTTCTAAGACAGTTGGATCGTTTTGAAGAACTGGAACGCAGTAACGCGGAAATCTATCAGGAAAATATCCGGTTAAGAGAACAGCTTGATTTTGCAAGAACTCTCCGTTACAGGCGTATTCCCGCTCAAATCTCAGGAAGGGATCCTAATAATCTTTTTTCGGCAATCGTTATAAATAAAGGCAGTTATTCGGGAGTTTCGAATAATATGTCAGTCGTCGCGTGGCAGAACGGCACGCAGGCTCTTGTCGGCAAGGTGATTCAAACAGGCGTTTTTGAAAGCCTTGTCATGCCTGTTTTTGACATTAATTCCCTTGTTTCAAGCCGTTTTTCGGTTTCACGTTTTGAAGGAATAATGGAAGGTCAGGGAAACGACGAACTTCCGTTATTAATGCGTTTTGTTCCAAGACGCGCAAGGGATGAAATTAATATCGGCGATATTATAATTTCAAGCGGTATGGGAGGGATTTTTCCCGAAGGTATTAATATAGGACGAGTAAGCGGCGTTAATGTACTTGAATATGAAACAACGCTGGAAGTGGATGTTATTCCATTGATCGATTTTTCAAGGCTTGAATATGTCTTTGTAATTGAAGCTGAAAGCCACGAGACACCCGGAACGTACAATGATTAGAAGCTCTGTTTTTACNGTTTTATTCTGCCTGGTCGCGGCGATTTTACAATCCGCGCTGATTGGCAGAATTTCATTTTTGAAAGTTATTCCCGACTTGGCTCTGTGCGTACTTGTTTTCTCTGCCTATGTAAACGGAACCATGACAGGACAGGTATCGGGATTTTTCTCTGGGCTTTTGATTGATTTTATTTCTATGGCTCCTATGGGGCTTAACTGCCTTATACGCACTTTAATAGGTGCGCTTGCGGGAATTTTTAAAGGCGCTTTTTTTCTTGATATATTTTTCATGCCGGTTATTCTTTGTACACTTGCGACGATTTTAAAAGCTGTCTTAATGTTTATTCTGCATTTAATTATGGGTTCTGAAGTGCCAACCTATTCAATATTCAATTCGGTGCTTTGGATTGAGCTTGGCTTTAATGCGCTTTGCGCGCCCCCCCTGTTTTTGCTGTTAAGGAATTTTAAACCAATCCTTGTGGGAGAGAGGAGATAGTAATGGCGGAAGATCAGGGACTTCGCATTAATATATTTAAAATCTTCATTGTTTTTATTTTTTTAACATACGCTGTACGGCTTTTCAGTATGCAGATACTCTCCGGGGATGTTTACCTTACAAGAGCCATGGATATATCGCGCAGAACATACACAATACCGGCGCAGAGGGGAGAGATTTACGATCGCAATTATGATCAGCCTCTTGCCATTAACAGGGATTCATACGCTGTAAGCATTACCCCCGCGGAAGTGCCGCGCGGAAGAATGGAAGAGGTTGCCGCTTCCATTTCCGCGATTATGGGTATTCCCGTTTCTGATATAATGTCAAGGCTTCCAAGCCAGTATCTTCAGCTTTACCAGCCTGTAGAAATTGCGTCTAACGTTCCTTTCAGAACAATCGCGTCCCTCGCTGAAAGAAAAAATACACTGCCGGGTGTCTCATGGAATATAAAACCATTGCGTAATTATGTAAATGTCGGCAGTTTATCCCATATAGTAGGCTATGTCGGCGATATAACCCGCGACGAGCTTACAACGCTTTACAATCTTGGTTATCAGCTTGGAGATGTAATCGGTAAATCCGGGATAGAAAAGCAGTATGACGAGCTTTTAAAGGGAAGGCCTGGCTGGGAAACAAGAACCGTAGATTCTAGAGGCAGAAGAATTTCCGGGCGCGAAAATATCATGCGCGTTTCGCCTGAAATGGGAAGAAATTTGATTCTGTCAATCGATGCCAATCTTCAAAGACTCGTGGAAAGAGCGCTTGGAACGCAGATTGGAGCGGCTATTGTAATGAAACCTTCAACCGGGGAAATTCTTGCTATGGTTTCATATCCCTGGTATGACCCGAATATTTTCACAGGCGGACAGAGCGGCGAATACCGCGCTTTAACGGAAGACCCTAATAAACCATTATTTAACCGCGCGATCCAGTCAAATTATCCTCCGGCTTCAACTTTTAAAATAATAATGACTACCGCCAATCTTTGCGAAAGTGTTTTCTCCCCCGATCAACATATTCTATGCCCCGGAGTTATAAGATACGGCAACCGCGACTGGAACTGCCACATCCGCGTTCCGGGTCACGGCAGGTTGAACATGAGGGGCGCTCTTGCCCAATCCTGCAATATTTATTATATGACGCTTGGAAGGGATTATCTGGGAGTTGAAAGAATCGTTTCATACGCTATGGAATACGGTTACGGCGAGATCAGCGGAATAGATCTCCCCGGTGAGATTCCCGGGTTCATTCCGACTCCTCAGTGGAAAGAACGCCAGTACCATGAAAGATGGGTGTTAGGTGATACAATGAATATGTCCATAGGACAGGGGTTCACGCTTGTTACTCCGCTTCAGATGTGTAACATGGTCAGTATGATTGTGAATAACGGAACAATTTACAGACCTCATGTTCTTAAGGAAGTGCGCGATCCTGTTACAAACGCGATTGAAAGAGTCACAATGCCTGAAATTATACATGAAAGTTCCATAAGCTCCGCGATATTTGAGGAAGTAAGGCAGGATATGAGAGGAGTTGTAAGCCAGGGAACGGCTCAATATCCCTTGAATATCAGAGCTGTGCAGATTGCCGGAAAGTCCGGAACAGCGGAAATCGGGCTTGCGGACAGATGGCATTCATGGTTTACAGCGTACGCTCCTTTTAACAGCACAGATCCCGATGAACAAATTGTGGTTACTGTAATTATTGAGGCATCGAATTATCAGGTCTGGAGAGCGTCCGCCGCGTCCGCAATTATTTTTCAAGGTTATTTCGCCAATCAAAATTACGAGGCCGCGATTAGGTCTCTTGGATTTCAATATATGTTAGCGAGCGAGGTGCAGCAATGAGATTTCGCGACATTCTTGAAATTGATTATCTATTGCTTCTGCCTGTAATAGTGTTGATTGTTTTCGGCGTGCTTTTTATTTATTCATCCGGGGTTACATCAGCGGGAGTGCAGGTTTCCAGCGAATACATAAGGCAGATTATTTGGGCATCTGCGGGGTTTATAATTACAATTGCGCTTTCCATGTTTAATTACCGCAGGCTTTACAACATATCGCTTTATATATATTTAATTTCGCTGATTCCGTTAATATATACATTGCTGTTCGGTTACGTTATTTCAAACGCATCCCGCTGGATTAGGATCGGTTCGATCGGTATTCAAATGTCGGAACTGGTGAAAATATCGGTGATCATTTTACTCGCCCGCTATCTCGCTGATACCGATCACAACAAAGGAACATTCTCGCGTTTTTTTGTAAGCTGCCTGATTGTATTTGTGCCTACAGGTATAGTTTTGCTTCAGCCGGATTTGGGAACAGCGCTTGTTTATATAGCAATCCTTCTTACAATGATTTTTCTCGCGGGAGTGTCAATGCGTTATGTGTCATTCATGGTTTCTTGCATCGCGCTTACCGGTTTTTTTCTTGTTTTACCGCTTTGGCAGTCGCATATATACAGGCGGTCAATTCCTTTTATGGCTGTTCTTACCAACTCAAGAATTGTGGCTATCGCTGTGCTTTTTTTTCTGCTTATTGCGGCTATCGCTCTTTTCGGTTATTTAAGATATAAAAAGAATTATTTTTTCTGGCTTGTATACTCTTCCGCGATAATTGTAATATCGCTTGGAGTATCCTACGCCGCGCGGATAGTTTTAAAGAGCTACCAGCTTATGCGTCTTATTGTTTTTCTTGATCCGAATGTCGATCCGCGCGGCGCGGGCTGGAATATAATTCAGTCCATTACGGCAATAGGCGCAGGCGGATTGACAGGAAGGGGATATCTTCAGGGTACGCAGAGTCATTACAGGTTCCTTCCTGAGCAAAGTACGGATTTTATTTTTTCAATTTTTTCGGAAGAAGCCGGTTTCATAGGCGGCCTTCTTGTTTTCGCGCTCTTTCTTTTTATCTGCTACAGACTCCTTGTTATAATGAAAGCTGTTACAGATCCTTTCGGGAAATATATCTGCGCCGGGTTTGCGGGAATGTTCACTTTTCACTTTGTTGTAAATGTCGGTATGACAATGGGTATCATGCCGATTACAGGTCTTCCGCTTTTATTTATGTCGTACGGCGGCTCGTCTTTATTGTCGACAATGGTCGGAGTCGGTCTTTGCATAAGTACATACATCAGAAGGTATAATCGTTGACAACCCGGTATGTTGATCCGTTAGCTGAAATCGGCGAGTGTTTTTTAAAAATTGATAAACCCGCCCGTTATACAGGCGGCGAAGCCGGTATACTGGCGGATAAAAACGCTTTTTTTCAAACCTTAATCGCGTTCCCCGACCTGTATGAAATCGGCATGGGAAATCACGCTCTGCGCGTTATATATAATAATCTAAATTTAATTGACAACATCTCCTGCGATCGCGCATTCGCGCCAGCTCCTGATTTTGAAAACCTGTTACGTGAAAAAAAAATACCGCTTTACGGGCTTGATACAGGCATCAGTTTAAAAAGCCTTGATATGCTGATGTTTACGCTCGGTTACGAACCCGGTTTAAACGGCATATTTACGATGCTTGATGTTTCGGGAATTCCGCTTCGCCGGGAAGATAGAAAAGCCTCACCCGGTGAATATCCTTTAATTATCGCGGGCGGCCCCGCTGTATCAAATCCAATGCCGTATTCGCCCTACATTGACGCGTTTTGGATCGGGGAAGCCGAAGCTGGTTTTTTTACTCTAGTTCATGAACTAGCGGAATTAAAGAAAACGAGGAAGGGAAGGGGAGCGCTTCTTGAAAAAATATCTTCGCATCCTGCTGTGTGGGTAAAGGGAAAAGAAAGGGCAGTACGCGCGGTACACAGCGGTTTTACGCGCGGAGAAAAACCTGCCAAAGATATATCCCTTGTTTATCCCGTTCCAAGCATGAAGATTGTGCAGAACCACGGCACTGTGGAAATTATGCGCGGATGTCCAAACGGCTGCCGCTTTTGCCACGCGGGTTTTTGGTATAAACCGGCAAGGCAAAAAAGCCGGGAACAGATTTGTTTTGAGGTTGATGAGCTTGTAAAAAAAGGCGGCTGGCATGAGATAAGTCTTTCTTCGCTTTCATCGGGTGATTATCTGGGAATCGGAGAGCTTATAGAAAAATTAAATAATGAATACGGCTGTCTGCATGTTTCATTTCAACTTCCGTCTCTTAAAGTTGACAGTTTCTCCCTTGATCTTCTTGAAAAAATATCCGTTACGCGAAAAAGCGGCCTGACATTTGCCGTTGAAACCCCGCGCGATATGCACCAGATAGCTGTTAATAAAGCCGTTACGCGCGATTCCATTGCAGCAATTTTAAATGAAGCCAAAAAACGCGGATGGAAAAGCGCGAAGTTTTATTTCATGATAGGGCTTCCGCTTGAGGGAACAAGCGGCGGAGATCGGGGATCGGGGATTGGAGATCGGGGTTCAGTGTTTGAGACAGTAAAATGTTCATATCGTGAAGAAGAGGAAATTGTTGAGTTTATTATTGATATCGCAAGAAGATCGCGTATGCATTTTAATATTAACATCGGGATTTTTATTCCAAAACCGCATACGCCGTATCAGTGGGCTTCCCAGATTGACGNNGAAACAGCNTTTGAAAAATTATCTTTTATCCGCTCCAAATTAAANCCCTTGGGACACAAGGTCAGTTTCTCCGATCCTCTGATATCAAGAATCGAAGGTATGATGAGCAGGGGAGACGAACGATCCGGTTTTCTATGCGAGGAAGCATGGCGGGAAGGAAGCCGTCTTGACGCGTGGGATGAATTTATTAACAGGGAAAAATGGCGTGAAATACTTGATAGAAACGCGGACTATTGCAGCCTGATTTTTTCAGGGAAAATCGATCCGTTGCCCTGGTCAAGTATTGATTCCCGCGTTACTTTGGAATATTTAAAAAGGGAACTTGAAAGGTCAAACAATCCCTGCCGTACAGAATCGTGCAGAGATAAGTGCAGCCAATGCGGAGTGTGTACGGCAGGGATTTCACCGCGAAGCTGTTTCCCGGAAACTTGCACAAATCAATATGAACAGAATTTAAAAGTGAAACAGCCGGAAATTCCCGGCACGACCGTTAACCACGGCGAATCTGTGGTTAACGGCATCTCAGGAAAACAAGATCCATCGGTATTCAGGATGTTGCTCAGTTTCAGTAAAAAAGGAAGCGCCGTTCTTCACGGACATCTGAGCCTTATCGAGATCTTTTCGATGTCGCTAAGAAGAGCTGGTATTCCGGTACTTTATACTCAGGGGTTTAATCCGCTTGCGAAGATGGAGTTTGCGTCTCCCTTATCAACCGGAATAAGCGCGGATAATGAAACCGCGGTTGTTAATTTTCACGATTATTACGTTCCGAATGACTTTATCCAAAAATTGAATTTGCATTTACCGCAAGGAATTGAAATTAAAAAGGCCGAATGTTTTTTGATAAAATCGAGAATGAAGAAACATTCCTTATCATCGCTTTTATGGGGATCTGTTTACGCCCGTTATGAAGGCATGGATTATATTAACTCTAGTGATGAAAAGGCATACAGGCAGAGCCGGCTAGAAAAAGATTGTGCATCGGTTTTTCACTTAAGGCGTGTCGATGTCCTTGCGCGGAATATAACCGGCGGCGCAGATGAATGGGCTTCATATTTTGACATATACAGGCATTTATATCCGCATCAACCGTGTAAATAAAGTATTTATAACCAGAAATGACTATATCATTTGGTAGACAGAATATACATTATGAATAGCAGTCTATACTGCTCAAAGAGAGAGTAATTCTCTTTATAGGACAGTTCAACGTTAATTAGAGGCAGGAAGTTTAAAAATATTGATGAATGTCGGCTTACTATAAACGGGCGTAAAGTTAGCGGGATTTTGCCCTACGGTGACAATATACATTAATGCGTATGCGTACTGTGAATCTGAACGTGAGGAAACATCAAGATTTATATTGGTACCGGATGAATTCAATTCTGATGAGTTGATAAAATTTTTATCTTCAGGAACAAAATCAAAAATCCTTGTTACAATTCCTGATACGTTTGATCTTTGCAGCGCGTATGAGTCTCCGCCATTTGTGTTAATTACAGGAGGCCATCCGGGACTGTCCGTGAACTGAATCGTAAATGTTGTACCTGATTTTGATAATAAATTGTTTATATCAAAATCCTGAAGTCTTAACTCATAAAAATTACGACCTGAAAAAGTTGTCGATGTTGTGACTGTTGTTTGATTTGCCGGGTCTGTAAGATTTCTGAATGCGTTAAAATCACTTCTTAGAGTCTGGCTCGTAGGATCTGTCGTGTCTACCAGCGGATCTAATATATTACTTAAAGCCGTATAATAAATTTTATAGAAAATTCTATAACCAAGTGCGTAATAATATTCGGATGAAATGGACGGTACTGTAACATCGGCGCTCGTGTTGTCATATCCGCGGATATAACCTTCATAAACCTGCGGAAGGTAATAATACTCCTCTATTCCGCAGGAAGTAAAAATAAGCGTTACCGCATATGTTAAAAGCAGTGCGGTAAGTGCGATAAACTTTGATACAGTCAGCTTACGTCTCATTGAGTTTCGATTGTGGCTATCCGGCTCCTTGCAAGCTGCGGCCATACCGGCAAGTCAGGCCAGTTAATTAAAAGAGCGCGGTAACTTTCGGATGCGGCNGAAAAATTACCCAGNTGTTCATTGAGCCTTCCAACCGAAAACTGCGCGCGGGGAGCCGCCGGAAATTCGAATTTATGAGAAAGNCACTGTTGTAACAGATCAATTGCCTGCTCCAGCCTGCCCTGTTCCTCTGCGGCGGCCGAAGCGTTAAATAACGCGATTGGAGCCAGAAATGTATTGTTACCAGCCTTTGCCGCTTTTAACCAGGCTTCTTCCGCTTGAGGCCACCATTCTCTTGATGAATATATTTCAGCGATTATCGACCATGCTTTACCGGCAGGATAACCTGATTTTGTTCCGGCAAACGCTTCAAGCTCAGAAATTAGATTGTCCGCTTCACCTTCATTTGCTTCGGTGTTGTACTTTACTGTTTCATACCTGCGGTTTAGATCNTCTATNCTCGCCAGCTCCTTTTTATCAAGGGTGTCTTTAACGGCGAGAAACACAACNGCTCCGATAAAAGCGGCCGCGATAACGCANGTTACCGTCAGGATAATTTTTCTGTTTCTCTGGATAAAATCATTAATTTTATCCTTGAAGCTTACATTACCGGAATCGGTTTTTTCATTACTCTGCATTACTATACTCCTTAAGGGTTTATTTGTAGATCCTTTATCAATCTTGATAAATATGTCCGTTGTATGGCAAGTTCTTTCGCGGCTTCTGTCTGATTCCAGTCATTGTCTTCAAGAACCTTGCGTATAAAGTTTGTTTTAAATACATTTAACGCTGTTTTTAAATCGTATGCCAAATTTTCCTCTTCATGCACCGCCTGAGTGTGCGGTTTCAGGAAAAGGTCTTCGCAGCCTATTAATTTGTTTTTTCCGATAACGCATGCCCGTTCTATGCAGTTCTGCAGCTCGCGTATGTTACCCGGCCATGAGTAGGTAAGCATTCTATCAAGCGCTTCATTGGAAAAACCGTCAAAATGTTTTTTGGTTTCCTGCATATATTTTTTTAAAAAGAAGGCCGCCAGTTCATGTATATCCTCCGGCCGCTTGCGGAGCGGCGGAATGTAAATAGGCAGAACATTGAGCCTGTAATAAAGATCCTGACGGAAAAGACCATTTTTAACCTGTTCGTCAAGGTCTTTGTTCGTTGCCGCGACAATCCTTACATTCACATTAACAGTTAAATCGGAACCTACTTTCTCAAATTTTCTTTCCTGAATAACGCGCAGAATTTTAGCTTGTAAAGGAAGGGGAAGGTCGCCGATTTCGTCAAGAAAAATTGTTCCTCCGTCCGCGGCTTCAAATCTTCCCTGCCTTGTTGATACCGCGCTTGTAAAAGCGCCTTTCACATGGCCGAAAAGCTCGCTTTCTAAAAGTCCTTCGGGAAGAGCCGCGCAGTTTACCCTAATAAAAGCGTTGTTTTTTCTCGCGCTTCTTAAATGTATCTGCTCCGCGAATAATTCCTTGCCAACCCCGCTTTCTCCTAAAAGCAAAACAGATGAATCGGTTTTTGCGGCTCTGTCAACCATATCCAGTTTTTCCAGTATTGCCGGGCTTTTTGTAATTACCGTATGGTAATGATCGACCATTAACTGATCATGAAGCTGTTTTATTTCACTGTTCGCTTCTTCCATGCTCCGCGCGTTGATAATCGCAAGCGCCGCCTGATTGGCAAAAATTTCCAGCCATTCAACATCATCCTGCGTAAAACCATTTTCAACTTTGCCGGAAGAAGAGGTTATTTTTTTGTTAATCAATTCTAAAACGCCGATACATTCATCCTTGATTCTCATGGGGACTGCCAGTATTGTCTGGCAGGTATAATTTATCTCTTCTCCGATATTTGACAAATGGCGTTTATCGCTTGCCGCGTCGTTTACAATAAGGGACTTGTTGTTCTGCGCTACCCAGCCAGCTATACCTTCTCCGAGTTTTACAATGAACTTTTTTACCTCTGTACCCTTAGAACCGAGCGCTACCTCAAAATAAAGATTTAATTTTTCCTTATCCATTAGCAGGAGGCTTGATGCCTCCGCTTCGGAAAGCCTTGTCGCTGATTCCACGATCTGCTCTAAAAGGCTGTTTAAATTCCCATAATTTGAATTGATAAGGGAGTTTATCTCGATTAGAGTATGAAATTTATTGGCATCGATCTTTGACAGCATCGCCGCCGGCTCCGTTAGTAANCCTTATCCGGCATCTGAAGAATCAGACGCTTTTGATTTAAAAACAGCGCCAAGCGTATATGTTGAATCGGATGACTCTTCCTTGGCCATGTAACGCGACATTTCATCACGCTGCATTTTCTTCTGGTAATCACGGATCGAAAAAGCAACCTTTTGTTTATCGCTCTGTATTTCCAGAACAACCGCTTTTATTCTGTCTCCGACCTTGTATTTCTTCAGAGCCTCATCCGGATCATCATCGCGGTTCTCAACCAGATTGGTCTTATGAATAAGTCCCTCTATGCCGCCCGGTACCCGCACAAACACGCCGAAGTCCGTAACTGACGAAACCTCTCCTTCAACGGGAGATCCGCTTCTGTAATTCTCGCAGAAATCCTTCCACGGATCTTCGGAAAGCTGTTTTATACCGAGTTTGATATTGCGGTTCTCAGCGTCTACGGAAATGATCATGACTTCCACTTCCTGCCCCGCAGTAAGACCTGTGTTCTTGCTCTTCCTTGTCCACGAAATATCGTCAAGATGAAGGAACCCGTCGATGCCTTCGCCAAGTTCGATGAACGCGCCGGCGTTAGTCACCTTAACAACTTTTCTCATTATTCTCGCGCCAACGGGATATTTTTCATTGATGCTGGTCCATGGATTATCCTGAACCTGCTTTAATCCGAGCGAAACGCGTCCCGCCTGAAGATCGTAGCCGAGGATCATACATTCCACAAGATCACCTGGTTTTAAAAGATCCTGAGGCTTTTGAACTTTTTTGAGCCATGAAAATTCCGATATATGCGCGAGGCCTTCGATGCCTTCCTCAAGTTCGATGAACGCGCCGAAATCGGTCAGCTTTGTTACTTTGCCTTTGATTACATCATTAACATGGTATTTCTCTTCAAAGTGAACCCACGGATCATCTGTATAATGTTTGAGAGAAAGATTGATGCGTTTTTCCTGACGGTCTATGCGTATAACTTTTAAACGGATTTCCTGTCCTTTTTTTACAAAATCTTTTGGGCGCGTAACGTGCCCCCAGCTCATATCGTTTATGTGAAGAAGCCCGTCAAAACCTCCAAGGTCGATGAACGCGCCGAACGATGTAAAACTTTTTACAACGCCTGTTACATCTGTGCCGATCGGAGTATTTTCAAAGAAGTCGCGCCTTTTTTTATCAAGCTCTTCTTCCATGCATTTACGCCTGTTAACGACAATATTAATCTTGCCGTCNGAGTAAAGACGNTCCACATAAACATTGATTTTTAAATTTAATATTTTTTCTGGTTTTTCCAGTTTTTGNACATCAGCCTGACTGACAGGAAGAAACGCATGTACTCCCGCGCCGAGGTTTACGTCATAACCGCCNTTAACCAGTTTTTCAATGGTGCCTTCCACCGCCTTTTTATCCGTAAAAGCGGCTCTCAGGTTTTTCCAGAAAATTTTCGCGTCAGCTTTTTGCTTGGAGACGATCACTTCACCGTGTTTGTTTTCCTTTGCGATAAGGATAACAGGCACACAGTCGCCGATATTCGGAACCTGCGTGAATTCCGAAATCGGGATTTTTCCCTCTGACTTGTATCCTACATCGATAAATACCTGATCGGTTGTAACCTGTACAACCTTACCCTCGACAAGCTGGCCTTCTTCAAGCTGCTCGAGAGTTTTAAGGTATTCCTCCTGCAATTGGGTTTGAATGTTTTCTCCGTCCTTAGCAGGGCTTGTGTCCTGGCCCACTTCCTTCTCTTCAACCATGTTCTTTTCTTTCCTTGATTATTAGTCTATTCCCTCTATCAATTTCTCATAAACTTGAATTATCGTCAAGTCACTGGTATCTAAATACTGCACTCCATGCGAAATTTTGAGACTTCCTTCTGTTTTATTTTTATCAATTTCGTCCCGTTCGATAATCGCTTTTTTTATCTCCTCAAGGCTCAAATTTGAGACTCCCTGATCATGCCTTCTTTTTGCCCTGCAATCCGCGGACGCGTCAAGGTAGTAACGCCGCTCGGCATTTGGGAATACAACGGTTGTCATATCTCTTCCCTCAACAACAATATTCTGCCCCAAAGACAGAGATCTGACAAGATCGTTTACGATATGCCTGACAGGGACTATTGCGGATAATGGCGCTGAAAACCTGTCAATTTCGTCGTTATGAAGGAGGTCTGTTACGTTTTTACCGTCAAGAAAAACATCGGTTTTATGATACTCAATTTTAACATTTTTGGCGTATTCTATGATTTTTTCACTGTCGGATATATCGATTTTTTCCCTCAAACAGCCAAGCGTAATCGCTCTGTAAAGATTCCCGGAATTGATGTAGGTAAACTCCCCGCCTTTTTTTTCCGTCAATTTTTGTGCAAGAAGTTTGGCTATAGTGCTTTTTCCCGATCCTGCGGGTCCGTCAATTGCTATTACCATATTTACCTCTATTCAGTTTTTTAAGCTCGGCATCAGTTAAAGGGCGTGATGTTCCTTCGGGGAGATTGCCTAAATTTACAGGACCGATGCGGACTCTGCGAAGGACGACCGGATGCAGGTGAAAATGTGAAAAAACGCGCCTGATTTCGCGGTTTTTGCCCTCGATGAGTATTATTCTCATGGAATTACGGCTTATTTTTTCGGCCAGTTTCGCTTTATAGTGCTCCCCTTCTATCGTTATACCATCTAAAAAAGCCTCGATAGCTGCATCGGAAATTGGACCGGCAGCTTCGACCAAATATTCCTTTTCAAGTTCAGATCTGGGATGCCCCAGACGGTTCGCAAAATCTCCGTCATTTGTAAAAAAAATCAATCCGCAGGACATATAATCAAGCCTTCCTACGCTGTAAAGCCGCTCTTTAATATTTTTAGGAAGCAGGCTCAACGCCAGCGGACGGCCTTGCGGATCGGAAGAACTGCATAAAAAACCGGGAGGCTTATTTAAAGCAAAATGTAAAAGGCGGCTTTCGGGCGTTATTTGCCTGCCGTCAAGAAGGACGATATCGCCCTCCTCTACTCTGGTTCCGGGAATTGTTACTGTGGAGCCGTTAACCGTAACCCTGCCTTGGGCGATTATTTCCTCCGCGGTTCTTCTTGAAGCCGCACCGGCATGCGACATGAATACTTGAAGCCTCATGCCGGTTTTTTTTGTTTCCTGGATATCCGCAGCGATACTCATCCTCCCGTAAGCTCAAACTTATCAATATCGCTTTCTCCTAATTTTGGAAGTTCCGCGATTGAATTTAAATGAAATTGTTTCAAAAACTCTTTTGTGGTGCCGTACATAACAGGCCGTCCCGGTATGTCTTTTTTTCCGGATTCTTTTACAAAGCCTTTTTCCAGAAGAAGCCTGATCATATTATCCGCCGAAACGCCTCTAATTTTTTCAATTTCCGCGCGGGTAACAGGCTGTTGATACGCGACAATCGCGAGCGTTTCCATAGCGGCGCGGGAGATTTTCCCTTCGCTTTTTTTACCGTAACGCTCTTTTAAAATATCCCAGTATTCACGCTTTGCGCAGATCATTATTCCGCCGCCGATGTGTGATAACTCAAGTCCGCAGCCGTTTTCAGAGTATTTTTCGCGCAGATTATCAAGCGCCGCCGTCACTGTATCGTTTGATATAGAGCCGATTTTCGCAATCATGCTTACATCAATAGGTTCAGCCTCCATATAAAGAATCGCTTCTACTAGCGCGGTTTCTTTTTCAATATTTTCCGTCACAATAACTCTCCGATAAATTAGTGGATATGGGATAAGGTAAAATATTATTAATTGCAAATTAAGCGCAAGGTATCATGCGGCGCTTTTTTCTTCGCTTTCTAACCCCTAATCCCTGACCCCTGACTTCTAATTAAGATATCACCAAAGAGGCGGTTTTGAAAGAGGACGATTAAACGCATTTTCGCGGCTTCCAGTACGGCAAGAAACGCGCATACAATTTCCATTACTCCGGCTCTGATGATTAAATCTGTCAATCTACATTCGCCTTTATTTTCTAAAAGTTCATTGAGAAGAGTTGTTTTTTCGTTTACCGAAACTTCCTCATAAAGGTCGATAATTCGTTCCGCAGGTAAGTTGGAAGTTAATGATGAAAATGATTTTAATAGATCCCATATATCAACCTGTTCCCATATAGCATCATCCGCAAACGGCAGATTGTGTTGAAGCCTGCGCCTCTCTACGACCCATTCATCTCCATTTTCTTTGTCTTCCATCAGCTCTGATAATTTTTTATATTTTTGATATTCAATCAGGCGGTCAACAAGATCCGCTCTTGGATCTTCCCTGTCGTCATCATCCATTTCCACCGGCAGTAAAGTACGGCTTTTTAAGTACAGCAAATAGGTCGCCATTGAATGAAAGCTGGTAAGATCTTCCAGATCCATCGCCTCGGCATTGCGCAGATAATCAACGTACTGTTCTGTTATTTGCGCGATTGGTATATCATAAATATTTATTTCGTTTTTGCGGATCATGTATAGTAAAAGATCGAGCGGACCTTCAAATTCGCTGAGCCTAAAACTGTGCGCATCTGTTTTTTGTTCCATTTTCTTTTTTTAACCTTGGAGCGGCACGGAGTTTGGTTAATTTTTAAGTAGATTCTCCGTGCTCTCTTTGGTTTATTATTCCTCTGCTTTAACTTCTTCCTTTGCCTGTCTTGATGCCTTGGCGGGCTTCTCTGCAGGTTTTTCTGCTGCGGCAGTTTTATCCGCCGGTTTTCCTCCCGGCGCCTCTCTGCCGGGGAAAATTTGGGCGCGGAGCTTGGTTTCCAGCTCTTTCATAAAGGCGGGATTCTGTTCAAGATAGTCTTTTGTGTTCTCTTTGCCTTGCCCGATTTTTTCATCGTTGTAGGAATACCATGCTCCGCTTTTTTTGATAAGCTCGTATTTTACCGCGCAGTCCAAGAGGCTTGCCGTCGCAGAAATGCCTTTTCCGAACATTAATTCAATCTCGGTCTTTCTGAACGGCGGAGCGACCTTGTTTTTTACAACTTTGACGCGCACCCTGTTGCCGATAGCGTCCGCGTCCTTGCTCACCTCGATTGTTTCGGTTTTACGGACTTCTAGGCGCACTGATGAATAGAATTTGAGCGCGTTTCCGCCTGTCGTGGTCTCCGGGTTTCCGAAGAAAACGCCTATTTTCATGCGGATTTGGTTGATAAAAACCAAGATTGTCCTTGATTTTCCGATTGTGGCGGTTAGTTTACGCAATGCCTGGCTCATAAGACGCGCCTGAGCGCCCATCTGAGCGTCTCCCATCTCACCCTCAATTTCTGATTGGGGGGTAAGAGCGGCTACCGAGTCCACGACAATCACATCCACCGCGCCTGAGCGGACGAGGCTTTCTGTGATTTCCATCGCCTGTTCGCCGTTATCGGGCTGTGAAACCCATAATTCGTCGATGTTAACCCCTAAATTTTTAGCGTAAACGGGGTCAAGAGCGTGTTCCGCGTCGACGAATGCCGCGTTTCCGCCCAATTTCTGCGCTTCAGCGATTGCGTGTAACGCCAAAGTGGTTTTGCCCGACGATTCAGGGCCGAAAATCTCGATAATGCGCCCGCGCGGATAGCCGCCTATCCCCAGCGCCTCGTCCAGAAGGATGGAACCTGAAGGCACTGTTTCAATACCGGAAGCCGCATTGTGCGTTCCCAGTTTGATTAATGATCCCGCGCCAAATTGCTTTTCAATCTGTAATCGGGCCGCTTCCAGGGCTTTCGCTTTTTCCTCGCTTGACGCGTTAGGATTGACCCTGGTTTTTTCTGTCTCACTTGACTTAGCCATAATTATCTCCTCCCTATTAATGGCGCGCAGAATGCATGGCGCTTGCGCAAAACTGAATAATTCTATCACTTTTAAAAAAAATTGTCTATAGATTACTATATGTTTGTAAAGCTGTTTGGGAGTTAGGGATTAGGAGTTAAGGGTTAGGGGATAGGAGTTAGGGGATAGGGGTTAGATGATAGGGACTAGGGATCAGGGTTGTTGTTTGCAATCTTTGAGTGATAGTTTCACTCGTTATATTAGAACAAGAACCCTAGTCCCTGATCCCTAAACCTTATCCGCTATCCCCTAAATCCTAACCCCTATACCCTATTCTATCAAACAGTTGATTAATTGCGGCATATCGTAAATAATTAAACAGTTATGAATCCATTTATAGTCTGTGCTACCCGTTCAATGCGCGGTTATGCTTCGCAGG
>WQRT01000020.1 GCA_009786625.1 Treponema sp.
TTAAATTCTTTTAATAAATCAATACCTATTTGCGGTATCATTGATGCAGGGTAACGATGTAAATTCGGATAAATTGACGCATAAGATTGCCCTGTATAATCATATTTTTTATTTCTTACTACACTATATTTCATAAATCTAACACCAGCCTAAATAATTGCGGTAAACGATCTTCATATGCTCTAAAACCTGTACCATGATTTCTTGCCATTGTGCCTTTATCATGTAAACGCAAATCTACTAAAATATTTTCTGATTTAAACTGATTGCATAATAATTCAGGTGTTGTATCTTTCATGAGTTGAGCTCTTTGAAAATTAAAATATTCTTTACCATCACGCATTTCAGAGAATGCTGATACAAATATTAAGGAAGGTAATTTTTGAATAAATCTTTCTGCTAGTTTTTCTAAATACCATTCAACAACAATGGTTCCTGAAATGTGCCTCACAGCTATGGTGTCTTTTTGAACATCAAGAAAAAGCCCTGCGCTATTTGGTTTTAATGACATTGTGTAATAAAGTCCTTGACGACCGTCTCTATCAAGACTTCCATATTTTTTAACAACTTCTAATGGCTGTATTTTCCATGCTTTATTATTAAATGTGAAAAGAGTTATTAAATTATTACTATTTATCCTGTGAGCCTTTAATTCTGCTCCTTCTACGTCTGGAGAAGCGTCATTATTCTCATTAATGCCCAAAAGGGTTTCAAGAGTATAACCTATTCCTGTAGGACCCTTTCTTTGAGAGGGGACAAAATCCATTTTCTTAATTTTTTCGAATATTTCCTTAAATTCTTCAATCGTAAGCTTCAAAAACCCCTCCAAAAAGCACTATATGAATATATACCTTAAAATTCCAATATTGTCAATTTTCGTTTTTACTTATTTTTCCTTATATATTTCTATTATTTTTTAATTATTCTCAAATAAAAAGTTTCGCATAACGTTGTAGGAACCCGAGCCGCCGACTGGCGGCACTTTAAATAAAACATGAAACGAAGTTTCATGCGTTACGCCCATTTTCCTGTTGATTAACCGCAAAAAGCTCCCTAAAAACAAACAAAAAAAAGCCCGTAACACCCCTTGAATAATAATACAAAGAGGGATATATTATTATTAATGAGTACAGTCGCCTATAAAGGTATTTCTACGCTCTTTTCGCAGGTGAATTCAAATTCTCTCTCTCTTTAATTTATAGAAGAAGCTTTACAATAACACCTCCTTTACGAATTTTTTCAGGGGATAGATCCGTCTATAAAGCCAATATACCGTCTTTTCTTGGTCAAAACTCCGTATATTTAATGGCATTTGAAATAATAGCAGAAAATAAAAGGAGGGTTTTTCAATGAAGAAAAACACACTAAAAGCTATGCTAAGCACGGCAGCTATCCGAAAGATAGCGAGGAATATTGTTCTTGCCGCGATAATCGGATTTTCAATGACCACTCTGTCTTTGACAGGATGAGATACCGCCGATACACACACCTGTTCATTTAGCTCAACATGGTCAAACAATGCAACAACACATTACAAACAATGCAGTTGCGGTGAAAAAATTGATATTGAAAATCATGTCGGCAATCCTTGCAATGTATGCGGCTATAATTCAGGCGGTGGTTCATCCTATTCACTAAATGGTGTTTGGGAAAATGACAGTGGATCGCAAGTAATTGTTAGCGGAAATAGTGGTATTCTAAGTACTTTTGGTAATCTTAATTCTTTAGGGCAAGATGCTGTAAATAAAGGCTATTGGAAACTGAACGAACAAGAATGGAAGAATTTTACAAGTACAGGGGACTTAACCTGGTCAGGACAAAGAATGGGGATTACTTCCAATTCATCCAATCTAATTGCCGCTACGGGCATAACTTGGGTTAATTGTACGATTACCATGAGTGCAAATGGACAAACCATTGATGTTACCGCTGTATTTTCAAGCGGCTCTTCTACTACAACATGGACAAGACGAAGATGAGGCAGTAAAAACAACCTAAAAAGTTGTTATTAAGCGTTGGGGACACCCTAAAAAATTTTTGGGATCTGTCTCCAAGCCTTTGGGACACCAACAAAAACCATCGGGACACGTCCCAAAATTAAACAGATACGAACCTCTAAAAAAAGGGAGTATTAAATAAAATCACATATACACGGCAAGTCATTTGGCTGTTGAAAGTAATCTGCCGCAAGTCACAAATCTCATTCACCGCAGCCGGAAGGGGCGTACCGGTAAAACCATTTTTGTGGTTCTCTGCAACGTTAAACATAACAACCTCCTCCATGTAATGCAAGCAAATAAAGCTCCCCCAAACATTTTATTAAAAAAACCCGGCATAAAACCACATATACATGGCAAGTCAGGGGGGCTAGGGGATCGTAAAATAATTTTTGCAATTCTCCGCCGAAGAGACCTGTTTACTTAAATCATTAGATTTAATTTTTAAGTACAATTTTTTGATTAAAGCAGGCAGGGCTCGTAGGCGGGTTCCTGCAAATATTTTGCGATCCCCTAGCCCCCTGACTTGTCTTGTATAAATAATTTATTTACATTTTTTATTCTCAAAAATCTTCCCCGCAATTTCCATCAGCCTCTCCCGCGTATTCTGCGCAGGATCATCAAGCACTGTTTCCATAAGCTCTTTTAAAATCATTCCCATCATTTTGCCTGCGGGGATGCCGGCTGTCATCAGATCGTTGCCGCTAACGGCAAGATCTTTAAGCGAGAATATCTGCCCTTGCGCTAACAATTCGTCGATCCTATTTGCGAATGATGTAAGCGTACTTACTTTACTTTCTTTACCGGAGAAAGCGAACGTGTCGCAGCGGCGGAGGCTGTAAATATCTTTTAAATTGGTTTCTCCTACACGCGCGATAAATCTGCGTACTGCGGCGTCTGACCAGTCGTCCTGATATTTAAACATATGTTCTTTAATCAAATGACAGACAGAATCTGTAAGTAAATTGGGATAACGCAGGCGTTCCATTACAGCGCGGCACATATCAGCGGAGGCTTCCTCGTGGCGGTAAAATGTACAAACTCCGGTTTCTTCATCAATGCCGCGCACTGAAGGCTTGCCGATATCGTGAAATAGGGCGGCAAGGCGCACTATTTGTGAAAAATCCTTTTCTGCCGCGAAATCACAGGCAAGAAGTGAATGATCAAGAACATCAAACTCATGATAACCTTTCTGTTCGACGCCGCGGCACACGGCAAGTTCAGGCAGGAAAAGTTCAAGAAGCCCGGATTTTTCCATCAAAAGAAAAGCGCGTGATGGAACGTTAGACGCAAGTATTTTATCAATCTCGTCGCGCACGCGTTCCCATGATACTTTCGCGCTAATCTTAAGCGCGCCATGAATTGCGTTTAACGTGTTTGGTTCAATCTCAAAATCAAGCTGAGATGCGAAGCGTACGGCGCGAAGAGGGCGAAGCCCGTCCTCGTTGAAACGATCTGCGGCGTTCCCCACACAGCGTATAATACGCGCCGTTATGTCTTTTTTTCCGTTAAACGGATCGACAATATGCGCGTCGCTCAGGCGGAGAGCTATGGCGTTCATCGTAAAATCACGTCTTGAAAGATCCTCGTTTATATCGGCAGAGTAGCTGACCTGATCCGGCCGCCGCCCGTCTGTATAGCCTTCTTCAATTCTGAATGTGGTTACTTCGATACTTGCTTTTTTATAAAGAACTGTTACAGTTCCGTGCTTGATACCGGTCGGTACAGTCTTGCCGCCTATGCGCCTAACAATATCCGTAACTTCACCGGGAAGCGCGTTTGTCGTCAGATCCCAGTCATGCACCTTTTTCCCCATCAGCATATCCCTGACAGCGCCGCCCACAAGATAGATTTCTTTCCCGCTGCTGTTAAAAACCGAGGCAATTTCCTTTAGAATCGGATCAATTCTCAATTGATTATTCCCTGTTAAATCAGTATACTTTTTTTAGCGAAATTATGCCACGAACAATGCTGAAGAATAAGTAATATAATTTGAGGTTAAAAAAGGTGATAATTTGTTAGGTATAATTTTTACAGGCGGTCAGGGGCCGTTGGCGCAGGATATTAAAAGGCTGATCGGCGGCGAAACGAAGGACGCGATTTTTGTTGCCGCCGACTCAGGGCTTGCCGCGGTTATAAAAGCGGGGTTTAAACCTGATTGGGTTATCGGCGACATGGATTCGCTTGAGGACGCTTCTTTACTCGATGCCGTTCCGCCGGAGAATATTATCAAAATGAAACATGATAAAGATTACACCGATACCGAACTCGCTTTTTCGCTCGCCGTTGAAAAAGGCTGCGATAATATATGGATAATCGGCGGCGGCGGCGGAAGGATCGATCATCTTTTTGGAATACGCTCACTTTTTGAAAGGGCGATTTTTCCGAACCGCTGGACTACCGATTCCGCTGATATTCAGTGTATTGATTCGGAGGCTCAACAGTCAGAAATATCATTTTCCGGTAAGCATGATACTCCGGTCACGGTTTTCCCGCTTGGAGCCGGACCGTGGGACGCAGAAAGTAATGGTTTAAAATGGCCGCTTAAAGGACTTCACTGGGATCGCGGTTTTTTCAGTTTGAGTAATACAGCCGTGGATGGCGCCTTTTCGGTTAAAGCGCGGCAAGGCCGTTTTATGGTAATATTACCTGTGTTTAATTAGGAGCAATTAATGTCGGCTATATTGATGGACGGGAAAGCGCTTGGACAAAAAATTCGCGAAAGCGTAAAATTGAAAGCCGCGGAATTAAAAACGAAAGGAATCTCGCCCTGTCTTGCAGTTATACTAGCCGGTGAAGATCCGGCGAGTCTTTCGTATGTTAAGTCCAAAGAGAAAGCGCTTGACGAAGCCGGGATGGAAAGCCGCGATATNAGGCTGCCTGAAGCAGTAAGCGAGGCTGANCTTCTGGCGGTTATTGATAGACTCAANAATGATGATAAGGTTCACGGCATTCTGGTTCAATCTCCTCTGCCCCGGCATATTAACGAAAGAAAAATCATCGCGGCAGTTTCCCCTTCAAAGGATGTTGACTGCTTTCATCCTGTTTCTGTCGGGAATTTGATTCTTGAAAGACCCGGCTTTTTACCGTGCACTCCGCACGGAGTTCTAATGCTGTTACGCGAATATAACATCAAGGTCGCGGGCGCGGATGTTGTGATTGTCGGAAGATCTGATATAGTCGGGAAGCCGCTTGCTAATCTTTTAGTACGCCGCGAATATAACGCGACAGTTACCGTCTGCCACACAGGCACAAAGGATTTGAAGTTCCATACATCGAAAGCGGATATATTAATTGCCGCCGCCGGAAACCCTGAGTTTATAAAACCTGATATGATTAAACAGGGAGCAGTAGTTATCGACGTTGGAATTAACCGCGTGCCTGATCAATCGGCGAAAAAAGGTTACCGCGTGTGCGGCGATGTCGATCCGGCCACCGCTCAAAAAGCCGGTCATTACACGCCGGTACCCGGCGGAGTAGGCCCCATGACAATTGCCATGCTTATGCAAAATGTAGTCGAAGCCGCCGGTACGCTTAATAAACCCGGCAGTGTGAAAAATCCGGGTGCGGAGGTAAAGTAATGTCAGATGATCCTGAATGGAAGGACGCGAATCCAAAAATTGAAAATATGCCCAATAAAGGCAAGAACGCGATTTTATTCATCGCGGGCGGCCTCGCTCTTATAGTTCTGACGATTGCCGGAATCCGCATTCGTCCGCTTGGTTTGATGGTAGGAGGATTTACTTTTATTTCCGGCCTTATGATGCTGGTGCGAAGAAGGCAGTTTTTCTATAAACCCGGCCTTATCGTATCAGTCTGCGGATTTTTTCTGTTACTCGCAAATCCGCGTTTTGGGGTAGTAGCGGGTTTCGCGGCGTATTTTTTAATTATCGGCGCTGTCGGCCTTGCGGCTTTCGGATTGTTTCAAGCGATTAAACTTGCCTGGGATATTTGGCGGTTATCATAGAAAGGAGAAAATAATGTTTGAAGTTCAAAAAAAAGATGATGTTCCAACAACAACCAGTTTATCCAAACTCGGCGTATCAGCCGTTGGTTACAGCGCCGCCGGAATTTTTCTTATAGTATTAAACGCCGTAGCCAGCCTCAGTGTACCCGGCCTTATCGTAGGCGGCATTGTTTTATTATTGGGACTCGGCTCTCTCGCATCGAAAGATCCCGCCGACAAAAAAGCCGGTGTCATCATAACATCGGCAGGCACTCTGACCATACTGTCAAAAATCGGCATCCCCTTTATCACTCCCGTCTCCGGCGCTCTTCTAGGCATCGGCGCAATCGGCCTTCTAGGCATGGGCATCTGGAACGGCATAAAGTTCCTAATCGGATTAAGAAAAAGAAATAGTTAGGGACTAGGGAATAGGGGTTAGGGAATAGTAACTGAGGAAGCGTGTAATAATTTTTTAGGAGTTATTTATGGGCATTATGATTCCATATTTTCCAAAAGATATGGTTATTAAATTAGCTGAAATTTCAAAAGCAGATACTTTTATTGAAACAGGAACTCATTATGGCGGAACATCTAAATGGGCATCAACACAATTCAAAAAAGTCCATACTATTGAATTATCCGAATTTATATTTAATAAAACAAAGGATGAACTATTATCTTATGGGAATATATCTCCATATTTAGGAGATTCTAGTAATCTTTTATCAGAAATATTGAAAAATATTGACAGTAATTTAGTTTTTTGGCTTGATGGTCATTATGCGGGAGGAGGTACAGCAGGAATAGATAATCCATGTCCATTATTAAAAGAAATAGAAATTATTATAAAAAGGAAAAATGAGGATATTATAGTTATTGACGATGCCCGGTGTTTACTAGAAGATACAAGTTGGCCGTCATTGTATCAATTGTATAAAAAAATAGAAACAACATCAGTTGAAAAAAAATTCATTTTATCTTGTGATGATAATATATATATCATTCCCGATCAAGATAAATATAAAGAACCTTTGTTGCAATATTCATTAGAAAGGAATGTAATTTTATGGAAACAGGATTATGATATAAGGAATCCAAGTATTAAGAAAAGTTTTGTAAAAATATTAAAGAAATTAAGATTATATAATTTTTGCCGAAGTATTTATAAAAGTTTTAAAAAATAATAAAAGCTAGTTGCCGTCAGTGGAAATGGTTAATGTAGTTGATAAAACGGTACTTAACAAATGGTATACGCTTCGCCGCATTTGAGGCAGGGAACATTTGCTTCGCAAAATCCTATTTCCCGCCCCAAGCGTCGTATACCTGTAACATCAATACAGCCATGTCAAGTCAGGGGCTGGAGGATCGCAAAATAATCTTTACGGTTCCCTGCATGAAATATCAAGTAATAAATGTCAATACAGCCATGTCAAGTCAGGGGCTGGAGGATCGCAAAATAATCTTTGCGGTTCTCTGCGTAAGAGACCCGTCCGGTTATATTTTATTAATCTAAGAATGAAGTATAATAGATTAAACGATCGGGGCTCTGGAGCAGGTTCCTAGCAAACATTTTGTGATCCTCCAGCCCCTGACTTGACATGACTACATTGAAATGGAGCCCATGAAATACTTCTTCGAAACCTATGGATGCCAAATGAACAGCGCCGAATCAGCGGCGCTTTCTCTTGTCTGTAAAGAACTCGGGTGGGAGAAATCTCTTGACGGCTTGGACGCTGACCTTGTGCTTCTCAATACATGCTCTGTGCGGATAACGGCGGAGAAACGCGCGTTCGGACGCATTGCCCATTACGCCGGAATCAAGAAAAAACAAAAACGAAACTTTACGCTTGTTGTGGCAGGCTGCATGGCGCAGAGGCTTGGAGGAAAATTACAAGAGCAATTTCCACAGGTTGATTATGTTATGGGAACGTCTTCGCGTCAGATGTTTCCTCTGATACTCAGAGCCGCCGAAAACGGAGAGAAAGCGATCTTCAATATAGAAGAAAAAGCCGTGTTTTCTTTTTCAGATTCTCATCATGATGTTGATCTTGAACAAGGCATGAGTTTCCGCAGTTTTATTCCAATCATGCACGGCTGCGATAATTTCTGCTCCTACTGCATCGTTCCCTATGTGCGCGGCAGAGAAGTGTCGCGCAGCCCGGAAAATATTGCGGACGAGATCCGTCTTGTCGCGGAAAGGGGAGTGCGGGAAATCACGCTTCTGGGACAGAATGTAAATAATTACCGCCGGGAAGATGGATTTGATTTCGCCGCCTTGTTAAAATATATCGTTCCTGCCGCCGCCGGAAGCGGAGTAAAATGGATCCGTTTTCTATCCGCGAATCCTGTCAATTTTTCGTCTAAAACGATCGAAGTCCTTGCGGAAAATAAGGTTTTCTGCCGTCATCTGCATCTGCCTGTCCAGCATGGTTCCGACAATGTGCTTAAAGCAATGAACCGCGGTTATACGCGGGATCGTTTTCTTCAACTTGTAAGGGAAATACGCGCCGCGATGCCTGGTATTACCTTGTCTACGGATATTCTAATCGGTTTTCCGGGCGAGACAGAAGAAGATGTTGCTATGACCCTCCATTTAATGGAAGAAATNAAATTCATCTATTCTTTTATGTACCATTTTAATCCGCGCGAGGGGACAAAGGCCTTCGATTTNCCCGGAAGGATCGGCGANGATGAAAAAAAAGAAAGGCTTTCCAGAGTGATAAAACTCCAAAAAAAACACACAACTGAGCTGTTAAAAAGCCGGATTGGCAGCACTGAGATCGTATTAATAGAGGGAATTTCGCGAAAAAATGCCGATGAATTAATAACAAGGACTGAAAAAGACGAAATGGCGGTTGTTCCCGGCCCCAAATCAATGATAGGTTCCTTCGGCGTTCTTACGCTTTCATCCCTGAAGGGTAATACGTTCCGCGCGAAGGAATTGTCATTAGTTAAGTCCTAATATTCAGTTACGTTAAAAAGGAGTTATTATGCCTTGGCGTTTGATCTTTTCTATAATCATTTTTGCGTTGTTTCTGGTTTTTATTACCCTCAATCTGGAAAACAGTTGTAATATCAGTTTTGGTTTTACCGCGATCGAAAACGTCCCTGTATTCATTACGATATTTGTTTCTTTTGCTATGGGGCTAATTTGCGTTCTGCCGCTTGTTCTTTATATCAGAATAAAACGTAAAGAAAAAAAAGTAAAAGAAATCGATCCGGAGCCGGATGCTCCTTATATGGACATTCCGCCCGCTGATGAAAATATTAAAAAAGACGCGGCTTCAGCAAGGGAAAGATTTTTCGCGAAAAGAAACGATAAAAAGAAATGATCAATCCTGATAAACATTTTAATTTTTTCTTTTTTCTGATGATAGTCTTATCGGGCTTAACCGGGCAAGGAACGCTCTTCGCACAAAACGGCGTTTCACTTGACGTAGAAATCCGTAATATCGAAGCGGCCGCCGCAAGGCAGGGTATTCCGCAGGCGGAACGTCATGACGCGCTTGTCCGTCTCGCGCGGCTTCGCCAGTTGACAGGCGACATTGAAGGCGCGGCGAGGAACTGGCTTGACGCAGTCACCGCAGTTTCAGGACAGATTGATGATAACGCTCTTCTTTCATGCGCNTATTGTCTTGCCGCGATGGGTGAGTGGGACAGGGCATTGACNGCGCTTGAACCGCTTCTGTCTAAAAGCATAAGAGCGCGTTTTTTGGATGCCAGTATCAAGGCAATTAACACAGGCGACCTGNACGGTCTTGGAGTTCTNGCGGACAATCCCGATTATTCAGAGATTAAAAATGAAATAATTTTTATATTATGGAGACTTTCAAATGGAAACGCTTCTGAAAGATGGCGGCGGCGTTTGATCGATGAATTTCCGCAAACGCCGGAAGGACGTCTCGCTTCCGGCGTTGACTCTTCGGCAATAATCGTAAGACCCAGCCCGTTCTGGTTTTTCGCCGGCGGCCTTGATTCGCTTGCTCTGATGGAAGGCATCAGCCGTCCTGCTTCACGTCCGGCTCAAACTGTTCCCGCGCAAGCTCCCGCGCCGGCAGCTTCTGCGCAAGCATCTCCGGCACCAACAGCTCCCGTCCAAAGTACAATAACACCCCCTCAAACCGCAGCCGTTCAGCCGGCGCGGTTACAAACAGGAATTTTCAGCCGCGAAGTAAATGCCCGCGCGCAGTCAGACGCGTTAAGGCAGGCAGGTTTTTCTTCAACAATTGAACCGCGCACTGTTAA
The DNA here is from genome assembly GCA_009786625.1 of Treponema sp. GTDB lineage: Bacteria > Spirochaetota > Spirochaetia > Treponematales > Breznakiellaceae > WQXQ01. The sequence goes on from WQRT01000020.1 coordinate 10,189, forward strand.
TAATAATGAAATGTGGGCGGTAACCGTTCCCGCGGGTTCTGATGCATCCCGCACCGCAAACGCTCTGCGGACAGCCGGCTTTGAATCTTTTCCTGTAAGATAGTATTTATTCGAATCACGCGAACCAATACGAATTTTAGATTCGATATCAATAATTTTATTCCTAATGTTTTTTCCCAAAAAATATATCCTCTTGGCGAAAGGATTCAAATTGTGTAATGTTAGTACAAGGATGGAATTATGAAAGCGTATTCACAGATGAACAAAGCGGAGTTGTCCGCGTTAAAAGATGAACTTGAAAAAACTTTATTAAAACATAAAGAGAAAGGCAAAAAACTTAACATGACCCGCGGCGTCCCTTCAGATGAACAGCTTGCTCTTTGCAATGATATGCTCACATGCCTTTCAGCGGATGATTATCTTTCGGCAAGCGGAGCCGACTGCCGCAACTATGGCGGGCTTGACGGCATCATCGAAATGAAAAAAATATTCGCAAGCCTTCTTGATTTAACTCCCGAAGAGATCATTGTCGCCGGTAATTCATCGCTCGCCCTTATGTTTGACAATGTTGCGGTTAATATGTCGCACGGTGTAAGGGACGGAGAACCCTGGCAGCATCAGGGGCAAGTAAAATTTTTATGTCCTGTTCCCGGTTATGACCGGCATTTTACAATATGTAAATATTTTCATATCGATATGATTCCGGTACAGATGGGTCCTGACGGTCCCGACATGGATATGATCGAAAAAGCAACATCATCCGATCCGATGATTAAAGGGATTTGGTGCGTGCCTAAATATTCAAACCCGACGGGCATTGTTTATTCCGCTGAAACCGTAAGACGGTTCGCGAATTTAAAACCTGCCGCGAAAGATTTCCGCATCTACTGGGACAATGCTTACGGTTTCCATGATCTTGGAAACGAGAAAGCGGTCATACCGAATATCGTCCGTCTCTGCGAGGAAAGCGGNAATCCCAATATGGTTTATGTCTTTGCTTCTTTTTCAAAGGTGAGTTTCGCNGGNGCCTCCGTTTCCTGTATGGCTTCTTCNAAATCCAACTGTGAATTTATTAAACAGCGCCTTACCGCGCAGACAATCGGNCCTGATAAATTAAACCAGCTCCGCCATGCGCGTTTCTTTAAAGATGCCGCGGGTGTAATGGCGCACATGGAAAAACACGCCGCGATTTTAAAAAATAAATTCCGCCTTGTATTTGATACTCTCCGCCGTGAACTTGACGGTCTTGGTATTGCGGAATGGACAGAACCATCGGGCGGTTACTTTGTTAGCTTTAATTCCGCTCCCGGCTGCGCTAAACGTATTGTCGATTTATGCGCACAGGCCGGCGTCGCTCTGACTCCCGCGGGCGCGACATATCCCGACGGGAATGATCCCCGCGATTCCAATATCAGAATCGCGCCGACATATCCGCCGCTTGCGGAGCTTGCCGAAGCGCTTGATATTTTCTGCGCCGCGGTGAAACTTGCATCTGCGGAAAAATATCTGTCCTAGGCGGTTTATAAACCGGCTAAATCATAGTTAATCTTTTTGTTGATAATTTGAGTGACTGCCGTCATAATGTGATAAATTATTTTACAGGAGCGTAAAATGGCAAAAACAGAAATTGACAAACTCGGCTGGTTTGTAGGTCTTATCCTTACAATCTTTTTGGATCCGCTTGTACAGGGAATAAACCGCATACTCCGCGGCAAAGCGATTATCGGACTTTTATGGATCATTACAGGCGGCATCTTCGGACTTGGCTGGATCATTGACATAATTACAATGCTTTTCAAAAAGGATATTACTTTCCTGGCTTAATTATTATAAACCCGGATATTTATTAAGTTTAGCGTACGTTCGTTATCAATAAGTGATTTCTCCAAATGGCTGTCCATGTCTACCGCAGGGTATGCAGGAAGCCGGTTGGGAATTTCTTCTTGACACACAGCCTATAAAATGTATATATAAAAACACAGAGTTTTTATGATATCCGCTGCCTAATACATAACTTCGCGGCGCCGGACGGCGGTTTCATAAAGTCAAGCATACATTTTTTACAGCCGCGGATTTGGAGGTTCTTATGGGTTACATAGACAACATTATCAGCATTATCGAAAAGAAAGATGCGGGGCAGCCTGAGTTTATCCAGGCCGCGAANGAAGTTCTTGAGTCGCTGCGGATCATTATGGATCAGGACAACGTATACGAAAAAGCCGGTCTTCTGGAACGGCTTATNGAACCTGAACGCGCNATTATTTTCAGGGTTCCCTGGATTGACGATGCGGGCAAGGTGCAGGTAAACCGCGCTTTCCGTGTAGAGTTTAATTCCGCGATCGGCCCTTATAAAGGCGGCCTTCGTTTTCATCCATCNGTAAATTTAAGCATCATTAAATTTTTAGGATTTGAGCAGACCTTCAAGAACTCGCTTACAGGTCTTCCAATGGGCGGCGGNAAAGGCGGCAGTGATTTTGATCCAAAGGGAAAAAGCGATAACGAGGTTATGCGCTTCTGCCANTCGTTTATGACAGAGCTATACCGTCATATCGGTCCCGATACCGACGTTCCCGCGGGAGACATCGGAGTAGGCGGCAGGGAGATCGGTTTTATGTACGGGCAGTACAAACGCATTGTTAATAAATTTGAAGGAGTCTTAACAGGTAAGGGAATCGGCTGGGGAGGATCGCTTGCCAGAACCGAAGCCACAGGTTACGGGCTTGTTTATATTGTAGATGAATATTTAAAATCCAAGAGCGACAGCTTTAAAGGAAAAAAAGTAGCGATCTCAGGCAGCGGAAACGTCGCCATTTTCGCGGCGCAGAAAGCGATGTCTCTGGGCGCGACAGTGGTAAGCGTGTCCGACAGTAACGGCTATATTTTCCATAAAAGCGGTATTAACCTTGATACTGTAAAGGATATAAAACTTTTAAAAAGGGAAAGGCTTACAAAGTACGCCGAGACCCACAAAGATGCCGTTTATACCGACGCGCAGAAGGGCAGAGTATGGGACATTCAGTGCGATATCGCTCTTCCGTGCGCAACGCAGAATGAGCTTCTCCTTGAAGACGCGAAAAAACTTGCCGCTTGCGGATGCAAGGTTGTCGGCGAGGGAGCGAATATGCCCACAACGATGGACGCGACAGAATGTCTTCTTTCAAGCGGAGTCGCCTTCTTCCCGGGTAAAGCCGCCAACGCCGGAGGGGTCGCAACATCAGGGCTTGAAATGTCGCAGAACTCCGCGCGCCTTTCGTGGTCTTTTGAAGAAGTTGACGCAAAACTTAAAAATATAATGGCAGGTATTTTCCGCAACATGGACGATGCCGCAAAAGAATACGGCAAACCCGGCAACTTTGTAATCGGCGCAAACATCGCCGGTTTCAAAAAAGTAGCAAGAGCAATGCTGGATCAAGGTGTTGTCTAAGTAGTTAGGGGATAGGATTTAGGGAATAGGGGATAGATTTTTTATTAGTCTATTTCTAACTAAGCTTTGTTCCTTAAATCCTAACTAACCCCTATATCCTAACCCCTATTCCCTAGTTTACGGGTGTTAGTGTAATCGGGGGATCAGGCAGATCTAGTATGCCTGTTACGCTCAGGCGTATGCGGTTTAATATTTGCACGCCCGCGCCTGATTCAACTCTGTAGATCATTCGGTTCTCTTCATTTCCGTCTGTCGGGCGCAGTTCCAGAAGATCATAATTTTCCACGCTGAAAAAGATATAACGCCCTCTTCGTGTGTTCGCTCCTGCTGTGATGGAATATTCGCCCGATTTATTAAAGGTGAGCCTCCCCCATGATGAATCAAAAAGCGCGTCCACAGCGGGGCTTAGCACTGAAGCGGCTTCACGCGGTTCCGCTATACCTGCTCTGCGGTAAGTGCCGTCCCACGCCGTACTTGCCGTAATTCTTAAACGGACATCTTCTATAACTCTCATTCTTATGCTGTCAAGCGATTCCAGTTCTATGTCAATAAAACGCAGCAATGTACTTATCGAAATATTNTGGCTTCTTATATATACACCGTATCTTGTAGGAGTTGAATTCTGCCAGCGGAAAACCTGCTGAGCGTCATCNCCGTAAAAGATCACTTCTCTTCCCGATGGATCAAAATAAATATACTGNCTTGAATTGATGGTNCCGTGCGGGCTTACAAAGTACCAAAGATCATTTATAAAATTTTCAAAGACTCCGGGAGCGCCGCTTAATAGTTCCCTTAAGCGCCTCTGTTCAATTTGCGAACCGGGAACTCTTGAAACTCTTATCTGTTCATATCTTTGGCTGGATGAATTAAATGAATAAATTGTTTCGATCTGATCCAGTATATTCGCGGAAGAAGTGTCATGGCTGTAGGACGCTATATTGTAACTTGCGCCTCTTGTAATCCCCTGAAGATATGCCTGAGAGCGTGTTGTTTCTTGAATAACGATAGAGCCTGAAATTTGCAGTTCCGCGATTCTTGTATAAGCCTGCCGTGCCGGCTGTCCCTGCGCTCTTCTGAAAATTGTCATCGTATGCTCATTACGGGAATTCATTCCTGTTACAATAATGCAGTTGTTCCTGTCGCCTATCAGATCCTGGCTGTAAATGGAAATAGTTTCGGCGCGGGTTGCTGCGATCGGCACGTCCCACATACGCCTGTAGATGCGCGTGTTTTCGTCAATGCTTAAAAATGTAATATGTATCGGGCTTCCCGCGTCTCCCCTGCGGTAAACGGCGAACTGCTCTTCCGCAAGGCCTTCCTCGCTTTCCTTNTTTAAAACGGCGATTACNGATTCGCCTTCTTCCATCGGAATTTTGGTGCTAAGGTTTTCGTCCCATGCGTTAGAGTTTTCAATTTCCATTATCGAGTATGATCCGGCTTCCAGCGGAGTAATAATTCTTGATCTATGTTCTTCTGTTTCTTTCTGAGGGATAAACCTTTCCCAGAATCCTGTCGCGAGAACGACGATAAGAGCAATTGATAATAAGACAATGCCTATGTAAAAACCGATTGATGATTTTTTCACTGAGTGGAATTCCTTTGTGCGTTTATTATAGAGTAAGTTATTACCGGAAAAAAGCGGCAGCCGCCCTTTGCACCCTTGTATCCATATTCAGACCGACAACAATCGCGCGCCATGATGTAAATTCCTCTACCCTCGAAAAACGAAGCAGGTTTGCGTTCGGACCTGTAAGGACGGAAGAAAGCGCGGCCGTAGACGCGCTGATCAAAAGGGTGTAATCATACGGTGAACCATTCCTTCCCGCAGCCTCTCTTAACGCGCCTGAAAAATCCGGATTGTTTCCCGAAGGCGAAATTTCCCGTATGCTTCTGTATGCGGCCTCTTTCTCGGCAGTGCCGGATATGGTACCTGAATAAATTACCCTTGCCTGCGTACCCGCGCTCCAGATCGTAACATTATCTCCCTGAACCAGAATCTGGTCGAGGCGCTGGCAAGTCCAGGATGTAACATCATCCTTAATTGCGGCAAGTGATACAGAGCTGTCAATTATTAAATTTACATTTATCGGGTTTCGCTGAGCAGACAATGGAGAAGCGGCAAAAACCGTCAATACCAGAAAAATCAAAAAACCGGCTGTGCGGCCGCTTTTCCGTTCAAAGGGTGTCTTAGGTGTACCTTTTTTCTTCATATATGGATTGTAACATATTTAAATTGGAATGACTAGTTTAAATTGAAAGCTAATTTCAGTAAAAAAGGCTTTACATATTGCGTAAAAGTATGATATTCTTTTAGCTAAGTAGTAGTTTATATTAAATTTACAAGGAGAGTTATATGGGATCAATTGATCTGCCCAAATCGCCGAATGTATTTCATCCGGAGAAACCGAGTGCAGTCGGTTCACGCAATTCGTTATTTCAGGAATACCGTGACCAGCAGGCTGAAGTTAATTTATTGCTGGAGGAAGAGACCAATAAGGTTATCCACCACCTGACAGCCAGGCTGCCAAAGGACGTTCTTGAACGTCTCGATGTAATGGGCGGCCTCAAAGAGAAGCTGTACAATTACTTCAATCAGAACTATCAGAACATGTTCAATCGTTACATGGTAACGAGCGAAGATGAAATGGTAAAGAAAGTCAGGAACTTTATTGATAAAGAAGAACAGAAAGTTCTTGTGCGCTATTCACCGAAAGAAATCGCGGACCTTCTTGACGCTGTCGGCGGCGCTGACAAGTTCAACACAGGCGAAATTGAAAAATCAGTAGTTAATATGTACGGCCATTTGCAGGGCCACATCCAGAGGGGTGTCAACGAACTCGAAACCCATACNAACAGCATCCTCCGCCAGAAGACAGACACCGGCGCTTTCGTCCGCGGTGAAAACGCATACTCAATTGTNAAGTGCGCTTTCAAAGATAACCAGATTAANCCNAAAACGATTACCGATGTAAAACTTTCTGTAAACATTCTTGACTCAGAGCTTATNAGCCCGATTTTCCATTATCAGGTAACTGTNGAATACCTTGTCAAAGATCTGATCGCCAAACACATTATCGACAGCATCGATAAAGTAATCGAACAGGTNAAAGACGAAAGAATGGAAGGACAGCTTGATGAGCTTTCGGACAGCGAGATCATCTTCGCCAAATTGGGAAGAGTTGAATCATTTACCGATGACGATACCGAGAATCCCAAATCCAAACGTTATTCCTATATCGCGAAAACACTGATGGACAGGCTGCACGACCTTCGCGCGGAAATTGATCCTGAAGCATTTGACGCCATGAATGTCCGCGAGAACATCAAAAAGATCGTCGACATGGAAAATATCCGCAACCGCGGCTTTAACACGGCGATCAACTCGATCACTTCGATCCTTGACACATCCAAGATGGGTTACCAGTACATCGAAAACCTTAAAAACGGCCGCGAAGTAATTATCCGCGAATACGAAGACACTGATGTTGCCAATCTGCCGGACGAACGCTATCAGATTAAGATGCGGTATTTCGACAATGCGCAGCTTATCGAAGACCGCAAGGCCTATGACGTTCAGCTTAAGAGCTTTGAAACAGAAATTCAGCATCTTTGGGATGTCCTTGAAGTAATTTATCAGGACAAAAAAGGCTCCAATATCGTCGATTTTGACGATTTAGCCGCCAAGAAGAAGAGCAGAATCCAGAAAGGCATCAAAGAAAAGAGCGGCGAGCCGCTTTACGAAGATATTGCCAAAGTTTGGGACGAAATCTCCTTTGTCAAAGCCGCCGAAACTGAAGTTGAAAAAGCAAACCGCACATATGTCTTTGAAAAAGACAGGATCCGCACAAGAATTATCAGAATGCGCGACAGAATGAAGGTAATGTACGATTACCTGTTCCCCATCGAAAGACGCGTAATGGAAGAAAGGCTCGCATGGCTTGAAAGCGAATATTTCAGATTCGATTATATGATCAATCCGTACCACCTTCAGCCGGGACTCCTCCTTGATGTCGATATTACATCAATCAAGAGGAAAAAAGTCACACTCGATGCTATGGCGAACGTGCTCAACGAATTCCTCCACGGCGTGAGCAAAGGCTTCCAGGATGCTGCATTCGCTTCATTCAGCCGCAGAAGATCAACAGTCCGCGAAGACATTAACCAGTCGTTCAGCAGCGTAACAACCGAAGAAGAAACATCGACCGCTGTTGTAGCGCAGGCAACCCCGAAGAAAGCGCTTCCGGCAGGAAAAGCCGGAGCGGCTAAAACCGCGGCAAAGAAGAAAGGTGTAGTTGACGCGAAGAGCAAGAAGAAAGCTCCTGCGCGCGGCGGCGGCGGCGGTATCGTAGAAATGTAAACAGGAAACACAGGGAAACATGTTTTCACAGCGCCCCGGAAAAAATTCTTGGGGCGCTTTTTTTTGCTATTTAATGTTTGCCGGTAAATTTCTTTATTGGCAAATTTCATTTTTTAGGAGGATATATGGCTGATAATGCAAATCTTGAAGTACTTTCTACACGTACTGGTTTTAACAGCGCAGTAAGACACATTAAAAAAACAGTTGAGATTGGAGGGGAAGCAGGGAACCTTGGCGATATTATTTATGAGATGGATGATGAGGAATTTGCCGGAAAAGCCGGGCTGCTTTTAAGAATGCTGCTCGTGGATAAATTAGGCTATAAAACAGCATCCGCAAATTTAAGCACAACAGTTGATGATTTGTCGGTTCTTGCGAAAGAATTCGGTAAATGGAGCGGCGTAGATCTTGTCGCGGCATATTATCACCCGGAACTGGGTTTATTAATAGCGAATCCTAAATCCGCCGAAGAGCTTTCAGGTTTCGGAGAACTTCGCAAAAGAGAATTGCTTGTTGTTTACGCAGGCCTTCAGGGTAAGGAAACCGACGATAACTGTCAGAAAGCGGCAGACCTTGCCGTTAAATTATTTGAAGGATCAAAAGTAACTGTTCCCGCCGCGTTTACAAAGGGTAAGTTTACCGTTAAAAAGGTATCAAAACCTGATAAAGAAATGGATGCGGCTCCTGTAAAGGCAAAAGCGGCTAAAGCAAAACCGGACGCGAAGAAGGCCGCGGCTCCCGCGAAGAAAGCGGCGGCAGAGCAGCAGGTAAAAGCTCCGGCAGGACCTTCAAAAATGACACCCCGCTATGCGGTAGTTGTTCAGAATGAGCTTTTCCATAACGGAAATGTTGAAGCATGGAAAAGGATCATCGCAAGTTATAAAGCAAAGCATCCTACTCTGGAAGTATTTATATACTATGAGTGTGAGAGAATTCTTGACATAAACTCGCTGTTTAAATGGGGCAAGGTAAAGCATGGCAGCGCCATCGAGTTTGCCATAGCCGGAAACGAGATTCAGGATGTTGCGAAACTACAGCGATATCTGGCACAGGGTGCGAGCCATATGTTTGAGGCATTCCTGCGCGGGCCGGTTAGCACCGTGCTTAAACTGTTTTAAAAAGGAAATTATATGGACTCAAGAATACATTTTTTCAGCCAGAAGGACGTTATTCCCGCTAAAGTTAATACTGAGCTTTTAGGCATCCGCGGGAGGCAGGCAAATGAATTCGCGGAACTGGCTTTTCCCATTTTACCGGGAGTAATTCTCGATACCGAACTTGCTTCGGAATTGGATTCCAAATCAATAAAAAAAGATATAAATGATCTTCTTGTAAAATGCGCGGATCTTGTAGGTAAAAAATTCGGCGACATGGAAAATCCGATGCTNGTNAAAGTGATCATATCGTCGAACATGGCAATCACGACATACCCGACCCTTCATAACTTTGGACTTGTAAGACCGACCATCGACGGATTCGCGAAGTGGGTCGGCGCTGATTTCGCCGCGAACGAGGTTCTGTTCCTTATCCACGGGATGATGATGATCGAAGAGCGTATCAGGGATCTTGAAAAAAAGGAAAAGGAAAAAGAGGAAGTATCGCAGAGGATTAAACTTTTAAAACGGATGCTCGGCATTAAAGGACCATCCAACGCGCTGCACGGCGAAGAAGATAAAACGCCGCTTCCAAAAAGAAAAACCGCGCTTGAATATATGGACGAGTANGCCAAATATTTCCCCAAAGGTTTTTTCGATGACGCGCAGACTCAGCTTCTTTGNACGCTTGATGAAATTTCAAGGATGTTAAAAATTGACGAGCAGAATGACACCGATACGGCGCTTTTAATTCAGCCGATGGTTTACGGCAATTACGGCAAGGATTCCTGTTCAGGTTATTTCTTTAGCCGCAATGTCGTAACAGGCGAAAAGAAACTTCAAGGAAATTATTATACAGGTAAGTTCAATGAAATTGGCGAGACCGGGCATGAAATTAATAAAATCGACGCGGCTCATTTAAAACAACTTGAAAAGATCGCGTGGACACTCGAAGACAAGTTCAAAGAAATCAGACAGGTTCGCTTTACCGTAGAAAACGGTAAACTGTGGCTCATTGAACAGAGGCTTGTCGATTCAAAGTCAACTCAATCTGATCTTAAGCTCCTCCTTGATCTCCAAAAACGCAAGATAGTCGATTCTGCCCATGTAGTAAAAGCGATTGACCCGTTAAGGCTTAACGAGATTCTCCATCCTGTAATAAATCCGTCGAGCGTAAAGGGATTAAAAGCATGGAAGGGAGGCATTGCCGGCGCTCCGGGCGCAGCGATAGGGCGTGTGTTTTTCAACACTGACGCTTTACTTGAAGGAAAGAAACTTGCCGCTCAGCACGGAGAGGACGATCGCTGCATTCTGGTTTTGGAATCTTCGTTCGCTGAAGACGTAAAAGCTATCGAGGTAAGTACCGGCGTTTTAACAGCCGAAGGCGGCTATTCCGCCCACGCGTCTGTAGTGGCGCGTCAGTATGGAAAAGTGTCGCTTGTTTCTCCCGCGTTAAAAATCAAGGGGAATAAAGCATCGATCGGGGAGCTTTCATTTTCGCAGGGCGATTACATCACGATTGACGTGCCGTTCTTCGGCGAATCTTCGGTGTATCTCGGCGTTGCTGACTTGATTGAACCTAATCCGCAGGAATCCGGGCTTTTCGATTTTATCAGTCTTTCCAAAAGCTTTATTAAAAATTTCCATGTCCGCTGTAACGCTGATACCCCGAAGGACGCATCTCTTGCGCTGAGTTTCGGCGCGGAGGGAGTAGGGCTTTGCCGCACCGAGCATATGTTCTTTAAAGAAGACAGGATCAATGTGTTCCGCGATATGCTGCTTTCGGATGATAAAAAGGAAAGGCAGAAGGCGCTTGATAAACTTCAGGTAATGCAAAGGGAAGATTTTTACGGCATCATGAAAGTGATGGCGGGAAAGGAAGTAACGATCCGTCTTCTCGATTCGCCGCTTCATGAGTTTATGCCTCATAANCCNGATGAACTTAACGCNTANATAGAGCATTGTTCAAAAGGCAAAAAGGTAAAGGCATCCAAAGCGGATATAACCGCCCGCATTGACTCGCTGCATGAATTTAACCCGATGCTTGGACACCGCGGCTGCCGCATTGCGGTATCGTACCCGGAGATTTACGCCATGCAGGTTAAAGCAATCTTTGAAGCGGCTTATAAACTGCGTTCGGAAAAAGTCGATGTGTTCCCGGAAATTATGGTGCCTATCGTAATGAATGACGCAGAATTAAAACTTATCGCGTACGGAAAAAAAATCGAAGGCTCAAATTATCCCGGCATAGTTGATATCGAAGAAGCGCTGCGGAAAGAACTTAAGGCAAAGGAAGTCGAGTATAAAATCGGCACGATGATTGAACTTCCCGCGGCTGCTCTCGGCGCCGGAGATATCGCCAAGTACGGACGTTTCTTTAGTTTCGGCACAAACGATTTAACTCAGACAACCCTCGGTATTTCAAGGGATGACTTTACCGCGTTCATGCCGGACTACACATTGTTCGACCTTATAGACGGCAATCCCTTTAGTACGCTGGATTCGCGCGTTAAGGAGCTTATCGCTCTTGCGGCGGATCGCGGGCGGCTGACGCGTCCTGATTTGGTGTGCGGCCTTTGCGGCGAACACGGCGCGAATCCTGCGAATGTACGTTTCTGCATGGAATCAGGATTAAATTATGTGTCCTGCTCGCCGTATTCAGTTCCAATCGCGCTTCTTGCTGTCGCTCAGGCGGAGATAGAGAAAGCGGATGTAAAAAAATAATTGAGTTGTTCGATAACTTGAGTTTTGAACAACTTACAATTACCTGCGCGTGGTAAATTGCGCGCCTTACGAAAAAAAAAGGCTGCTTTCGGCAGCCTTTTTTATTTTAGCTTTAAACTTTGGTTTTAATTAACCTGATACAAACTCACCCTGAAAGCCCATTGTTTTCTTTACAATTGACGCAATCTCATGAGCCGCTTTTTTAGCGTCTGACTGCGGGACTTTGCGCTGCCTATTCAATGATTCCTCAAAGAAAACAGCGAGAGTATCATATACTTCAGGCATTTCATAGAACACAATCGAGAAATTCATGCCCTGGGGCTTTAAGATCGTGAACGCGCCGTAGGATTCTGTGGGTTCTTTAGCTACCATTATTCTTGTCTGATTTTTCGCGATAATGGTTTCAAGTTCATTGAACCGCTTCGGAATTTTTTCTCCTTCCGATCTGCTGACAGGTTCCACCGGTTTGAAATGATATGTATCCGGTTCTACCAGAATGTAAAGTTTTTTTCCGCCTGTGTTAAACTGCAATCCTGTCGCTGTAAGGAAAATTTCTTTTACGCCTTCGTAGGACACGATTTCATAAATTGAATACGCGGAATTCGCGCTGAAAAACGAAGATACAATATAGCCATGCGCAAAAGGAAGTTTTCCCTTTTCGTATGCGTCAAACAAATTGCGGTATTTGACATCCGCTTCCGGCGCCGCGGCTTTTTTTACTGCGGGTTTTACTGCCGCTTTTACTGCGGTTTTCGCAGCCGGTTTTGCTGCGGGCTTCGCCGCGGCTTTTTTAACTGCGGGTTTTGCCGCCGCTTTTGCTGCGGGCTTTGCCGCCGCTTTCGCAGCCGGTTTTGCCGCCGCTTTCGCTGCGGGTTTTACCGCGGCTTTCGCAGCCGGTTTTTTTGCGGCAGGTTTCGCCGCGGCTTTTTTAACAGCCGGTTTAGCGGCAGTTTTTTTTGCAGCTGGTTTGGCAGCTTTTGCTGCGGGTTTTTTGGCTGCCGGTTTTTTAGCAGCAGGTTTTGTCGCTGTTTTCTTTATTGTTGCCATTTTGTCCCCCCTTAAGGATCATGGTTATTAATATGGATAATTATAAACCTATATATTTATAATTATCAACTTTTTTTTTAATCTTATTTCGCCCGTGATAGTGTAACGGCGCATGTTGTAACGATATCATCTACAGACGCGCCTCTTGAAAGATCGCTTATCGGTTTTGCGAAACCCTGAAGGAACGGTCCGTAGGCTTGCACTTTGCCAAGACGTTGAACCAGTTTATATCCGATGTTTCCTGAATTTAAATCCGGGAAAATAATTACATTTACCTTTCCCCGTATAGGGCTGCCCGGCGCTTTTTTATCAAGTACGGAAGGAACAAGAGCGGCATCCGCCTGCATTTCTCCGTCAAAGGTAAAATCGACCTTTCTGTTTTTTAATATCTCGACCGTATTTTGTATCTTTGAAACATCATCATGTTTTGCGGATCCTTTTGTCGAGAACGATAAAAGCGCGGCGACAGGTTCGGTATTAAGAAATTCACGGCATGAAAGCGCGGCGCTTACCGTAATGTCAGCCAACTGCTCCGCGAGAGGTTCCGGTATTACGGCGCAGTCCGAGAAGATCATCGAGCCTTCTTTTCCGAACTGAGGATCCATCCCCGACATTACAAAACACGAAGAAGCTGTTTTAAGCCCTTCTTTTGTGCCGATGATTGAAAGCCCCGCGCGCAGTACGTCTGTCGTTGCTTTATCAGCTCCCGCGACCATAGCGTCGGCGTCTCCCATATGCACCATCATCGCGCCCCAGCGCAGGGTATCAATAATATCAATTTTAGCCTGATCGGGCATCATTCCCTTATTTTTCCGCAGTTCAAAATATTCGTTAGCGTATTTTGCCGTGCGGCCGTCGGCTTCCGGATTAATTATCGCAATACCGTCGATTTCTACTCCTTC
>WQRT01000021.1 GCA_009786625.1 Treponema sp.
CGTCTTCTTGAGTACATGAAAAGTAAAGGTATCACGCCTCTTTTAACTCTTCATCATTTTACAAACCCGATGTGGTTTGAGAATGAAGGCGGCTTCGCTAATCCCGGAAATATTTCTGTCTATCTTGGCTTTGCCGAGTATGCTGTTCGAAAATTCTCGGATCTTGTCAATGAATATGTGACGATTAACGAACCGAATGTTTTCGCCGTTATGGGATATCACGCGGGTGTTTTTCCTCCGGGAAAAAAGTCGATGATGGAAGCAATCCGCGTGCAGTCGATCATGGCTTGCTGCCACATTCAGGCGTACACTCTGATACACCGAATAAGAAACGAAATGGGTTACGCGCAAACAAAAGTAGGATTCGCGCATCACGCGCGTGTTTTCACGCCTAAAAATAAATGGAACCTTTGGCATCAGTTATGCGCTTGTTTAACAAACAGGATGTTTCAGGGTGCGCTCACCCGTGCTTGCCTTCTGGGGCGTTTTATTTTTCCGCTAAAAAAATACGCGAAAGTGCGCCGCGGCGTTTACGCGGATTTTCATGGATTGAATTACTACACAAGATCTACCGTATCATCTCTCGCGGACGGAATGAGCGAAAATGTTCCGCATAACGATCTTGGCTGGGAGATCTACCCCGAAGGCATCGCGGTTTGCGCGCGTGATTTGTATAAATTTTTAAAAAAACCAATTTATATAACAGAAAACGGAACCTGCGACAATAAAGACGTGTTCCGCTGCCTTTATATTTATGATCATTTAAAAGCGCTTACGGAATCCGGGCTTCCCGTTGAGCGTTATTACCACTGGTGTTTTACCGATAATTTTGAATGGTGCGAAGGAGAAAGTGCGCGTTTCGGATTGGTTCATGTCGATTATGAAACGCAGAAAAGAACCGTTAAAAAAAGCGGAAAATTTTTCTCCGTGATAATTAAAAATAAAAGTGTTACCGAAGAAATGTACAAAGAATTTATCGCGCCGCAGAAGTATGATAGGGGATAGGGATTAGGAGTTTTTATGATAATTATTGATGATAATATTTTTCGATTGCAAACTGATGATACCGAGTATATTTTCCATATCACAAAACACGGGCATCTTGAGCATGTTTATTACGGATCAAAACTGGCAGTATTTTCTCCGGCGGCGGCCGAAGCTCTTGTTCCAAAGCGCACAGCTCAGGCGGGCGCAACAATTGTCGCCGGTGACAGTGAAGATCCGCTCTACTGCCTTGATACCATGTGCCTTGAATGGTCGGGAACCGGCAAGGGAGACTACAGATTTTCTCCATCGGAAATAAAAATGCCCGACGGTTATACTACCGACTTTGTCTACGAAAGCCACAGCGCGAAAGAAGGGCCGATTTCCATGAGAGAGATGCCTGGCGCTTACGGCGCGGATGACGAATGTGTTTCGCTTACAATGCGGCTTCGTGATAAAGCTTGCGATGTTATGCTCAGTTTGATATACACGGTTTATAGAAAAGCAAATGTAATAACGCGCCGCGCCGTAATTTGGAATAACGAACCTTCAATAACAATACGCCGCCTTCTTAGCATGTCTGTCGATATGCCGAATACGGGGTTTAACCTTGTCACCTTTGACGGCGACTGGGCGAGGGAAGCGCACAGGCACGACCGCGCTCTTCAATACGGCGTTTTTGTAAATGAAAGCAGAACAGGTGCAAGCGGGAACAAACACAATCCCGGTTTTCTGTTATGCGAAAATAACGCCTCGGAAGACTACGGCAGGGTATACGGCTTTAATTTAATTTATTCGGGCAATCACTTTGGCTTCGCGGAATTAAGCAGCCACGATCTTGTACGCGCCGGGATTGGCATAAGCCCCCATTGTTTTGAGAAACCGTTAAAAATGGGAGAGTGTTTTGAAACTCCAGAGGCTGTAATGACATTCAGCGGTAATGGTTTAAACGGTCTGAGTCGCAATTTTCATACATTTATTAATAAACATATCATCGCGGAACAATGGCAGGATAAGGAGAGGCCTGTTCTTTACAATTCATGGGAACCCTGCTTCTTCAATTATAAACAGAGAAAACTCATGCGGCTTGCCCGCCTTTCTAAAAAATTGGGCATGGAGCTTTTTGTTCTTGACGACGGTTGGTTTGAGGGGCGCAACAACGATAAAGCCGGTCTTGGCGATTACAAGGTAAACAAGCGTAAATTCACATTCGGACTGGGATCTTTCGCCAAAAAGATAAGAAAACTCGGTCTTGATTTCGGCATCTGGTTTGAACCGGAAATGGTTAATAAAGATTCAGTTCTTTACCGCACGCATCCTGAGTACGTTGTGCGCCAGCCGAACCGCGAATCGACATTGGGGCGCAATCAGCTTGTGCTTGATCTGTGCAATCCCGATGTGCGCGATTACATTGTCGAAAATGTAGGCAGGGTGTTAGACGAAACAAAAGCGGGTTATGTGAAATGGGACATGAACAGGCATATAAGCGAATTTTACTCGGAACAAATCGAGTCTCAGGGCGAGTTCTTCCACCGTTACATTCTTGGTCTTTATGATGTGTTAAAGCGCATTTTTACGCCGCGTCCCCACATTTTACTTGAATCCTGTTCATCGGGAGGAAACCGTTTTGACCTTGGCATGCTTTGTTTTTCACCGCAGATCTGGAGTTCCGACTGTACCGATCCAGTTGTGCGGCTAAATATTCAGGGCGGTCTTTCGTATCTGTACCCGCAGTCGGCGATGGGCGCTCATGTTTCTGACGCGCCGCACCAGCAGACGTTACGCGACACGCCGCTTTCCACCCGCTACAATGTCGCGTGCTTCGGCAGTCTTGGTTACGAGATGGATNTGCGCTTTCTGTCTCCCGCGGAAAAACGCGANATTAAAGAGCAGATCGCTTTTTACAAAAANCACCGAAAAACTTTTCAATACGGCGTTTTTGAACGCGCGGCGGTATCAACAGGCAAGTTAAAAAATAAAACAATCTGGCTTTGCAGGGGAGAGAAGGAGACCGTCGCGGGATTTTTTCAAACACAGGCCGGTCCCGGCGAAGAAGCCGATACTCTGCGCGTAAGAGGGCTTGTAAGCGGAGCGCTCTACCGCGTAAAAACAAAAGCCCAGGCGCTTTACATAAAACGTTTCGGAGGTCTTGTCAAACACATTCTTCCCATAACGCTTGATCCGTCAGGTTTCATTCTGCGCACCGTTAACCGCTTTTACACCCTCACTGACTGTATCGAAGAATACGAGTGCAGCGGAGAAGTCCTCGCCGCCGGAATCAAGTTGAACAATCAATTTATGGGAAGCAATTACAACAATAAAACAAGATTGTTAGGCGACTACGGCTCAAACCTTTACACCATCGAAGCTGTTAATTAAATATCTTTTAGCCGCGAACCACGCGAACAAGAAGAATTTACCGCGAACCACACGAACCACGCGAACAAGAAAAGAAGAGCTTCCGTTTCCTCCATCGTGCGCTTTTACTGTTGATGTTATCCGCATATTTTTCTCATTGCTATTAATACAATGTTAGTATACAATCTGATAATGCAGACAGCTTTAAAAAATAACCGTTTTACTTTCGGGCTTGGGACAATCGGCAGGGACATGGTTTACGCCATTGTCAGTATGTTTTTACTTTTCTATCTTACGGATATCATCAACCTGCCGGTAAGCACAATGTGGTGGGTAGCGGGAATAATTCTCGCCGCCCGCATTTTTGACGCGCTGACAGATCCTTTAATGGGTTTTATCGTGGACAATACCAACACGCGCTGGGGGAAGTTTAAACCCTGGCTTATTGTAGGCGCGATCACTTCTCCGATTTTCACGGTGCTTCTGTTTACCGATTTCGGACTTAACGGCGGCGCATATATCGCGGCTTTCGCGGTCTTCTACTTCATGTGGGGCATCAGTTACACAACCCACGATATCTCCTACTGGTCGATGCTGCCCGTTTTAAGCGTCAATCAAAAAGAACGTGAAAGAATCGGAGCGCTTGCGCGTATTTTCGCAAACATCGGATTGTTTTTTGTCGTTGTCGGAATTGAACCTATTACGCGTATTTGGGGTGAAAAAATCGGCTCGATGCAGAGCGGATTTTTCCTTTTCGCGGTTTGCATTTCTGTATTCATGTCGATGGGGCTTTGCGTGACGATATTCGGCGTTAAAGAAACCGGAATCGTCGCCGCGAAAAAACAAAGCACTCCGATCAACGAACTGCTCGGTATTATCTACAAAAACGATCAATTGTTTTTCACGGCAATCGCAATGTCGCTTTTTATGATTGGCTATATGACAACAACCGGCTTTGGTCTTTATTACTTTAAGTACGTTTACGGCGAGCAGGAAATGTTCGGCGTTTTCTCTGCCATACTTGGCGTTTCACAATTAACAGCCCTTGTCGTGTTCCCGCTTTTCAGTAAAAGATTTGATCGAAAAACTCTTTACACGGGCGCGGTCATTTCAATTTCAACAGGTTATATAATTTTCTTTTTCGCCCCTGTCGGCACAATGATTTTTATCGGCATCGCCGGAGTTTTAATATTTTTCGGCCAGGCTTTTGTTCAGCTTTTAATGCTGATGTTCCTTGCCGACTCTGTTGATTACGGCCACTGGAAACTGGGCAAGCGCAACGACAGCATNTCATTTTCGCTTCAGCCTTTAATAAACAAAATGGGCGGCGCTATCGGTTCGGGAGTTGTCGCTTTTATCGTAATAGTTTCCGGGATTAAAGAAGCGCAGTCATCCGCCGATGTAACAGACGAAGGGCTTTTAATGATAAAGATCGCCATGTTAATTTTCCCAATGTTCTGTTACGCGGCGAGTTATCTCATTTACAGGATGAAATTTAAAATCGATGCCGGTTTCTACGCGGAAATACTTTCAGATCTGCGTAAGCGCGGAGAAATTGCCGGTTCAGAAGAACCTGAAAATCACTCCGCCGTAAACGCGTGAGAACCGCCAGAAATTATCCGAGAGAGTCATCGGGTTTGTTGTGCTTACCATAAACGGCAATTCAAAACCCGCTTTGATTCTTAGTATCTGCATTATCTGCCAGTTAAAATGCGCTCCCGCGAAAAGGCTCTGCGTTTCGTCTGTAACGCTTGAGTCTCTCTGATAATTGCTGGTAAGCATTTGATAACCCGCGTCTATTTGAAAATAGAATGGAGAAGTTTTGCCGAAAAATTCCATACTCATCATGTATCTTGTAAGCGAGTCCCTTCTTGTGCTTGATAATATTTCTTCTTCGCGGTATCTGGAAAGGGATCTTGTGTCTATAGAGAATGTAGTGATTGTACCGGGCAGCCAGAATCCAAACGTTATATTCACAGATTCACGATGATTATTGCTTGTAAAATTCTCGCCGGATCCAAGGGTAGACGCTCCTGAAAAAGACGCAAAAAGAACACCCGGCCAGGTTATTTCCATACTGCCCATAAATCCGAAATCGGGTTTATCCATGTCGTCTGTTACCCCGGCAAAGGGGCCGAACTCGAACCGGAAATTATCGGTTCTGGCGGAGATGCCGACATTAGCGTAATTCTGCCAGATATTGTCCCTTATGACATTGACGCTGAATGACATTATCCCTGAGAATTCTCCCCTGACGTTCATATTGGCAACCCCAAAAGGATAACCTTCGAATTCTCTTGTTGACGGGCTTTTCCCGCTGCTGTATGCTGTTTCTTTGTAAGGATGATAGGTAAAAGTATCAAGCCCTGCCGCAATTTCTATCTCAAGAGCTCCAAGACGGCTCGAAAAAGCGATAAAAACGAAGCCGGCGCAGATGAGCTTAAATAATAACCGTTTCATACCCTATATATTAGCACTTTTTATATTGAAATGCAAATTTTTATCAATTTTTTAATACGCTGCACATTCCATGTAGTATAATTAAAAAATTTTTATAAATTCGTATCTTGACTTATTGGCATTTCTATTAGATATTTATATATATGAGTGATTATCTTGATCCCAATAATGAAGAACTGCTAAAGGACTTTTTCAGCGAGGCTCAGATGCAGGTGGACCAGATGGAACAGAATGTTTTGGTTCTTGAAAACGAGGGCGCGAATAAAGACGCCGTTGACGAGATTTTCCGTGCGGCTCATACCCTTAAGGGAGGCTCCGCGACCGTGGAAATGATGGAACTCTCTCATTTTACCCATCTTGTTGAGGACGTTTTTGANGCGATCCGCGGCGGACAGATCTCNGTAAACGGAGATGTTGTAGACGCTCTTCTTCAGGCGATAGACGTCATCAAGGCGATGCTTGATAANCGGATGGACGGCGGTGTCTACAGNGAAGATACGTCCGATATCGAAGGGAAACTCCGCGCCTTACTCGGCGCACAGGGTCAGAAGAAGGTAACTCCTTCTGTCAAGGCTCCCGCTCCTTCGGCTCCGGCTCCAAAACCCAAAGCTTCGGAACAACTCAGCGAAGCTGATCTTGCGGAGCTGCGCGAATCCGTAAATGGTAAAACGCCTATTTACAAAGTCACAGTTAATTTTGATGAAAGCAGTTTGATGAATACTGTCGGCGGCATTCAAGTTTACGCTGTCCTTAAAGGTTTCGGAACCATTCTTAAAACAAATCCCGATTTCGATATGCTTTACGGGGATAACTTCTTCCCCACGGTTGATTATTTTATTGAATCGGATGGAAACGTAGAAAAAATTAAAAAATCAGTTGTCCTGCCTGACGTAAGTCTATCGTCTTCTGTTTCAGATATTTCTTCAATGGTTGGCGGCGGTTCCGCATCAGCGGCTCCGGCTCCCAAACCAGCGGCGGCTGCGCCGAGACCGGCTCCGGTTGCCGCAGCGGCAAGAGCGCCCGCGGCGGAAGCGCCCAAAGAAGCCCCAAAGGAGGCTCCGAAAGAAGCGCCAAAGGCCTCTTCAGAAAAAAGCTCCGAGGACGCAAAGAAGGCGGGCAAGGAAGCAGGTTCGATACTGCGCGTAGACTCAAAACGCATCGACGACCTCTTGAATCTTGTTTCAGAGACGGTTATCACTAAAGCGACCTTTAACCAGATCAACATGCAGTTCACAGAGCTTACAACGTCGCTGCGCGATATAGAGAACCAATACCGCGAAAAAATTAAAAACCTCTTTGACTCTCTGCCCAATTATCTGGAGAATATTCAGGATGGGAAGTCTGTTAAGGATGTAAGAAAAGACATAAACGAAACCTACGGCGATATCTTCACCCTTTTTGACGGCTTTGAAGCATCGTTTAAAGGTAATATGGCTAAGTTCCGTTCCACTTCGCAGAATCTGGGGCGAATCACAGGGGAGCTTCAGGAAGGCGTAATGCGCATCCGCATGGTTCCGATCAGCCAGATATTCAGCCGGTTCCCGCGTCTTGTGCGCGACCTTTCAAAATCACTTAATAAAAAGATCAATCTGGTTATCGAAGGTGAAGACACAGAACTTGATAAAACAGTTGTCGATGATCTTCTCGATCCGATTATGCACTCAGTGCGAAACTCAATCGACCACGGCATTGAATCCGCTGAAGCCCGCCGCGCCGCCGGTAAGCCGGAAGAAGGCCAGGTACTCCTTAAGGCAGCCAATGAAGGTAACATGATCGTTATCGAAATCGGTGACGACGGTAAGGGCATCGATGTTGATTCCGTAAGAGCAAAAGCGGTTGAGCGCGGTCTTATTAGCCAGAATAAAATTCTCACCGATGTTGAAGCATTCAATCTTATTTTCGAACCCGGTTTCTCCACCGCAAAATCGATCACAGCTATTTCTGGACGCGGTGTAGGTCTTGACGTAGTACGCCGCCAGATTGATGATCTAAACGGCACAGTTACAGTCAATTCCGAACGCGGCAAGGGGACAAAGTTTATTATCAAACTTCCTCTTACGCTCGCCATTATTCAGGGCTTGCTCGTCCGCGTCGGCACGGAGATTTACTCAATCCCAATTACATCGGTTATCGAAAGTTTAAGAATTAGACCGGAAGAGATAAAGAAGATCGACAATTACGAGGTTTTCAATATCCGCAACGATGTTATTTCGCTTCTGCGGCTTAACAGGCTGTTCGGAATTAAAACCGAGGAAGAGCAGGATTACCATTTCATTGTAATAGTCGGAACCGCCGAGAAGAAAATGGGTTTCATGGTAGACAGCCTGATTGGCGAGGAAGATGTTGTAATTAAGCCTTTAAGGGATCAATTTACCAATTCACCGGGAATCGCCGGAGCTTCAATATTGGGAGACGGTTCGGTCTCGCTCATTATTGACGTAAGCCAGCTTCTTGAGTTGGGATTAAAAAAGGAGATGGAGCAGCGCAGAATCCGCGAAGCTTCAATACGGTAGGTAAGTATGGCAGCAGTAATGAAGGATCTAGCACAGGTAAACGCCGATTTGCAGGAACAGAAAGAACGCGCGGAGAATGTTGACTTTAAAATGGTGACATTCTCTCTTGCGGGAAAAGATTACGGCGTTGACATCATGAATGTAAAGGAAATCGCCAAGGCAGATAAATTTACATATGTACCGAATGCGGCTTCGTTCGTCCGGGGTGTTTATAACCTTCGCGGCGATATCATACCGATTATCGATCTCCGCCAGTTTTTCCATTTACCGATGGATCACAGAAAAGACAACCTTGAGAATATGCTCATTCTCCATATCAATGATCAGGTATATGGAACAATCGTAGACAAGATCGATAAAGTTGTTGGAATTAATAAAGAGACGATTCAGCCGCCGCACCCGATTTTCGGCGACATTAACATCAAGTTTATCAGCGGCGTTGTTGAGAAACAAGGAGACCTTTACATCATCCTTGATGTTGTGCGCATCTTTACAGTAAGCGATGATGATAAAAAATCATCCCGCGGAGTCGGTGATTCCGGTGATTTCTTTGTTCCGCCTCCGGCGGCCGCGCCGGGAGAACCGGTAGTCAGCGCGAAGGCAGGAGCGAATTCCGCAATCGGATTCGTACAGGAAAGCCTCGGAGCTTTAAAGTCGTTTACAGTCTCGAACGTTAACGACGCGTGGCTGTTTAAACGTTTCTCTGAATGGAGTATGGGCCGTTCCGGCGCTTCCCTCCAGCTTAAAACCGCCTCAGAAGCGGAAGAATTCCTTGAAAGTTTTCCTTCCCCCTGTGACGGCGAGTTCTGGTCGGACGCTTATGCCAATTCTATTAAGAAAGCTCTTCCGGAAAGTCAGGCGCAAAGCTTCAATGTCTGGAATATCGGATGCGGAAAGGGTTATGAAACCTATTCTTTCGCCTGCATACTCAGATCCAAATATCCCAATGCGCGCTTGAAAATCTGGGCGAATGATAATGACATAATGTCTGTTTCGCAGGCTCCGAATATGTCTTTTGTGCTTGAAGAAATGCCGGATTATTGCAGACCTCATATGGTGCGCGGCGCCAAAGGATATGCGTTTGATCAGACTATAAAAGACTCGATCGTTTTTGAATACCATGATATAACTAACGATAACGCGATACCGGATGTGGATTTCATTCTTATCAGGGATGTAATTTCCTACCTCTCCGAGACCGATCAGATCAAGGTAACCAATTTTTTCACGGAAAAATTGAAAAACCGGGGAATTGCCATCATGGGGAGAAACGAGGAGCTTAACGGGCCAATGTGGCAAAGAATCGCCGATGATCCGATTTCTGCCTATTTACATTCTGTTTAAACGTGGTATACTGGAACTGTACAGCATACAAAATTATAAGGAGTTAAAGGTATGAGAGTTGAATATATCAACCCGTTTGTTGAATCCGCTGTGGAGGTTTTAAAAGCATATTTTCCTGAAACAATAAGAAGGAAGGAGATCTACCTAAAACCCACTTCCATGGAAATTAAGGGAGTCGCGGCGATGGTAGGCCTTGCCGGTGATGTTGAAGGCCGTGTTCTTTTCGATATGACCAAGAATACAGCTCTCGGTATCGCTGTTGAAATGACCAAGGATTTTGACGAGAAGGTCACTGTTTTCGACGAGTACGCCAAAGAGGTTATTCAGGAACTTTCAAACCAGATCACAGCTCAGGCAGTATCGAGGCTTCACGATTTGGGATTTAAATTTGACCTTACGCCTCCCGCGATTTTTACCGGGGATAACATGGTAGTTTCCACGAAGTTCGGAAACGTCGAGGCTCTTGTTGTAACGATGGATCTTGGAGCAATTGGAACAGTAGAAGTAAACGTCATTGTCCGCGAGAGCGAGCGCAGAAAGGTATAAGCTGCAAAGTTTTTACGTTGTTAAATTGTTTTTTATAAGGCTTTTCCAGAACATGGAAGAGCCTTTTTTTTTGCAGATTGATCAATTTTAAAATTTATATTTTAAAAGATTTTTATTTAAAAAATATTTGCACAACCTTTCCCGGCAGCGTTAAAAAATACGCCGGAAGCGGAATGCCGAATAACCTGATTTCAAAATGCAGATGAGGCCCTGTTGAAAGTCCGGTGTTTCCCAGTGTCCCGATTACCGATTTGTGGTTTACGCTTTCTCCGGCTTCCGTCGAAATTGAATCCAAATGATAATACCTTGTTTCTATAACAACAAAATGCGATATAAGCACATATTTTCCGCGCTTGTCATCTTCTCCGGCCGCTTTGACTTTTCCCATCGCGACAGGATTTACAGGAGTCCCCACGGCATGCGCGATATCGCTTCCCGAATGAAACCATCCGTCAAGGCCGCCGGGTCTTATTCCCCACCACGAAGAATGTCGTCCGCCTCTTACAGGCGGCTGCATAAAAATCCCGAGCGCCGCGATAATAATTAAAATTGTAATAACTTTCTTGTTCATCAAGACCTCGTTGTAATTTTACATTTATTATGATTATATTACTATAGTTAAATATACCACCATTATTCCGCGTTTTCAGCCGTTATAAACCTTCGATTGACACATTTTTTTATTTAGAGTATATTTTACCGTACACCCTTTACAGGGCGGTTAGCTCAGTTGGTTAGAGCACCAGCTCGACACGCTGGGGGTCACAAGTTCGAGTCTTGTATCGCCCATGTCATCCGGCACACAGATTTGTGTGCCGTTTTTTTATTTTAATCACACCTTGTACCGGCAATATGTTCGGCATTATAATTAAATCAATGAAAATTATACTTATTTCGCTTATGTTGATGCACGGCGCGGCGTTATTTGCGGACAGCGGTCTTAGAATCACCGTTCAGGAAAACAGTACCGGTCTTACTATCACAGGTTCCACAGGCAGAGCGAACACCCTTACAATACCCGAAACGATTGACGGCAGAAACGTTACAGAAATTGGCGACGGCGCTTTTATCGGTAAAGGCTTAAGAGAAGTGCAAATCCCCGATACTGTTACGGTAATAGGAAGCGGGGCTTTTTCATATAACAGGCTGCAGACTGTTACAATCGGGAATAATGTAACAACAATCGGCAGGAGCGCGTTTACATCTAACAGGCTTGTCAATGTGACATTAGGATCAGGCGTAGTCACAATCGGAAAAGGCGCTTTTTCCAGCAACATGATCGAATCGATTACTCTGCCTGATACCGTTACTACAATTGACGATTACGCTTTTTTCAGCAACAGATTAAGAACCATAGAAATCCCCGCAAGCGTCACATTGATAGGAGAAGGCGCTTTTTCCGGCAACAGATTTACAACGGTAACAGTCGGCTCAGGAGTCACGGTAATCAGAAACGGCGCTTTTTATAATAATTTTATTACAAGCATCACAATCCCTTCTTCGCTGCAAACTCTGGGTGACCGGGCTTTTGACTCACGTTCCTCGGACGGACGAATCAGGGAAAACGTTGTTTATACCGATACAAGCGGAAATGTTCTTTACACCACAGCCAACAGTTTCGACGCCTACTACGCCTCAAACGGCAGCCGCCCGGGAAGGTATGTTCTTCTTGACGGGAATTGGAGTATGGAGTAGGGATAGTTCCTAAACGTTTTTATTTCGCAAACATTAAAATTTTACTTTTAAATGTTTCTACACCGCAACCATCAATCAACTCTGCTTCTGATAAAACTCAATCCGCGATGCGTCAAACCAGCCTGTTCCGCCGGCGGCTTCGACAAGGAATTTCGCTTCGTACATGTTGGAACCGAGTTTCATGCCGGTTTTTTCCCATTCTTTGAAATGTTCTGTAATTGAGATTGTTCCGCTTTGACGGCGGGTTTGGCGTATGCTGAAAAATTGCGGGAAGGGTTCCTTTTTGCCTTCGATGTTCCCCGATCCGGCAGGTCTTACCGCTTGATATATAAAATACACCGCGCCGTCCATATTGAACTCGCCTTTTTTTTCCGCGTTGCCGCCGATGTTACCGGGGCCGATGATCCCGTTTCCAAACCAGTCGTCCACAATGTACCATTCAATCATCGGGTTTTTTGACCAGCCGTAAATCGATATATATGAATAAGAGCCGCCTGTTCCGTCCGCGGATCGATTGAAATCAAAATCGCATAATATATTACCATATTCTGTGTAAGGTTTTCCTTTATTCCAGTAATACCCGATACGTCCTAAAAAATCATTCGGGTTATTCCATTCCGCTCTGAAGGCCGCGCCTCCGTCCAGCCCGTGCCATATAAGACGGTTATCGTTTCCTTCGGCGCTCCATATTTCGTAGAAGTATGGCGAGCCGGGTAACGGCTTGCTTCCTTTACTGTTGCCGGAAAAAATTATTTCGCCTTGTTTATCTGATCTCCCGTCTATTTCCATTTTGTTCTCCTCATAAATTCCGAATAAGCGGCAATTGTTATTATATATCATTTTGATCGTATATGATAATATTCTCCTAACAAAATGAACTGTATTCCTGTCAGCGATGATTCAATTAAACAGGCGGCGAAAATCCTGCGGGACGGCGGCCTTGTCGCGTTTCCGACCGAGACTGTTTACGGGCTGGGTGCGGACGCGTATAATCCGTACGCTCTCGCTAAAATTTTTGAAGTGAAAAACCGCCCTTTTTTTGATCCTTTGATCATCCATATCGCGGCAATAGAAACGCTGGAGGAAGCCGCGGATCTTTCGCTGTTAAACGACGGCACCAGAAAAAAACTTTTCCTGCTTGCGAAAAATCTCTGGCCTGGTCCTCTTTCCATCATTCTGCCAAAAAGCGTAAAGATACCCGGAATCGCAACAGCGGGTTTGCAAACCGCGGCGATTCGTTTTCCTGATTCGGAATGTGCGCAAAAATTGATCTCCCTTTCTGGCAGAGCTGTAGCCGCTCCCAGCGCAAATCCTTTCGGCTCGCTCAGCCCGACAAGAGCTGAACACGTGCTTGAAAAACTTGGCGGCAAGGTTGATTTAATCCTGGATGGCGGCTCAACGCGGATTGGGCTTGAATCAACCGTTTTGGATATAACAAGCGGGAATGTAAGAGTTCTCAGACCGGGCGGCACGCCGAAAGAAGAGATTGAAAAGTTAATAGGACCTGTTTGGGGACCGGGGACTAGGGATCAGGGACTGAGGATCAAGGACTGTGGATCAGGGACTGGGGATCAGGGACTAGGGACTGGAAATCATCTTGTTTCGCCAGGATTACTAAAGAGCCATTATGCTCCCGAAGCGTCTCTTTCGGTCTTTTCTAAGGAAGAAATTGTTCATCAACCTTATAAAACGGGTGTTGCTTTCCTTTTTTATGATGATCAAACTAAGGAAATCTGGCAAAATTCACAAAAACCGCCTGATTTGGCGTTTGTTAAGGTACTGTCTGCATCGGGAGAGGCTCTGGAAGCCGCTTCACACCTCTTTGAAACGCTTCATAGTCTTGATCACGGTTCAATTTCTCAGATTTTTGCTCAATTAGCCCCGAATTTAGGTCTGGGTGAGGCTATAAACGATCGTTTGTTACGCGCTTCCGCTGTTAAATGATCAATTTAGTGTATTTTTTCATGATCAATCGATATATTTATCATCAATTTTTTGTTTAATGATTATTTTCTTAATTTTTTATTAATTCGGCTCTGCCGGTCATTTTGATCTTGTCAACACACAACATATGGTGTACACTCATGAAACCTACGCTATCTGTGTGGTATTGCCCATGAACGCTGTAATTAACTGATTAATTGAAAGGATATAGGTGATGAAGGTTCAACGTTTTTTTACAGATCGCGAAAGCGGTCCGTATTGCGATATTGTCTGGGAAAAGCGCAANAGCGAAATCCGGGGNCAGAACGGTAAGGCGATTTTTTCCGAGGACACAGTTATTGTACCGAATTTNTGGAGCCAGATAGCCGCGGATATTATCGCCCAAAAATATTTCCGCAAGGCGGGCGTTCCTGCCGGGAAAATNTACGAATGGAAGAAATGGGCTGGGAAAAAACCGGTTGATGCCGATGATCCCGGCAATTCGCTGCCCGAAGACGGCGCGGAGCATGACAGCCGGCAGGTTTTTCACCGGCTTGCGTACACATGGCTGGAGTGGGGCAAAAAAAACGGCTATTTTGACAGCGAGGAAGACGAGAGCGCTTTTTATGATGAAACTTGCTTTATGCTGGCTCATCAATTGGCTGCGCCCAACAGCCCTCAATGGTTTAACACAGGTCTTTACTCAGTGTACGGGATCGACGGGCCCGCGCAGGGGCATTATTATTACGATACCGCAAGAAGCGCGGTAGTGAGATCCGAAAGCGCGTACAAGAGGCCTCAGCCCCACGCTTGTTTTATTCTTTCAATTGATGATGACCTTGTGAACGAAGGCGGCATCATGGATTTGTTAACCCGTGAAGCCAGGCTTTTTAAATACGGTTCGGGGACAGGTTCCAATTTTTCGCGGATACGCGGAATGAACGAAAGTCTTTCAGGCGGCGGTTTTTCTTCCGGTCTTTTATCTTTTTTAAAGGTCGGAGATCGTTCCGCGTCCGCGATCAAGTCGGGCGGCACCACCCGCCGCGCCGCGAAAATGGTAACTCTCGATATCGATCATCCCGATGTTGAAAAATATATCGGCTGGAAAGCCATGGAGGAGCACAAGGTTTCTTCGATGGTGACAGGTTCTTTAATTCTAAAAAAACACATTGACGCGGTTAAAAGAGCGCTTGCGGGTTTCCGCGGCCCTGAGGATGACAAGTTTAACGCCGAAAAAAACCATGAGCTGGCTTTAGTTTTACGCGCCGCGTTAGGTGACAAAATCCAGCCTTCGTGGCTTTATCAGCAGCTTCGCCGTATTGAACAAGGTGATGACGATATTGATGTATCGCAGTATTCCACCGCATGGGACGATGAAGCGTACAACACGGTTTCCGGGCAGAGTTCCAACAACAGTCTCCGCCTTACGGACGATTTTATGCGCGCCGTGTTAAACGACACCGACTGGGANTTAAAAAGCCGCACTTCAGGCGAATCAGTTAAAACTGTTAAAGCGCGTAAGTTATGGAACGATATCGCCAAGACNAGCTGGCAATGCGCAGACCCCGGGCTTCAATACCANACAACGATCAATGACTGGCACACCTGCCCNGCGGGCGGCGAGATACGNGCTTCTAACCCGTGTTCGGAATATATGTTCCTCGATGATACCGCGTGTAATCTCGCGTCGATCAACCTCGCCTCGCTTTATAATAAAAAAAGTAAAACATTTAATGTTAACGGGTATCTTCATGCGGTAGATATATGGACGGCAATACTTGAAATTTCCGTTGTGATGGCGCAGTTCCCGTCCCCCCGCATTGCGGAATTGTCGTACCAGTACCGCACGCTCGGATTGGGTTACGCGAACCTCGGAACTCTTCTTATGATCATGGGTCTCGCGTACGATTCCGATGAGGGAAGAGCGGTAGCGGGTTCTCTTTCCTCGCTTCTTTCCGGCGAAGCGTACGCGCAGTCGGCGCGTATGGCAAAGGAACACGGCTCTTTCGCCTGTTACGGTGAAAACGCGGCGAATATGCTGCGCGTTATGCGCAATCACAGGCGGGCGGTGAATAACGCTCCCGACAGCGAATATGAAGGGCTTCACATTATACCCAGGGGAATTGATCCTGTTTACTGCCCCGCGTATCTTCTTGACGCCGCGAAAGCGGCATGGGACAGAGCGATTGATCTGGGTAAGGCTTATGGTTACCGTAACGCGCAAGTAAGCGCAATCGCGCCGACAGGCACAATCGGCCTTTTGATGGACTGCGACACCACCGGAATTGAACCTGATTTCGCTCTTGTAAAATTTAAAAAACTCGCAGGCGGCGGCTATTTCAAAATTATCAATCAATCAGTACCGCCGGCTCTTGAAAATCTNGGTTATACTTCGCAGGAAATNGAGGAGATCACATCTTACGCGACAGGAAGAAAAACGCTAAGCGGCTCTCCCGCGATAAGCCATGAAACATTAAANGCAAAAGGTTTTACGCAGGAAGCGGTCAACGNGGCGGAAGAGGCTGTTAAAACCGCGCTTAGTCTTGAAGGCGTTTTCAACCCCTATATTCTCGGTAAATCATTTGTGGAAGACATTTTAAAAGTGCCTGAATCAACATGGTCGCTTCAAGGGTTTAATCTTCTTAAACATCTTGGTTTCAGTTCGCAGGATATTGAAGACGCGGAACTTTTCGCGTGCGGAACAATGGGGCTTGAAGGCGCACCCGGTTTAAAGAAAGAGCATTATTCCGTTTTCGATACCGCGGCTCCTTCCGGCAAGAAAGGTAAAAGATCGATACCGTGGACAGCGCATATCGGGATGATGGCGGCTGTGCAGCCTTTTATTTCCGGGGCGATATCCAAAACTATAAATATGCCTAACTCCGCGAATTACGATGATGTAAAAGGCGCTTATATGCTTTCGTGGAAGAACGCGCTTAAAGCGGTCGCGCTTTACCGAGACGGATCAAAACTTTCTCAGCCTCTTAACACATTCGCTCCCGGAGCAGATCCGTTAGCTGACACTATATTAAAAGTTGAAAAAGGGCTTGAACTTCCTTCCGTACCGGATCGCAAGAAGGGATCCAACACAAGGGGTTTGAGAAAGCCGCTTCCAAACCGCAGAATGGGTTACACGCAAAAAGCTAAGATCGGCGGACATTCAATTTTTATTAGAACAGGCGAATACGAAGACGGAAATCTTGGCGAGATCTTCCTTGATATGCACAAAGAAGGCGCGGCTTTCCGAAGCCTTTTAAACAGTTTCGCGATCACAGTCTCGCTTGGTTTACAATACGGCGTTCCGCTTGAGGAGTATGTTGACGCGTTTACATTCAGCCGGTTTGAGCCTAACGGAATGGTGCAGGGGCACGATTACGTGAAAATGGCGACGAGCGTTATTGATTATGTTTTCCGCGATTTGGCGATTAGTTATCTGAAACGAAGCGACCTTGGGCAGGTGAAACCCGAAGACCTCGTCGCCACAACGACAAAGAGCGAAGCTGAGATGGGCGATCCAAAACCACGCGCGGACAAACAAAGCACCGGTTTCAGGCCGAATGCTTCCGTTTCCATACCGTCTGCGGCGCCTGTTAAACCTCAAAAACCGCCGGTTTCGGGCAGTACCGCTCCAAAAGCTATGATTACGCCGCCGTATTCGCAAAACGCGCCGCAGAATACACCGTTTAATTCTATGCAAAACGCGGCCGCAAATATGCCGCATAACGCGCCTCAGATGGCAGCGCAGATTGCGGTAATGGATGAAGCGGGATTTGAAGAATCCTATCCGCAGGAAAGCGAAGTAATAAAAATTGTACAGGCGCGTATCAAAGGTTACGAAGGAGACGCTTGTTCTTCATGCGGTTCATTTACGCTTGTAAGAAACGGAACGTGCATGAAATGCGACACATGCGCGAGTACAACAGGCTGTTCCTGAGTAATGTGTAATGATTGATATGCAGTGACCGGCGTGTTTTGGATTTTAATGTTGTGAATTTATTTTACGCGGCGTTTATTCCGGGATTGCAGGATGTTGTCTCTGATGTTTTAAAAGAACGCCTTTCTGATTTAAAAATTATAAAACTGGTTGACGGCGCTGTTATTTTTGAGACGGAAACCACTTACGATAAACTTAACTTTTTTTGTTTTAATAATATTTTCGCGGTTATTGATGTTGCTGAAAAATTTCACACAAAGGCACGGGGGCACGGAGGAAATATTTTAAATGAGTATATTAATACAGTTACAGAAGGAATTGGCAATACGAATATTATTATTAATAACAGTAAGAATATTCAAAGTTTTAGAATAGTTGCGTTAAACGAAAATATTCCGGCGGCAATTGATTATAGGCTGCGGGCGCAAGCTGAGAATTATATATCACGTCTTTCCGCACTAAAAGTAAATCGTTCTTTGCCTGATACGGAGTTTTGGTTTTTACACCGAAGCGAAGGGTTTTGCGTTTTCATGAAACGCCTTACATTGCGTTCTTCGTGGGATAAAACTCTTCACAAAGGAGAACTGCCGCCGCCTTTGGCGTGGACTTTATGCCGCCTCGCGCGTCTTAAACACAGCGATGCTGTGCTTGATCCGTTTTGCGGTTACGGATCAATCCCGCAGGAAGCGCTTAAGCATTTTCACGTAACGAATTTTACCGCGTGTGACAATAACAGCGAAGCGGTTTCGTATACACAGTCAAGGTTTAAAAATAATAAGATTTTTTCTCTGCACAAACGCGATTACTGCGAATTGCCGGCGCTAATCGGTGAAAACAGCATTGACGCTATTGTTACAGATCCGCCGTGGGGGCATTTCCGCGAAACAAAAGACAGTGATTTTTTACTAAAAATGTCAGATATTTTTTATAAGCTGCTTAAAAAAGGCGGAAGAGCAGTTGTGTTATGTGCAAACGACGGTAACTTTACGCAGTTTTCCCGCTTTGAATCTGAAGCTAAAATCCCGATACTTCTATCTGGTAAAAAAGCGCTGATTATAATTTTGAATAAAAATTAATAGATAAATCCAATTGTGATGCCTCCGTACCAGCCCAATATGTTGTTACGTGACATGACCCCCCCTTGCAGTGAAAAGACAAAGCTTAACGGATAAAAATGTATCTGCGCTCCTGCCAATAGCGATGGATCTGTGTTTTCTGTTAAATCATATTCAAGGCGCGCACTGAGACCGGCGTTTAACCATGCGGCGCGGTAGAGGATACCCGTTCCAAGCATTAAGGCTGGAATAAGCCCTTCAGGACCGCGCCAGAAAAGAATAGGGCAGAGTGCCAATGAAAAGCTCCCGCCCAGTGTATTTGTCAGCTCTAATGATAGCGGCGCGAAAAATCCTACGCCGCGTCCGGGACTCAGAGGAAAAGCCCCCTCGTTTCCCGCCCATGTGTAACTGACGCCGGCCGCGAAAGCCAGCGGGATGCCGTCACCTCTTAAAAAATTATATTTTACGGAACCAGTTATTCCCCAATCTTCCCTGTAGGGATTTATATTAAAAATGGTAGTAAGTTCAAGATGGTTTACCGGCGTTACACTCATGCCGAGTTTAAACGGAATATCAAAAACTTCTTTTTGCGCACCATGAAGAATGAAATTCCCCGCAAGAACACCGGCATTGAATTGGAAACTTCCCAGCGGAAGAGTATGAGGCAAAGGCGTAAAAGACAATCCTGAAATTCCGCTGTCAAGCGACAATGGAAAAATATTAACGGAGTAATCAATTTCGGTTTCTATTCTTATCGTTATTATCCGCGGCGTACCACTGTCATCATCATTCTGTGTTAGCTGAAATGCAGACGCTTCCATCAAAATGGTATAAACGCCTTCGGGCAGCGCCCTTCCCGCAGAGTCCCTGCCGTTCCATAATATTGATTGATACCATGTATCAAAAACATCAAGCTGTCTTTCGAATACCGCAGCGCCCGCCGCATTTAATATTCTAAATGATGCGGTTCCCGGAGCCGATACATCAAAACGAAAATCTGTAATACCGAGATGACCTGTATTAAAAGGATTAAATCTGTTTCTTGATAAAGATACATTATCAATACTGAAGACAGCCGGTCTCATATAAATATCTACCGCAGTTGTTTCATTGTTTCTGATTAGCACGTCCGCGGCAGCGTCTTCCCAGCCAAAAGCGCGAACCCTGATTGTGCGTACCCCAGCGGCAAAATTTAAAACCGCTTTATATTCATGCGAGAGAGGCGGCGGCTCATTCTGTTCTCTTGATGTTATCTGCGGATTGAACGGAAGATACGCGGGACTTCCTTCGGCTCTGTAAACGGAGAGCATTGCAAACCCGCGCTCTTCTTCCATCTTGATTAATACAACAAGCCTTCCTGTATTTGAAAGCGTTACATTAAAACGCTTGTCATTATAACCATCTTTAACGAGTCTGATTTGATATTCGCCCGCTCCCATGTTTTCAAATCCCACGGGAGTAATCCCGCGCTCAATGCCGTTTATAAAAACTCTTACACCCGGCGGATCTGATTGAATTGTCAGCCCTCTGCCTTCCGCCTGAATAAAATTATCTTCTGTAATAATGTTTGGCGCGCGCGCCGCAAGCAATGACGGAAAGACGAGAAGAAGGGCAAGCGCCGTAGTAATTATTTTTTGCCTGAGCATGGGTTTATTTTATCATATTATTTGATAACGGTCAGTATTGCATATTCTCTTGCCCATCCTTCAATTTTCCATTCTCTCTGAAACTCCACCATGATGTTTCCGTGAAGATGATATGATCGATAAAATGAAGCCCCAATATCCGTGCTGCGGATTGCAGGCGGTTTGTGATCTCATCATCCTCAGGCGAGCTTTCAAGCTGTCCCGACGGGTGGTTATGCGCAACGCAGAACGCCGACGCTCTGTCCTGAATGAGGTCGGCGAATACTTCGCGCGGGTGGACAATTGTTTTGTTGACAAGCCCGATGGTTACGATTCTGACGGCCAGCACTTCATGCGCACCGTTAAGCGACAGGCTGATAAATCTTTCCTGTTTGCGGTCGGCATTGTGTCTTACAAGAGCGAAAATATCCTTTGGATTTTTTACCTTGACAGAAGACGGACCGAAGCGCCTCCTTCCGAACTCCAGCATTGCGGCGATTGAACATGCCTTGATCTGCCCGATCCCGGGCAGCAAAGCGATTTCTTTCACGGAAGGAGTATTCTTGGTTTTCTGCAAGAATTTAAGCAGATCGCTTGAGAGCCTCCTTACATTTTTTCCGCGGATTCCCGCGTTCAAAAGGATTGACAGTAATTCCCTGTCGGATAAAGCTCCGGGCCCCCGCGCAAGCAGTTTCTCCCGCGGCCGCTGTTCAGGCTGCATTTTTGTAAAAACTGTTATTTTAATTTCTTTCATACACATATATGGCGCGGATATGCCGCCTTGCTTGCGAATAATTGTAAAATTTTGAAATTAATTTTTTTTTAACGGCGGTTATTGTTATTCTTTACGCGGTGAAAATCTCCCGAAATACTCACCGGATTTCTGCCGATAATAAGCTATGTTCCAATTAATCCCACGAATAATAATCTCGATTCTTGTACTGTTTGTAATCCTCTCGTGCGCTACTATTCAGCCGGACGCGGCGGCGGAAAGTTCAGCCGCAGTATCGGAAGTATCTGAAGAAGGGCGAGCGGTGTCTGTTTCTGATGCAGAAAAACCTCTGCCGCCTGAAATGATAATGGGGCGGGGGAATGTCAGCGCGGAAAAAATGGCTGGTTTCCTTTTAACCAATAACTCAGGGGCGGACAGCGATTTTGTGCATAATCTCGCGGGGTTTTATGTTTACGAGGCGGCGTTTGAAGGCGTAAATCACGATATCGCTTTTATTCAGATGTGCCTTGAAACAGGATTTTTGCGGTTCGGCGGGCTTGTACAGCCGCAGTGGAATAATTTCGCGGGGCTTGGCGCGATTGGGCCGGAACAGCCGGGACTGGTTTTTCCCGATGTGCGTACAGGAGTACGCGCTCATGTTCAGCATCTTAAGGCATACGGAAGCGCGGAACCTCTTAACGGCGAACTTGTAAATCCGCGTTTTCGTTATGTGCAAAGAGGACGCGCTCCCTCTTACGAAGGGCTTGCCGGTACATGGGCTGCTGACAGGCAGTACGGGGTCAAGTTACGTGACATTCTGACAAGGCTTTACGATTATTCATTCTGAAGATTGCGAAAGCGATATACAGGGGAATGCCGGAAGCAAACCACGACAGCGGATTAACAAGGCAGACACCGGTGAAGCCCATGTATGGAATTAAAACAGAAAACGCTAATATGCTCATAACGGTTTCCATCGCGCTGCATAAAAGCGGAGCGGATTTTTTTCCGAGTCCCTGAAGTACGCTTCTGAATACAAGCATGATGCCGAGAATAAAAACAGTGTAGCCTGTAATCAAAATATATTGAGCCGCAAGCTCTATCGCTTCACTTGAGTCTTTTAAAAATAACGTTACGATGTGTTTTCCCGTAAATTGATTTAAAACCGCCATGAATAAACCGAGAGCCGCGGCTATAAGGCAGGCTTGAAATAAACCTTTATAAACACGATCCATTTTTCCCGCGCCGTAATTCTGCGCTGTGTAAGTTGTCATGGCTCCCGAAAGCGCGAAGACGGGCATCATGTTTAATCCGCGCACGCGCTGCGCCGCCGAAACCGAAGCGATTGTTAATGAACCGAGGCTGTTCACTGCGGATTGAACGAGTATGTTTCCCGCTTCTACAATGGAACGCTGTAAAGCCATAACAATGCCGAGAGACAAGTGCTCTCCTATCTCTTTTCGGTTTATAAACCAGTCGCGCTTTTTTGGAATAAAGCCGGGGAAACGTTTTATCAATACATATAACGCGAGAAGCCCTGCGATTAATTCGGCGGTGACAGTGGCGAGAGCGGCGCCTTTAATTCCCCAC